>NC_018485.1:2526462-2838208 GCF_000304315.1 Methylocystis sp. SC2 | reverse complement strand
TGACTTCGCGAACACGATAAATCGTCATCGTCTGACCCTCGCTCGCGCTGGGCGCATCTCGGTGAAATTGGCTGCGCAAGCGCCGCGTCAAGAGGGATGGCGGGACCGTCGCCGCGGCCGCGCAAGGCGCGCCCACTCCCCCGATGCGCGCATGAGGGCGGAGCGGATCGGGCGCTGAACGTCAGTCGTCACGCAAATATAATCAAACTTGTTTACACTATATCCGCCTCAGACGAACGGGCGCTCTTCCCCAAGCCATTGACAAACCGCACGAATATTATAGAAACAACGCGCAGTTTGTTATTGGCGCGCGATTACCCCCTATTTCTATGCTGGAAACGTTGTAAATATCTCCTCCAACCTGTACTGCCAAAGAGGTTATCATGAGCCTGACTGCCGTATTCCAAGAGTATGAACTCCTCGTGAGGGTCGACGTCACGAACCAGGATGCAAGCATCGCCTGGTATAAAGAAAAATTAGATTTGGAGCTCAACGAAAAATATTTCGTCAAGAACTACTGGGCGCAGGTATATTCTAACGAGTTGCCCCGTTTTCAAATCGGGCTGAATAGCTCCCCCCCGACAAAAGCGGCCAAGGAGGGGCCAACAAAAGAGCCAAAATACGAGGTGACGACTTTCGTCGTCACCGACATTAAGAAAGCCGTCGCCAATTTGAGGGCGAAGGGCGTCGTCGTGACCGACCCCGAACCTCAAGGAGAAGGCGTTCTCCTGTCATATTTTGACGACCCGGATCACAATCACTTCGCCATCAGAGAAAACACCTAGAGCGCTTCCCGATCACATGTGATCGATAAGGAATCGCTTAAAATCAAAATGTGGCGTAACGTAACGGTAGCGGTTTGAATTTGAGAACGGCGTAATCTCCGCGTGGTTCCAATAGGGGGAATCGGCGTGACGCTGCCACGGAGATTACGCAACACATATCGCGACATCGGCGGCTGCGCGGTCGGGCGCCGAATATCAGTTTAACGTTTCCCGGACTGCGACGCGCTTCGGAACGACCGACGGAGACGCCTCAAGGCATTGTTCCGGCGGCCGGCATCAAGCATGGCCCTCGCGTGAACAATCGACGGTTGGGAATGCGCAAGCAAACTGACATTCCCGACGCGCGCGCTTGCCGGCGAGCCACATTTAAATCGCCGGTGTTATTGTCCCCAGCCGATGCGAATTGATTTTCGAAACCTGCAGCCTGCTCAGCCACGCAGGAGTCGGAACTCAGGTTTATTTAGCTCCATTTCAGTTGTCATGGCCGGGCTGGTCCCGGCCATCCACGCCAGGACATCGCGAAGATTCACGCCGAAAAGGCGCGTTCGGCTCATGCTCTCACATCTCAGCACGTCGTCGCGTGGATGGCCGCGACAAGCGCGGCCATGACGCGGTGCGAGGATGGCGCAGGCGTCGGTTACCCGAACGATGGGGAGCGGCTCCCTCAGCCCGGAGGCGGCGAGACGACGCGATCCGTGTCCGGGAGAAACCGGCCGTCGAAGACACTTCTTTGCGCTGCGGCCAGCGACGGCCGGGGGCGTCCCGGACCGCTCGCGCGCCCTTATCGGCGCGTTTTCAGCGCCGCCATGGCCACGCAATCGGTCGCGCCGTCGCCCCGCCGCAATGATCGGAGTCGCGTCAGCGCCGTCGCGCGCATCAGTAATACCGCACGCGTGCGACAATGCGTCCTACAGCGCATCGTATTAATTGGCGAGATTTCTGCTTTGCCAAGTCTCCGGCAAGATAACGGGCCCGGCCGCCGCTCAGAACAACTCCGGTGAGCTTACGTTTGACCCGGCTTGTCCCTTAAACGCCGAACCATGTCTGAGTTCAGACAAAAGGGAGCGAAAATCGTGGCCAACGTGACATTCTCATCACCCGTCCTTGCGCGAGACATTACTGTCTATGCGATCGCTGGAGACCGGGGCACGATCCTGGCTGTGGCCAAGGCCCATAAAATCCCCATTCCCTTCGACTGTCAGGACGGCGAATGCGGCTCCTGCCTTGTCGAGGTCACGCAACTCAGTCGCAATCCCAAATACGGGATCGCGCTGACCGAGAAGGAAAAGGAGATGCTGCGCCAGCTCGGCAAGATCACCAAAGCCGAGATCGAGGCCGCCGAAGTGAGCGACATGCCGCCGCGCTATCGCCTGGCGTGCCAGTGTTTCGTCCGTAACGAGGACATCCTCGTCAAGTTCGAGGGCGATCAAACGCTGCCGGCGCAAGGCGCCCATATCACCCATGCCGCGAAGCGCTTCACCGGCGGCATCGAGATCGCCACGGTGGATGAATTCATCGGATACGCTGTCAAGGTCGAAGAGGACGCGGCGATCCATTTCGACGAACTCGCGGGCATGATGGAAAGCTGCGGCAACGCGGAAGTCGCCAAACTGTTTCGACAGCTCGCCGGCTTTTCACGTCTGCATCTCGCCGAGGCCAGGAAGCGCGCGGGATCGATCGACCTTTCGGCGGTCATTCCGCCCGATTACGTGTGGCCAAATCATGCGACCCCGGAGCGCACCGAAATCTGGGCCGCCGATCCAACGCTATCGCGGCTCGACGGCTTGAAAGCCGCCCTGCAGGGCGAACGGCGAGGCTACGAGTTCTATCGGGCCGTCGCCGCCAAAACCAAATCGCCGGAGATCGAAGCGATGGCGAAGGAATTCGTCAAGGAAGAGGCCGAGCATGTCAAAATTCTCGAAGCCTGGATCACGCGCGAAGAATGGACGATAAAGAACCCGCCAAGCGCCAACGCTTGAGCGAGGAGCCTAATCGGCTTGAGGCGGGGGCGGCCTTTTTGGCCGCCGCTCGCTTGCAAATCTGAGTTCAGCGCGCGAGGGGGAGACATGGAATCGGTCGAGGAATTTCTCGCTTATGCAATCCATCTCGAATTCGAAGCGGCCAGCCGCTACGGGGAATTGGCCGACGCCATGGAGTCAGGCGGCAATCACGAAGTCGGCAAACTGTTTCGTCGATTGGCGGATTATTCCAGACTGCACCTGGCCGAGGCGCAGGCCCGCGGCGGCTTTCGCGAACTGCCAAAGATGAAGCCGGATGAATTCGTATGGCCCGGATTGGAGAGCCCGGAGACAGCGGCGATCTGGGCCGCCGATCCGTTTATTGGACGCGAAAAGGCTCTTGAGATTGCGCTCGACGCGGAAACGGCAGGACTCGATTATTACAAACATGTCCTCGACACGACGACCGACCCCGAGATCAAGACCCTCGCCGAGGAGTTTGTCGCAGAAGAGCGTAGTCATGTCGCTGAACTGAACAGGTGGATCGCCGCGAACAAAGCCGGGAAAATGCTGACCGTCGATCCTTGAGGTCATCGTTTCGACATCAGCGCACTTGCGCCACCACCATGGCGACGTCGTCCGACGCCGGCGCCTCGCCGCGGAAGGCGCGCACGTCGGCGAGCACCGCCTTGATGAGGTCGCGCGGCGAGAGGCGGCGATGCTGCATGAACGCGGCGGACAGGCGTTCGAGCCCAAAAAAGTCGCCCTGGCGGTTTTGCGCCTCGGTGATTCCATCGGTGTAGAACAGCAGCTTGTCGCCCGCGGCGAGTTCGAGGCTTCCCTCCTTGAAGTCGACCGCTCGCACGACGCCGAGCACCAGGCCGTCGGCGTCGAGCTGCACGCACACGGCGCCGTCCGCGCGCAGCAGCAGCGGCGGATTTTGGCCGGCGTTGGCGTATTGCAGCGTGCGCGTCTGCGGCAGGAAGCGGCAATAGAACATGGTGATGAAGAGGTCCGCGGCGGTCAGGTCCTCGTGCAGCAGCTCATTGAGGTCGCGCAACAGCTCCGCCGGCCCGCTCAAGGCGTTGGTCGCCTTTCGCGTTTCGGCGCGCAGCGTGCTGCGCACTTCGGTCATGATCAGCGCGGCGCCGACGCTATGGCCGGAAACGTCGGCGATGACGATGTCGATCACGCCGGAATTCTCGAAATAGTCGAAATAATCGCCGCCGACATGCGTCGCCGGCACGCAGATTCCGGCGATCTCCATATGCGGGGTGCGCAGCGGCGCGTTCGGCAGCAGCGACAGCTGGATCTGCTTGGCGATTTCCAGTTCGTGGCGATTCTCTTCCACGCGCCGCCGATCGGAAATGTCGGCGTGGACGCTGACGAAATGGGTGATGCGTCCCGCCTCATTGGCGACCGGCGAGATGGAGAGCTCGTCCCAGAAGGAGCTGCCGTCCTTGCGGTAGAATTTCACCACCACCTGGCAGCTGGCGCGATGAACGATGGCGTTGCGGATCTCTTCGAGCGCCGCAGGATCCGTCTCCGGCCCGCGCAGCAGATGCAAGCTGTGTCCGAGCAGCTCTTCGCGGGTGAAGCCGGTGATCCGGCTCAGCGCCGGATTGACGTAGATGTTGGGAACGCGGGGCGCCTGCGCGTCCCAGACCGCAATGCCGATCGGGACGGATTCGATGGCGCGGTTGCGCACGCGCAGCGCGTCTTCGAACGTCTTGCGCGAGGTGATGTTGTGGTCGACGCCGCGCCATTTCACCAGTCGGCCGGCTTCGTCGAAGATCGGCGCGCCGGTCGACTCGGTGAAGACGTCGCCGTCGTTCTTGTGCCGATAGTGGTTGACGACGCGATGGAAGGCCCGGCGCAGCGCGATGGCGCTCGGCGCCGTCTTGAGAGCGGCGTCTTCCGCGCTCTCCTTGGCGAAGAGATCGAGATAGGTCTTGCCGACGACCTCTTCGGGCGTCATGCCGAGCACGTCCTCGACGGCGCCGCTGCTATACGTGTAGCGGCCGTCCGGGTCCTGCTCCCACAGCCAATCGCCGGCCATGTCGGCGATCTGCCGGAAACGCTGTTCGCTCTCGAACAGCGCCTCCTTGTCGCGCTTCTGTTCGGTGATATCCTGCTGAATGGCCAGATAATGCGTGATCTCGCCGTTCGCATTGCGCAGCGGCGTGATGATTTCGGAGGCCCAATAGAGCTTGCCGTCCTTTCTTCTGTCCTGGATCTGACCGCGCCATTCGACGCCGGCGCGAATGCTCTCCCAAAGCCGCCGATATTGATCGCCCTCGGTCCGCTTCGACTGAAGCATCCGCGGATTCCGGCCGATGAGCTCATGCGGCGGATAGCCGGTGAGGCTGGCGAAACGGCTGTTCACATATTCGATCTCGCCATCCTTATTGGTGATCATCACCGCGATCGGACTTTGTTCGACGGCGGCGGAGAGCGTCAACAGCCGATCTTCGGCGCGCTTGAGCCGGGTCAGATCATGGGTGACGCCGACGAAGTAGCGCGTGCCGTCGAGCCGGATTTCGCCGATCGAGAGATACATCGGGAAGGTCGTGCCGTTCTTGCGCCGGCCGACCACCTCGCGGCCGACGCCGATGATCTTCTTGACGCCGGTTTCCTTGTAGGCCGAGAGGTAGCCGTCATGCGCCTCGCGATAGGGCGACGGCATCAGCAGCTTGACGTTTCTTCCGAGCGCTTCCTCGGCGCGGTAGCCGAACAGCTTCTCCGCGCCTCTGCTGAAGAGCAATATGTCGCCGGCCTCGTTGATCACGACGAGACCATCGACCATGCCGCCGAAGATGGTATCCAGCTTTTTCGTCGTCTCGACGAGCGCATTTGGCTCATTCGGCCCGTCGAGCGAACGAAGTTTGACCAACGATCCGCCATCGCCATTGCCGGAAAGCGCGTCAATTTCGCAGCGCACGTCAAGCGTTCGTCCATCCTTGCGCCGTATGCGCAGGGACAGCCGCTCGCGGGCGCGCGGCGACGGCGTCGGAGGCGCGCAATCATCGGCGTCTGGCGCGAGAAGCCGCGGAAAGAAAGGCTGGCCGCGAAGCTCCCTCTCGCAATAGCCGGTGAGACGTTCGGCGGCTCGGTTCATCGATCGCAGGGCGCCTGAAGCCTCGAGGATGCAAAGAGCCTCATCGAAAGCGTCGAGAATGGCGCGATCGGCCGCGACGGTTTCCATGCGCTACGAAGCTCCTGCGTCCGAGGACGCGCGGCTTGGCTTCCGCGCCCTGTCCGCGTCCCCCGCCGAGCGGCTGCGATATGCGGCGTCGCACGCATCGACCAGCGCGTTCAGCTCGGCGACGAAGGCTGCGAAGGGCATCAGCGTCGTTAAGAGCGACGCCTCCAGTTTGAACACCAGCCGCTCAAGCCCGGCGAGGCGAAACTCGAGCCCGACATGTCGAAACAAAGCCCGCGCGTCGGCGACGCCGCTCAGCAACTGCATGGACGCGATGCGCGCGGACGCGTCCCGCATTCGCGCGTCGAGCGCGGCCTGCAACTGCTGCTCCCAAAGGTCTCTCGGCTTCACGTCCGCGAGAAGGGCGGCCAGCTTTTGCAATCCAAATAGCGTGGCGGCCTTATCAAAATATGCGCCGGCGACTCGCATATCCGCTCCCGATTCGCGGGTCAGCGCGACGAGGAAAGGAAAATCCCGCAGCCGATCGAAATAGGGCGCCGCCGCGGACGGATCGCCCGGCGCTTCGCTCACGCCTACGCGTTCGCGATAGGCGCGCAGATCGGAACGCCAGCGCTCGATGTCTTCGTCGTCTGGGCTCAGCCGATGCCCGCGTCGCATGGCCCAGTTGCACATATACGCCAAAGCCGCTTCGAGCTGGAGGATCAGCCCATACTGACGCGCGGCGTCCAATTCGCGGCTTTCGCGAAAACTGGCGCGCCATCGGTCGCCCTCGAAGATTCGATCGAAGGACAGATAGAGCTTGACGGCATAGCTGAGCAGAGTTGGGACCAATCCCTCGCCCAGCAGCAGGAAGCAAACTCCCGCCTGATCGACGACCTTGTTGCAGATCATCGTGACGGCGATGTCCCGCGCGAGCGAATGACTCCTGATCCGCTCCGAAAAATGAGACCGCAGATATTCGGGAAAATAGCTCGCCAGAAATTCATACGACCAGGAACCCTGCAGAAACGCCTCGTCCTCCAGCAGCCTCTGCTTTAGCGCCAGCTTCGAACTGGCCATCAGCAAGGCGAGCTCCGGTCGAGTCAGCTCCTTCGTCTCGCGCGCCGAGACATCTTTTCGTGTCGGGAAGGCTTCTGCCGCTGCATTGACATAGCCGGCGTTTTCAAGTTGCTCCGCGAGATCCATGAAGGGATCGAGATTGATGCGGCACCGCGCTTGGTCCAATGACAGGCAAAGGCTCTGTCGGTCGTTGTCCTGCAATACGGACGCGCAAACCTCCTCGGTGAGGGATTCGAGCAAGCGATTGGGATCTGCGACGTCTGGCGTGTCTTGGTCCGGCCGCGTGTGCAGCAGAGTCTTCAAATTGACTTCGTGATCGGAGAGATCAACGCCCGCCGAATTATCGACCGCGTCGGTATTGATCCGGCCGCCTCTCAGGGCGTATTCAATGCGTCCCCGCTGCGTAAAGGCGAGGTTGGCGCCTTCGCCAACGACCTTGGCGCGAAGCTGCAGCGCATCGACGCGCGCGCCGTCGTTGACGCGATCGCCGACGCTTTCATTCGTCTCCGAGCTCGCCTTGACATAAGTGCCGACCCCGCCCATCCACAACAGATCCACGGGCGCGATCAAGAGCCAGCGGACCAGCGCTTCGCCGTCGATCGCGCTATGCCGCACGCCAAGCCACGCCCGCACCTCGGGGCTTAGCGGTATATCCTTGGCGTCGCGCCGATAGACGCCTCCACCGCGTGAGAGCAGCGCCGGGTTGTAGTCGCGCCACGTCGACTGCGGCAGTTGGAACAGACGGCGTCGCTCGGCGAAAGAAACGAGCGGATCCGGGTTGGGGTCGATGAAGATGTACTGACCGTCGAACGCGCCCAGCAGCCGAATGTTCGGCGTGTGCAGCATGCCGTTGCCGAAGACGTCGCCATCCATGGAGCCGACGCCGACGACGGTCATCGGCTCCGCATCGACATTGCGGCCGAGTTCATGGAAGTGTCGTCTTACGCAGACCCAGGCGCCGCGCGCGGTAATGCCCAGTCGCTTATGATGATAGCCATGTACGCCGCCGCTCGCGAAGGCGTCGCCGAGCCAGAAGTCGTAGGATTGCGAAATCTCATTGGCGACGTCGGCCCAGGTGGCGGTGCCCTTGTCGGCCGCGACGACGAGATAAGGATCAGGGCCGTCATAGGCGACGAGCGCCGGCGGCCGGACGATCTGTGAATCTTTCAGATTGTCGGTGAGATCGAGAAGCCCGCGCAGGAATTGCGAATATGCCTCCTTCCCGAGGCGCTGGCGCTCCGTCGCGTCTACAAAGGGAAGTTTCAGAACAAAGCCGCCCTTGGCGCCCTGCGGCACGATGAGGGCGTTCTTGATCATCTGAGTCTGCATCAGCGCCAGGACTTCGCCGCGAAAATCCTCGGGCCGGTCGGACCAGCGTATCCCGCCGCGCGCCACCTTGGCGCCCCGCAGATGCACGCCTTCCATCGAGGGCGAATGAACATAGATCTCCGCCATAGGCTTTGGAGCCGGCATGTTGAACACGCCGAGACTGCTGATCTTTAGAGCAATGAACTTCCGCGCCCAATCGCCGCAAAAATAGAAGTTGGTGCGCACCGTCGCGTCGATGAGATTGAAGAGGTCGCGAAGAATGCGATCATCGCCGCTATCCGTGACCTTGTCCAATACGTCGACAAGCTGCGCCCTGATCGGCGTGAGCGACTCCAGCTCGATCTCAAAGGAGTCGCGTCCGCCGCGATCCGGTTCGAACCGCGCTTCGAAGTAACGATAGAGCAGCTGGGCGACCGCCGGACTGTGCAAAAGCGCGCGATAAATGCGGGCGCGTCCGATCCGCAGGCCGAGCTGCTGATAGTAGTTGCCGTAGGCGCGAAAGAGATCAATCTGCCGCCAATCCAGCTGGGTGACCAGGATCAAGCCATTCAAGGCGTCGCTCTCAACCTCGGCTGAGAGCACGGCTTTGAGCGCCTCCAACAATCGACCATGCGATCGCGCGACGCTCGCGCCGCTCCGCATGGCGGGCTCGACGATGAAGCTTCGAATAAACCGCGGCCCGATGCTGAGATTGAGTGCGAGCTGAATTTGATCTGCGACGCGCAGTCCGAGGTTCTGCAGCATCGGCAGAAGTTCATCCAGCGCATGGTCTTTGGCGCCGATCAGGCGAATTTCATATCGGGCGACATCGGCTCCGAGGCCGCGCAGCCGACGCAATTCGACGATCTCGCGCTCGTCTCGGTTGGCCGCGATCAGCGCGAGATCGCGCGCGGCGCGCCAAGCCGGCACCAGGTAGCGATAGGATTTGGGCAATGCGTCAAGCGCCTCGCCGGAAAGATTCAGCCCAGAACGGCGACCGGCGCGGCGGAGGAAATCCCGCACCGCAGAATCCCAGTCCCCGACGCGGGGCGTTTCAGACGTCAATGTGTCCGGAGAGCGAAGCACAGGCGACCATCAGCTAGGCGATCTTCTTGCGCATTTCGAGAACATTGCCCGACTCCGTCTTGTGATATTGAACAGAGTCCATCACAGAGCGAATGAAGAATATGCCGCGGCCGCGTTCGCGAAGTTCGTCGAACGCCGGCGTCGGCAGAGCCGCAAGGTCGAAACCTCCGCCGTGATCGAAAACCCGAACGAAAAGGTCGGCGTCCTCCAGCGAAAAGGAGATCCGAACGGAGTCGGTCGAATTCGCCGCAGAGCTATATTGAATGGCGTTGGCGACGGCCTCGGTCAGCGCAAGATTAAGGTGAAACGCGAGGGTGTCGCGCGTGTCCTCCGGAACGTCCAGCTCTTTCGCAAGCTGCTCGGCGACTGCGCCAATGAAACGCAGATATCGCGTCTGGTTGGGAACGACGATGTCCAGATTGACGATTGTCTCGCACATCTCGATCCCCGCCCACCCCATTCGCGCACTCACGCGCTCAGCGCCAGCTGCAAGCTTGGATAGATATCGAAAACACGATGCAGTCGCGTCAGTTCGAACATCGACCTGACACGCGGCTGCAGACCCGCCAAAGCGAACCCGCTCGAGCGCAAACTCGCATTTTTGTAGCCGGAGAGCAGCGCCCCCAGCCCGGAGCTGTCGATGAATTGAACGCGCGCCAAATCAATGACGACGTTTTGAGCGCCGCCTTCGAGCGTCTTTAGCACCACGTCCTTGAGCTCGCCCGAGTTGTGCGCATCGATGCGATCCTCCTGGATGCTCAGAACGGTTCGGTCGTCTCGCACTTCCTTCGCTACTCTCATTGTCCAGTCTCAGCTCGGTTCATGGCCACAAGGGCTCCTTGGAATAGATATGTCTGCGGCGCCCGATTAACAGGGCTTAGCGCCCAGCTTGCGGCGCCGACGCTTCGACAAAGCTTCCTTGCTCGAACGCCTGGGCCAGATCGGCGATAAGATCGTCCGGATGTTCGATGCCGATCGATGCGCGAACAAGGGAGGGCGTGATCCCGATTTCCCGCCGAGCCTCTTCGGTGAGTCCGGAATGCACGGTGGTCGTCGGATGACAAACCAACGATTCGGTGCCGCCGAGGCTGACGGCGAGCTTGAAGATCTGCAGCCGGTTGAGGAAGGCGAAGGCTTCGGCTTGTCCGCCCACGACCTCGAAAGAAAAGGTGGAGCCGGCGGAACTCGACTGGCGCGCCATCAACAAGCGCTCGGGATGATCCGCCGGCAGCAGCGGCGGATAGTGAACGCGGGCCACCCTGGGATGAGCGGCGAGAAAATCCGCGACGATCGCCGCATTCTCCGCCGCCCGGTTCATGCGCAAAGACAATGTCTCGAGCGAGCGGCCAAGCATCCAGCAGGAATGCGCGTCGAGCTGCGTGCCGATGGCGCTGCGCATCGCGCGAATGGTCTTCAGATGCGCGCAGGAGCCGACGACCGCGCCGCCGATGAGATCGCTGTGCCCGCCGACATATTTCGTCAGCGAATAGAGCGACAAATCGGCGCCGTGCCGGAGGGGCGACTGGAAAACGGGGCCGAGCAGCGTGTTGTCGCAACAAATGACCGGCCTCGCGTCCTGTCGTTCCGCGATGTCTTCGGCGATGCGTCGCACCAGCGCGATATCGACCAGGCTGTTCATCGGATTGGACGGCGTCTCAATGAAGATCATCGCGATGCGTCCGACGTCCATCGCGCGCGCGGCCGCGGCGCGGATATTGTCTTCGTCGAGCCCATCGGTGAAACCGACGCCGGTCAGCCCGAACGGCGCCAGCGTCTTGTCGATGAGAACTTCCGTGCCGCCATAGAGCGGACGGCTGCGCAGAATTGTTTCTCCTGGGCGCGCGAAGGCAAGAATCGTGGTGACGATCGCCGACATGCCGGAGGAAAAGACGAGACCGCATTCGGCGTGCTCGTAGATCGCCAGGCGGTCCTCGACGATCTCGAGATTGGGATGGTTAAACCGTGAATAGACCAGTCCGGATTCTTCGCCTTCCGGCGGCGCGCGACGGCCGGCCATATAGTCGAAGAAGTCGCGTCCCTCTTCGGCCGTTCGAAACACGAAGGTCGACGTCAGAAACACCGGCGGCTTAACCGCGCCTTCCGAGAGCGTCGGATCATAGCCGTAGCCGAGCATCAGCGTTTCCGGCTGAAGCAAGCGGTTTCCGATGCTCGCCTTATGGTAACGCGCGCTGTCCATGGATGTTTCCTCGGCTGTCGCCGCGCTCGAGATCAGGCGGCGCCGCCACAGTAAATAGCGCGCTAAATCGGCTTCGCCCGCGCCCGCGGAACATTCGCCTCGGCCACCTCGGCCAGCGCCGCCAACGCCGCGTCGATATCGGCGGCCGTGTGATCCGCGCTGATCTGGAAGCGGATTTCTTCGTCGCCCCGCGGCACGACCGGATAGGTCAGCCCCGTAACCAGAACGCCGCGCCGGCGCAGATGTTCGACAAGCGCGACGGTGCGGGCGCTGTCGCGGGTCACGAGCGGCGCGACCGGATGCTCCCCGGGCAGCGTCTCGAAGCCAAGCCTGACAAGCCCCGCCTTGAAGCGTGCGGTCATGGCGCGCAGATGCTCGAGCAACGACAGGCCGTTCGGACTGTCCAGGATGTCGATCGCCTTATGCGCGGCGGCGGCTTCCGCCGGCGTGATGGGGTTGGAGTAGACGTAGAAGGGCGAGCGCTCGCGCAAGTAGCGGATGAGGATTTCGTCGCCGACGACATAGCCGCCATTGACGCCGAAGGCCTTGCCGAGCGTCGCCACCAGAATGTCGACCGGCGCTGACCGCGTATATTCCTCCACGCCGCGCCCGGTCGCGCCGAGCGCGCCGACGCCATGTGAATCGTCGACGACGACGATCGCGCCCTCCGCGAAGGCGTTATCGCGACTGCGCGCCAGCGTCATGATGCGTTCGAGCGGCGCGTGATCGCCGCGCATGCTGAACACGCCGTCGGTCACGATGAGGGCGCGGGTGCATGATTTCGCGGTCTCGTCGAGACATCGCTCGAGTTCGCCCATATCAAGATGTTTGTAGATCCGTTTCTCCGCAGGCGCCGCAAGCGAGATCGCGTTGATGATGCAATTGTGGTTGAGTTCGTCGCTGATGACGGCGGTCTTCTTGCTGACGAGCTGCGGAATGAGTCCCGTGACCGCCGCATAGGCGGATGAAAAGATGATCGCGGCCGGACGCGAATGAAAGGCGGCGAGCCGACGCTCCAAGGCGACGTGAGGCGACCAAGTTCCGCTGATGAAGCGCACCGCGCCGGGCCCGGCGCCATAGTTCGTCGCCGCCGCGTCTTCGGCGTCAATCACCTCTTCGCGCAGCGACATGCCGAGATAGTTATTGGCGTTCATGCGCAGGAACGGCTTGTCGCCTTCGCCTTCGATGAAAAAGCGCGGACCGTAGCCGTCACGCGGCGCAACGACGCCACAGAGCACGCTTTCCGCGCCCTTGAGCAGCCCGGCCTGCGAGAGTTCGCCGAGCTGCGCGGCGAGCGCCTTAGCCAAACCCTGCATTGGCATTGGGGACCTCGTCAGAATTCGGATCGTCAAATGGATCTGTGGCCGCGCCAAGACGCGCGAGCATATCCCGCGTCATGGCGGCGAGATCGAAGCGCGGCGCAAACCCCCAATCTTCCCGCGCCGCATTGGCGTCGAGCGACTGCGGCCAGGAGTCGGCGATCGCTTGGCGTAGCGGGTCGATGCGGTAGTCCACGGCGAAGGAGGGCGCGTGTTTGCGAATTTGCGCGGCGATGTCGCGCGGCGTGACGCTCATGCCGGTGACGTTATACGCATTGCGAAACCGCAGGCGCTCGGGATCAGCCTCCATGAGCTCCATGATCGCGCGCGTCGCGTCCGGCATATACATCATGTCGAGACGGGTCTCTGCGGCGAGGAAGCAGGAATAGCGCTTGCGCCGAACAGCGGCGCGAAACATTTCGACGGCGTAGTCGGTCGTGCCGCCGCCC
Source organism: Methylocystis sp. SC2 (assembly GCF_000304315.1). Lineage (NCBI taxonomy): Bacteria > Pseudomonadati > Pseudomonadota > Alphaproteobacteria > Hyphomicrobiales > Methylocystaceae > Methylocystis > Methylocystis hydrogenophila. The sequence continues at coordinate 2,824,884 of NC_018485.1, read as the reverse complement.
GGCGGCGCCGCGGAAGAAACGAGACCCGGCAGGCGCAATCCGCGCGCGTCGACGCCAAAGCGCGTCGCGTAATAGTCGCACAGCAATTCGCCGGCGACCTTGGTGACGCCGTAGATGGTCGTGGGCCGCTGAATCGTGATCTGCGGCGTGCCGCGGCGCGGCGTCGAGGGGCCGAACGCCGCAATGGAGCTCGGGAAGAAAACCTTGCAGCCAAAGCGGCGCGCCGCCTCCAGCACATTGTAGAGGCCGCTCATATTGACGCTCCAGGCGTCTTGCGGCCTGTCCTCGGCGACGGCCGAGAGCAGCGCGGCGAGATGGTAGACGACGTCGATGTCGCGCCGGCGCATCAGATCGGCGACCGCGTCGGCCTGCGTACAGTCGAGGCGCTCATAAAGATCGTCAGATGGCCGCGCCTCTGCGAGGTCTGAGGCGATGACCCGCGCCGCGCCATATCGCTTGCGCAGCGCCGGCGTCAGTTCGGCGCCGATCTGGCCGAGGGCGCCCGTAACCAGGATGCGTCGCATGCGCCTTCCGATACCGCGGCGCCTCCGCCCATGCGTCGAGCGCCTACTCCTCAGTTATGGCTGGTTTCCGCCGCGCCAATAGGCGCGGCGCCCGTTTTTGACGGTTGAACCGAAGCGGCGCGATCGACGCCAAGCGCCTGCAGGCTGGCCTCTAAGGAGCGCGTCTCCGCTTCCTCATAAAGCGCAAGCTCATTGAGGACCGGCGCGCCGAGCGCCGCCTCGAAGGCGCTTTGGTCGGCGCGCTCGATGCGTTCCTCCGCGCCTTGCTCCCCGAGGTTGGAGCGGAAAATGCCGGCGGCGCTGACCGGCAGGAAATCCTCGTAAGCGATCGGTTCGGCGCGCAGAACGCCGGAGCGCAGGAGATCTTCCAATGAAACGGAAGACGAGGACTCCCCTGCGCTCGCGCGTGGATCGGCCGAATAGCGGAAGAAGGCGAGCTTCTCCCTTCGCAGCGCGTCGCCATCGTCGGGAAAAGCCGCAAAGCGCCGCGCTAGCTCTTCGTTGAAGGCGCGCGCATTGGCGCCGTCTGTCGCCAGCGGAACGGCAGCCTGAGCTTCGGCGAGAAGCCGGTCGTAAAGCGCGCGTCCCTTCGCGGTCAGCGCTGCGCCTCTCTGCTCGATCTCGCCAAAACGCGCCGCATGGGCGCCCGTTACGCGCCGGCCGTCTTCCTCGATGAATTCGACAGGCTCGGGGCGCGCCCTGAAGCTCGTCTGGCGCAACAGGATCGGGCAGCGGCGACGCGGCGGCCCTTCGATGATCGCTTTCGGGCTCATCTCACGCGCGGCCATCGCGTGGTGCGCTGCGTCGATATCGAGCGCGTGCAAGGTGAGATGGTTGATATGCGGCCCCTTGAAACAAACGATGTCGGCGAGCAGCGGATGCGTCGCATGCAGCGTCCCATAGACCGCCGATGAAACCGTCGCCCGCCCGTTCCAGCGGAATATTTTTGCCGCTTCAACAGCGAACGCGCGCGCCTCGTCATCGTCGAACCCGCGCCTTTCGTAGAGATCGATCAACTCCCGACAACGCGGCGTAAAGATGTCTCGCCGAGCGAGAACCTTCGTCGCAATCTCACGCGCTTCCGCGTCAGAGATGAGATCCAGCCGGAGAAGCGACGTGAAGATTCGAAACGGGCTGGCCCGCAACGCGGCTTCGCCAATTGGCCGGAACGCCGTCGAATGCACCGGAATGCCGGCGATCGACAGATCGTAATAGCCGACGGGCGCCATTCCCATGATCGCGAAGAGCCGGCGCAGCGTCGAAAGCTCCTCGGCCGTTCCGACGCGAATGGCGCCATGACGCTCGACGTCGAGCCGTGCGAGTTCCCCGCCCTCAAGAAGGCGCCGCTCGAGCGGAGCATCTCTGGCGAGAGTCTGTCGATTCACCTCGACGACAAGCGCCTTCATCGCCCGATACTGCGGCGCTTCGGTCTGATACATGTCCGAAATTGCCGAGGCGAACATCGCGCGAGTGGCGTCAGCGGAAGCCGTAGACTCATTCATCGCAGCTCCGACCGTCGATGGTTGCTCCCCATATGTAAGTCGCCGGCGTCCGGAAATCATCGCATAGCGACGCTGCGGCTAAGTCGCGAGATCGAATTTGACGCCCTGGGCGAGCGGCAGCTCCCCTGAAAAATTGATCGTGTTGGTGGCGCGGCGCATATAGAACTTCCAGCAATCCGATCCCGCCTCGCGACCGCCGCCCGTATCCTTCTCGCCGCCGAAGGCGCCGCCGATCTCGGCGCCGGACGGCCCGATGTTGACGTTCACAATGCCGCAATCCGACCCGTCAGCCGCCATGAAGCGCTCGGCTTCGTCGAGACGCGCGGTGAAGATCGATGACGCAAGGCCATGCGCCACGCCATTATTCAGTTGGATCGCCTCGTCGAGGCTGCGGAACTTCAGCACATAGAGGATGGGCGCGAACGTCTCCCGCCGCACGACATCCGTCTGCCCCGGCATTTCGACGAGGGCCGGGCGCACGTAGAAGGCGCTGGGATGTTTTTCAGCAAGCGCGCGCTCGCCGCCGAGAATGACGCCGCCCGCGCCGCGCGCCTCGTCGAGCGCGGCGCACATCGCGTCATAGGCGCTCTTGTCGATGAGCGGCCCGACGAGCGAGGCGCCGTCACGCGGATCGCCAACTGAAACTGAGGCGTAAGCGCGCCTGAGCCGCGCGAGAAGCGCGTCGTAGACCTCTTCATGCACGATCAGCCGCCGCAGCGTCGTGCATCGCTGGCCGGCCGTGCCCATCGCCGCGAAGGCGATCGCCCGAACGGCGAGATCGAGGGACGCGGAGGCGCATACGACAGCGGCGTTGTTGCCGCCAAGCTCCAGAATCGATCGCGCAAAGCGAGACGCGAGGCGCGGCGCGACGGCGCGGCCCATCGCCGTCGATCCGGTCGCCGAAACGAGTTGAACGCGCGCGTCCTCAACGAGCGCTTCGCCGATGTCGCGGCCGCCCATGAGGAGATTTGAAAGCCCGTCAGGAGCCTCGCCGAAACGCGCCGCGGCGCGCGCGACCAGCGCCTGCGTCGCCAGAGCGACAAGCGGGGTCTTTTCCGAAGGCTTCCAAACCAGCGTATTTCCGCAGACGAGCGCAAGCGCCGCGTTCCAGGCCCAGACGGCGACAGGAAAGTTGAAGCTGGTGATGACTCCGACGACGCCGAGCGGGCGCCAGGTCTCCATCATCCGGTGGCCGCGGCGCTCCGTGGCGATGGTCAAGCCGTAAAGCTGACGCGACAGGCCGACCGCGAAATCGCAGATGTCGATCATCTCCTGGACTTCGCCGAGACCCTCTGTCGTGATTTTGCCGGCCTCGATCGTGACGAGCCGCCCCAGCTCGGTCTTGGCCGCTCTCAGCTCTTCGCCGAGCAAGCGCACGAATTCGCCGCGGCGCGGCGCCGGAACGTTGCGCCAGACGCGAAACGCATCGTCGGCGCGCGCGATGGTCTGCTGAGCAATTGCTGAATTAGCGGTCTCGACGCGCGCGATGATCTCGCCGGTGATCGGCGAGCGCGTGGTCAGCGCGCCGCGCTCGAAGACCTGCGATCTTACCCCGAAACCATTGAGAATGGCTGCAGTTTCAGCGGAAATATTGGCCTGCGGAACGCGCGACTCCATTTCGCCTCCCGTTGTTCGCCCAGGCTTACGCGGCTGGCGCCATGGTTGCGTCTTCCTATGTATGCATAATCACGCAAATGCCCGCACGCATCTATCTAATGCGGATGCGCGCGAAAAGCTCTCGGAAATGGATCGCTCCACGTTCAGGAACCCCCACGTCGCGCCCAACTACGACCCTCTGCCCGTCATGCTCACGCGCGGAGAGGGCGCATATTTGTGGGATGTCGAAGGCCGGCGCTACATCGACATGATGAGCGCCTATTCAGCCGTGAGCCTCGGTCACGCGCATCCCCGGATTCTCGCAAAGCTGGCAGAGCAGGCGCAGCGGCTCGCCGTGCCTTCCCGCGCCTTTTTCAATGACAAGCTCGGCCCATTTCTCGACGAACTGTGCAAAGTCACCGGGCTCGACGCCGCTCTGCCAATGAATTCGGGGGCCGAGGCCGTGGAGACGGCGATCAAGGCGGCGCGTCGCTGGGGCAATCGCGTCAAAGGGATCGCCAGTCCGGAGATCGTCGTCGCCGCCGGCAATTTCCATGGCCGCACCACTGCGATCATCAGCTTCTCCTCGGAACGCGAGTATCGGGACGGCTTTGGCCCATTCATGCCGGGTTTTCGCGCGGCGGCCTTTGGGGATCTCGCGGCGTTCGAAGCCGCCGTCACACCAGACACGGCGGCCATTCTCGTCGAGCCGATCCAGGGCGAGGCGGGCGTCATCGTGCCGCCGGACGGCTGGCTCGCGGGGCTGCGCCGACTGTGCGACGCGCGCGGCGTCTTGCTGCTGCTGGACGAAATTCAATCAGGTTTGGGGCGCAGCGGCGCCTGGTTCGCCTTTGAGCATGAGAATGTCCTTCCCGACGGCGTCATGCTGGGAAAGGCGCTCGGCGGCGGCGTGCTGCCCGTCTCCGCCTTTGTCGCGAAGCGCGAAGTCATGGATGTCTTCACGCCCGGCTCGCACGGATCGACCTTCGGCGGCAATGCGCTTGCCGCCGCCGTCGGTTTAGAGGCGCTGCATGTCCTTCGTGACGAGCGGCTGGTCGAACGCAGCCAGGCGCTTGGCGCCAGAATGCTGCAACGGCTGCACGGAGTGCGCGCCCCGGCGATCAGCGAAGTCCGCGGGCGCGGCCTATGGGCCGGCGTCGACATCGACCCGCGCTATGCCAGCGCGCGGGAAATCTGCGAAAGCCTGCTCAACAAGGGCGTGCTGACGACCGCGACGCATCATACGGTCGTTCGGCTGGCGCCGCCTTTCGTCATTTCGCAAGACGACCTCGATCTCGCGCTCGACGCCGTTGAGGAAACGATCTCGACGTTTCGCGCGCCGCGCAACCTCCGTGGCGCCGCCGACGTCGGCCATTCGCTTGAAGCGTAGGCGCAGCGGCTAGCCGCGGATGCGTTTGCCTTTCGGGTCATAGAACGGCGAAAGCGAAACGCTTGCCGGCCGGCGCTCGCCGGCGATTTCGAGCTGATAGTCGCCAGTGAGCACAAAAGTCGGATCGACGCCGTCGGCGTTTCGAACATAGCCATAACCGATCGCCTTACCGATCGAATAGCCATAGCCGCCGCTGGATAACCAGCCGACGCGCGCGCCATTGCGATAGATCGTCTCGCGCCCGAGCAGCGTGGTGTCAGGGTCATCGACAACGAAGCCGGCAAGAAGGCGCGGCAAGGGCGCGCTCGCGGCCTCAACAAGCGCTTCTCTCCCTTGAAATGGCGCGCAGGATTTCATCTTCACGGCGAAGTCCAGGCCGGCCATCGGGGGCGTATGATCCGGCCCGATATCGGCGCCCCAAGCGCGGTAGCCCTTCTCGATACGCAGCGATTCGATCGCCCGGTAGCCGGCGTCGACAAGTCCGAACGGCGCGCCCGCCTGGGTGAGCGCGTCATAGACGGAGACGGCGAATTCGACAGGGATATGAAGCTCCCAGCCGAGTTCGCCGACATAGGTCACGCGGATCGCCAACACCGGCGCGCCGGCCAGACGGATGTCGCGGGCGCTCATGAAAGGAAAACCGGCGCTCGACAAATCATCGTCGCAGCAGGATTGCAGAATGTCGCGGGCGCGCGGACCCATCAACGCCAGCACGGAATTCGCCGAAGTGACGTCGACGAGGGTCGCGTCCAATCCTTGAGGAATCGATCGCCTGATCCAGTCGAAGTCATGCGTTCCGAAGGCCGTCCCGGTCACGACATAGAAGCGGTCGCTCGCCAGCCGCGTGATCGTCAGATCGCATTCGATGCCGCCCTTGCGATTCAACAGCTGGGTATAGGCGACGGCGCCCGGCGGCTTGGCGATATTATTGGCGGCGATCCAGGAGAGCGCCGCTTCGGCGTCCTTGCCGACGAGGAGCGCCTTGGCGAAGCTCGTCTGGTCGAACAGCGCCGCGGCTTCGCGGCAGGCGCGATGCTCGCGTCCGACGGCGTCGAACCAGCCGGGCCGGCCGAGGGAATAGCGATCGCGCGGCTCCTCGCCGGCATTCAAATCGGCGAACCAGTTCGGCCGTTCAAAGCCCATCTTTTCGCCGAAGCAGGCGCCCTTCGCCTTGAGCCGGTCGTAGAGCGGCGAGCGCCGCAGCGGCCGGCCCGACGTGAACTCCTCAAAGGGCCAGGCGATGCTGTAGTGGCGGGCGTAGGCTTCGAGCGTCCGCACCCGCACCCAATTCGGATCCCGATGCGGCGCCCCGAAGCGGCGGATATCGACGGGCCAGAGATCGAAGGGCTGTTCGCCGTCCGCCGCCCATTCGGCGAGCGCCATGCCGGCGCCGCCGGCTGACGCGATGCCGAAGGCGTTAAAACCCGCGCCGACGAAGAAATTCCTTACCTCGGGCGCCTCGCCGATCATCCAGTTGCCGTCGGGGGTGAAGCTTTCGAGGCCGTTGATCATCTGCTTGACGCCGGCCTCGGCGAGCGCCGGCACGCGGCCGAGCGCCAGATTCATGATCGGCTCGAAATGATCCCAATCGTCTTCGAGAAGCCGAAAGGCGAAATCCTCGGGCACGGCGCCCGACGACCAGGGCACGGGATTGGGCTCATAGCCGCCCATGACGAGGCCGCCGACCTCCTCCTTGTAATAGGTCAGCCGATCCGGGTCGCGCAGCGTCGGCAGATCGCTGGTCACGCCCTCGATTTTTTCGGTCACGAGATATTGATGGTGAACCGCCGAGAGCGGAATGGCGACGCCGGCGCGCGCCGCGAGCGGCTGGGTCCAAAGGCCGGCGCAGAGCACCAGCTTTTCGCAAGCGACGGCGCCGCGGTTTGTGACGACGCCGCGCACGCGTTCGTTCTCGATGATGAAGTTGCTGACGACGACGCCCTCGATCAGCTTCGCGCCGGCGAGCCGTGCGCCCTTCGCCAGCGCCTGGGTGATGTCTGACGGATTGGCCTGACCGTCGGTGGGCAGGAAGGCCGCGCCGACGACGTCATCGACATTCATCAGCGGCCAGAGCGCCTGCGCCTCCTTGGCGCTCAGGAGCTGCATCTCCAGACCGAAGCTTCTTGCCGAAGTGGCCTGGCGTTTGACCTCGATCCATCGGTCGGCGTTGCAGGCGAGACGCAGCCCGCCATTGCGCCGCCAGCCCGTCGCATAGCCCGTCTCCGCTTCGAGCCGATCGTAAAGCTCCACCGAATACCCAAGGAGCTTCGTAATATTGGCGTTGGTGCGCAACTGGCCGATCAGTCCCGCGGCGTGCCATGTCGAACCCGACGTCAGTTGGGATCGCTCCAGCAGCAGCGTCTCGACGCCGCGTTTGGCGAGATGATAGGCGACCGAGCAGCCGACAATGCCCCCGCCGATAACGACAATCTGCGCGCTTCGAGGGAGCTCTGTCATGCGATTTCCATCTGCTGGAACGCCGCCCAGGCGGCCTCGAAACGACTCATGTTTTGATCGGAATAGCCGACATAGTCGAAATCGATCGTGGACCGGCTTTCCGAGACAAGGCTCCAAAGCGTTTCGCGCAAGAGCGAGGCGCACAGCATCGCCTTGAACCGCCGGCGCAGCGCGTCGGTCGCAGGCGCTTCGAAATATTCTTCGAGCATCGCCTCATCGTCCGCGACGTTGAAGCCATTGTTGGATGAGAGCCCGCCAAGATCGAAGAGCGGCGTATTCCATCCGGCATAATCCCAGTCGACGAGCCAGAGACGGCGCCCGTCATCGATGAAATTGGCGGCGAGGAGATCATTATGGCCAAAAACGAGATCGATGGGGCCCGTCGCCTTTTCCAAAGCCTCGCCGGCGGCGAGCAGACGGGGCAGTTCCCCCGATATCCGGCTTTTGTCCTCGACAAGCGTATGGGCGTAGTCGCGAATGATATGAAAGACGTTAAAAGCCAGAGTCGGCCCGCGCAAATGCCGCGCGACCTCGTGATGCACGCGTTTGATGAGATCGACGCAGCGTTTGCGGTTTTGACACACGTCCTCAGCGTTGTAAGTACGGCCGGAAATAAATTCGAGCGCCAGCGCCATCGGCGCCGAATAAAGAACTTTCGGCGACACGCCGGCGGCGCCCGCGGCCCTGCTGGCGGCCAGTTCATTGAACCGCATGACGCCATGGACCGGAATGTCGCCGCCAAGGCGAACGACGACGCGACGGCCGCCGTCGATGACGATGTAGTTCTTGTTCGTGATGCCGCCGAGCAAAGGCGCGATGTCGATCGGCCCGCGCCAGAGCGGTAGCGCGCGTATAAACGTTTCGGGGTCTGCGGTAGGGGCTGACATCGGCTCCGGCGGGACGAAACAAACTTTGACTTCGCCAGTATATGCGGACCGGGCGCAAAGGCCATGGGCAGCGACGGCGCTGGGGAAAACCATAGGGCCGCAAGGTGACATGTCGGCATCGGCGCCCTAGCCTTGAGAAACGGTCCTTCGAGGTCGAGCCATGTATGGGACGACGATTCGCGGAACGCGCTACAATTTTCCCGATCTCAAATCGCTGATGGCGAAGGCCACTCCGCTGCGTTCGGGAGATTGCCTCGCCGGAATCGCCGCGGCGAGCGCGGCCGAGCGCGTCGCCGCGCAGATGGCGCTCGCGGACCTGCCTCTCAACGCATTCCTGAATGAGGCGCTCGTTCCCTATGAAGAAGACGAGGTCACGCGACTGATCTGTGACAGTCACGATCGGAGCGCCTTCGCGCCGATCGCCTCCCTCACCGTCGGCGAATTTCGCGACTGGCTTCTCTCCGACGCCGCCGATGAGGAGGCGCTCGCCGCTCTGACCTTCGGGCTGACGCCTGAAATGGCGGCGGCGGTCTCAAAAATCTGCCGCAACCAGGACCTCATCCTGATCGCCGCCAAGCGGCGCGTCGTCACCAGATTTCGCAACACGCTCGGGCTGCGCGGACGGTTGTCGTCGCGCATTCAGCCGAACCATCCGACCGACGACGCGCGCGGCGTTCTGGCCAGCGCGATCGACGGGCTTCTCCTCGGCAATGGCGACGCGGTCATCGGCGTCAATCCGGCCTCCGACAGTCCGGAACAATGCTACGAACTCCTGCGCCTGCTCGACGAATTGCGCGAGACGCTGAATATTCCGACGCAATCCTGCGTGCTCGCCCATGTCACGACGACCCTGCGGCTGATGGAGCGACGCGCGCCCGTCGATCTGGTGTTCCAGTCGATCGGCGGCACCCAGGCCGCCAACACCAGCTTCGGGATCGACCTCGCGTTGTTGCGCGAGTCGCGCGAGGCGGCGCTGGCGCTCAGGCGCGGAACGATCGGCGACAATGTCATGTATTTTGAGACCGGCCAGGGTTCGGCGCTTTCCGCGAACGCCCATTGGAGTTGCGATCAGCAAACGCTGGAGGCGCGCGCCTATGGCGTCGCGCGGGTCTTCGATCCTCTGCTGATCAATACGGTCGTCGGGTTCATTGGCCCGGAATATCTTTTCGACGGCAAGCAGATCACCCGGGCGGCGCTCGAAGACCATTTCTGCGGTAAGCTGCTCGGACTGCCGATGGGCTGCGATGTCTGTTACACGAACCATGCCGAAGCCGACCAGAACGATATGGACGACATTCTCACGCTGCTCGCGGTCGCCGGCGTCAATTACGTCATGGGCGTGCCGGGCGCCGACGACGTCATGCTGAACTACCAAAGCACCTCCTATCATGACGTGCTCGCCGTTCGGCGCATGCTCGATCTGGCGCCGGCGCCGGAATTCGCGCAATGGCTCGCGGACGTCGGTTTGACGGATGCGCCCGGCGAAGCGCAGGGGCCGGCGCTGCCTGCATCCTTTGCGCCGCTTCTCGAAAGAGCCTGAGGATGGCCGAAGATCGCCCGACGCCTCTCGATAAGATGTCGATGCTGCGTTCGGCGACGCCCGCGAGAATTTTTCTTCCGCGCGCCGGGGCGGCGCTGACGACGCGCGCCACTCTCGATTTCCAGCTGGCGCATGCCGAAGCGCGCGATGCGGTGGAAGAGCGACTCGATGTCGACGCGCTCTCCGACGAACTGACGTCGCGAGGGCTGACGGCCGTCCGCGTCAGGAGCGCCGCGCGCGATCGGCGCAGCTTCCTGCTTCGCCCGGACCTTGGCCGAAGGCTGGACGAAGAATCCCGCGAGCGGCTGAAACACCTGGCGGGCGATTACGACATCGCCTTCGTCATCGCCGAAGGGCTTTCCGCCCGCGCGATCGCCCGGCACGCAATTCCAGTGCTCGAAAGAGCGCTGCAATCTCTTTGTCAAACATCGTGGAAGGTCGCGCCAATCGTTCTCGCCGAACAGGGGCGCGTGGCGCTCGGCGATGACATTGGCGAAACGCTTGGCGCCAGGCTGGCGGTTGTTCTCATTGGAGAGCGGCCGGGCCTTTCTTCCCCCGACAGCATGGGCGCCTATCTCACTTATTCTCCCCGTGTCGGCCGCACCGACGCCGAGCGCAACTGCCTCTCGAATATCCGCCCTCAGGGCCTCTCTTACGACGACGCCGCGCGCAAGCTTCTTTACCTTTGCAACGAATCGCGCCGACGCCAGCTGACCGGCGTCGACCTCAAAGACGACGCCGATACGCTCCCATCGGGAGAACCGCGCGCGATCGACGCCAAGAGTTAGCTGGCCCGCTCTCGCGCGGCGCACGCGCAAACGTATCGGCATGATCGTCATCGCCGCGAATAGGGGCATCACGGCGGATTGTTCGGCGCGTCGTCCACTCTTGCGCCGCCAGGCAACAGCGCGCGTAGCGCGTCGATCGTGTCGGCGTCCTCCACGGGCTTGTCCTGTCGCCAGCGCAACATGCGGGGAAAGCGAACCGCGATGCCGCTTTTGTGGCGATTGCTGGCGCCGATTCCCTCGAAGCCGAGCTCGAAAACCATCGTCGGGCGCACGCTGCGCACCGGCCCGAAGTTCTCGATCGTCGTCCTTCTGATCGTCGCGTCGACCTTGCGCATCTCCTCATCCGAAAGACCGGAATAGGCCTTGGCGAAGGGCAGCAGCGTGCGGTCCGTCTGCTCGGGCGGGCCGCTCCACACCGCAAAGGTGTAGTCGCTGTAGACGCCGGAGCGTCGCCCATGTCCCCGCGCGGCGTAGATGAGCACGGCGTCGACGCTCATCGGATCGAGCTTCCATTTCCACCAGAGATGGGCGCCGCTCTTCTGGCGCCCCACGCCATAGGGCGCGCCCATCGCTTTGAGCATCATGCCTTCGGCCCCGCGCGCCCGCGCCTCCTCGCGCTGCCGCGCGAAGGCTTCCCAATCGGGCTGCGTCAGCGCGGGGCTCAGACGCAACGGCGGATCGGCGCCGACCTGCATGGCGGAAAAATGCGCGCGCGACACGACCTCATCGAGAAGCGCGCGGCGCTCCCGCTGCGGCTTTTCGCGCAGATCGTGGCCATCCTTCTCAAGCAGGTCATAAGCGATCAGCGCCACCGGCCTGTCGCGCAGCATTTTCGGCGTGAGAACCTTGCGTCCGAGACGCTGCTGCAATTCAGAAAAGGGGCGCAGGTCGCGAAGATCGTCCATTGCGGAACGCGCGTCCGAACGGGGCGCGACGACGACAAGCTCGCCGTCGATGACGATGTCGTCGGGAAGAAAATCGACAAGCGCGCCAAGCTCCGGAAAGCTGTCGCTGACAAGCTCCTCGCCGCGCGACCACAGCCACCACGCGCCGGCGCGATGAATGAATTGCGCGCGTATGCCGTCGAATTTCCATTCGACCAGCCAATCATCGACAGGACCGAGCAGTTCCGGGAAAGCGGACAACGGCGCCTGCAGCGGATGCGCGAGAAAGAATGGATAGGGTTGGCCGCGCAGCGGCCGCCCCTCTTCGCCCGCTTCGGCCGGCGCGACGAGCGCGATAAAATCTTGCGCCTGAGGCGCGCGGTTCGCCTGCGTGTAGCCCATCATCCGCTGCGCCACGAGCTTGGCGTCAAGCTGCGTCGCCTCGGCGATCGCCTGAGTCATTTGCAGCTTCGACACGCCGATGCGCAATTCGCCGGTGACGAGCTTGAAGAACGGCAAGCGGTCCTCAACCGGCATCGCGTCGATCCAGTCGCGCAGCGCGGACAGGCGGGCGCCTTCATCAAGCTGGCGTAATGGCAGGAGCCGTTCATTCATCCAAACGTCGAGCGGGACGTCTTCAATGAAGGTTGGCGGCGGCAGCAGGAGCGCCAGGGTCTCGGCGAGATCGCCGACGCTGTGGTAGCACTCATCGACGAGCCATTCGGGCAGGTCCGTCGCGTCCAAGACGAGTTGGCGCAGCAGCTTGGTCGCGATCATCTGACGCGGCTTGCCGCCGGCGAGAAAATAGACCGTCCAGGCGGCGCTGGCGTATTGCTCGGGCGCGCCGATCGCCGCTTGTAGATAGTCGGTCAGCGCCTGTCTCTTATGCTGCGTCGAGGTCGCGGCGTCGATGCGCCGGTAAAGCGTGGCGAAGGTTTTCATGCGTCGTCTGTTTCGGCCTCGGCGTTCGGCCCCGCCTCGCCTTCCAGAGCTTCATCGCCATATTCCGTCGCCATGGGACGCGCGTCATATCCTCTCTCGCGCAGATAGCGCGAGAGCGCTTCTCCGCTTCCATGCGTGACAAAGATACGCTCGGCGCCGGTCGCGGCGATCGCCTGCAGCAAGCCCGGCCAGTCGGCGTGATCCGAAAGCGCGAAGCCTTGATCGACGCCGAGACGCCGACGATTGCCGCGGAGCTGCATCCATCCGCTGGCGAAAGCGTCGGAATGCGCGCCAAACCGGCGAATCCATGGGCTCTCGATGGCTGAACGAGGCGCCAGCGCAAAGCACCGCGAAAGGCCCGCCTTGTCGAGCGCGCCGACATTGAGCGTGGGCGGCAGCGCTATGCCGAGTTCGCGGTGGATCTGATTGAGCGGCTCGATCGCGCCGTGGCAGACGATGGGTCCGATACGCGCGTCAAGATGCTTGAGGAGGCGCTGCGCCTTGCCGAGCCCGTAGGCCTGCATGACGCTGGCGCGTCCCGCGCGCGCATTTTCCGCCCACCACGCGTTGATGTCGGCCATCACTTCGGCTTGCGGGCGCCAGCGATAGATCGGGAGCCCGAAGGTCGATTCGGTGATGAAGACGTCGCATCGAACAGGCTCAAAAGGCGCGCTGACGCCGTCCGCTTCGAGCTTGTAGTCGCCGGACGCGACCCAGACCTCGCCGCGATGCTCGACGCGCACCTGCGCCGAGCCGAGAACATGGCCGGCTGGATGCAAGGAGAGCCGCACCTCGCCAACTTCTCGGCTCTCACCATAGCGCAACGTTTCGATACGAACGTCGCCGAGCCGTCTGCGCAGGATCGGCGCGCAATCCTCTTGACAGAGATAGGCGCCGCTACCCCATCGCGCGTGATCGGCGTGCGCATGCGTGATCACCGCCAGCGCCGCCGGGCGCCAGGGGTCGATGTGGAATTTTCCAGGAGGGCAGCAGAGGCCCTCTGCGGCAGGAACGATCAGATCCTTGGTCATCTCGCCTTGTGCAAAACTGACGCGCCGCTTGATGTTGGAGCGGTCGCCGACTGCTTAGATAGGAACGTGATCACGCGCATTCACCGCGAACGGCGACGACCGAGTTCGCGCTTCTGGCGCGGCGCTGCGGCGGCCCATCTTGCAGGTTATTGCAGGTTGATCCGTAAGCTTGCGCTCGACTATAGAATAAAGGCGGCGCGCAAGGCGCATGATCGAGAATTGGAGCCGGCATGTCCCTAGGGGTCGATTTTATCCTCGAGGCGCTGGCGCGCGAAGGACTCGACCATGTATTCATGGTCCCTGGCGGCCTCGTCGATCCTTTTCTGCCCGCTTTCGGACGCCAGCAAGCGCTCACCCCGATCGTCGCCGCGCAAGAAGGCGGCGCCGCCTATATGGCGGATGGCTACGCGCGGGCGAGCGGCAATTTCGGCGCCGCGCTCTGCATCGGCGGACCCGGCCTGACCAATACCGTCACCGCCGTGGCGACCGCGCAATCCGATGGCTCGCCGCTTCTCCTATTGAGCGGCGAAGTGACGACGGCCCTCGAGGGCTTGGGCGTGTTTCAGGACGCAAGCCCCCAGACGCTCGACGACGTCGCGATCATGAAGCCGCTGACGCGCTATTCCTCTTCGATCGACAATCCGAAGAATATGCCGCATTTGTTTGAGCACGCTCTGCTGCAGCTTCGTACCCGTCCCGCTGCGCCCGTACATCTCTCCTTGCCAGGCGACTGCTTGGCCGCGGAGATCTCCGTCAATCATTCTCCGATCGACCAGGCGCTGTTCGACTATAACGCGCTGTCGATGACGGCCGCCGAATCGTCGTTGCAACATTTCCAGGGCGGCTCTGGCGGCAAACCGCATGTCAAAATCGCCATACTGGCCGGCGCAGGCGTCGAGCACTCGAACGCCGCCAATGCGCTGAAGGAATTCGCCGAGACTTGGCGCATTCCCGTCGCCACGACGCTGCGCGGAAAGGGAGTCTTCCCGGAGGACCATCCGCTTTCGCTCGGCGTCTTCGGCTACGCGGGGACGCACCACTCCCGCGCAGCCTTGATGGACCCCTCGCTCGATCTGCTGATCATTCTGGGGTCGGGACTGAACGAGCGCGACACAATGCATTGGGCGCTCCAAGTCAAACCCGGTAGGACGATCTGCGTGAACTTGCTGCCCTCCGCAATCGGGATGCATGTCCAGGACGGCGGGATCGTCGGCAGCTGCGGCGCCTATCTTCGCTATCTGCTCGATCAAAACGAGACGTTGCGCGCGGCTCTCGAGCCGACAATCTCCGCACGCGCGGCTTGGATGTCAGAGATCCGCTCGCAGCCCCGCCTGCAGGACCCGGAAAACTGCGAGAGCGACGCGGTTCCGATTCATCCGGCCCGCGTCATCCGCGAGCTGAGAAAGGCGTTCCCGCACGACGGCGTTCTGGTGGTGGATTCCGGCGCCCATCGCGCTTTCGCCGGCCATTACTGGGAAGCCTACGAAGCCAAGACCTACGTTTCCGCCACCAATCTCGGCCCGATGGGCTGGGCGATCGGCGCCGCGATCGGCGTGCAATGCGCACAGCCGCGCCGTCGCGTGGCGGTTATCACGGGCGATGGATGCATGCGCATGGGCGGCATGGAAATCGCCACCGCGGCGCGCTACCAGCTGCCGGTGATCTATGTGGTCATCAATAATGCCGCGCTTGGCAATGTCTGGTTGCGCGCGCATGGACTCGGCCCCACGCCCGACGAACTGACGCGCTTGCCGGATCATGACTGGGCAGGTTTTGCGCAGGCCTTGGGCGCTCGCGGCGAGACGGTGCGCTCGCCGGGCGATCTTGCCGGCGCGTTCGAGCGAGCGCTGCAGGGCGAAGGCCCCTGCCTCATCGACGTCAAGGCCGATAAGTCGTTCACGACGCCGGTGAAGGACTGGGCGCAGGCGATCGCCGCCTATTCCTACCACGAGTGAGAGAACGCCGATGGCTCAGCTGCCCTTCGATCCGTCAACATTGTCGCCGGACGCTCGCGCCCGCTATGATCGCATGGTCGAACGGCGCAAGGCGCAAGGCGCAGGCTTCGGCGGTCCTTACGCCGCGCTGATGAATCATCCGCAACTATGCGAAAAAATCGAAGATCTGGGGTACTACCTTAAGTTCCAGGGCCATCTGCCGCGCGACGTCTATCAATTCGTCGTGCTGTTCGTCGCGCGCCGCACGGGCGCAGCCTTCGAATGGGTCGATCACGTTCAGCACGCCGAAGCGGCGGGCGTTCCATCCTCCTTGATCAGCGCCCTGGAAAAAGGCGAAGACTTAGGCGCCGTCGCGTCGTCGCCCTATGATCTCGTCACCGCGGTGCTGGCGTCGACATTGTCCTGGCGAAACATTCCGCAGAACGTACAGGACGAAGCCATCAAGAGGTTCGGCGTCGAAGGGTTTATCGAACTCGTCGTCCTGTCCGGTTTTTATCAGATGTTTTCGGCGATCAACCAGGGTTTCCACGTCGCATTGCCGCCAGGCGTCGAGAAGCCGTTCCAGTAAATCGCCCGTCGAATGGAATGGCGCTTGGGCTCCGCTGTCGCGCATCAATGCGTCCGCGAACAGTTAGCCTGAGGGACCCTTGAGTTCGACAACATTTCGCTCGGGGTCCGTGACATAGATAGAAGGTCCGTCGCCTTCGGCGCCGTAACGGATGCGGGTCGGGCCGGCTTCGACGCCGTTGGCCTCAAGATGTCTGCGGATGCCGGGCTCATCAAAGGGATCTACACGGAAGCAGAAGTGATCCAGGTTCCGCCCGCCCTTCCCCGGAGCCTCGCCTCCGGCGCTGCCGATTTCGCCATCGACCGACACAAGATCGAGAAGCGACCGGCCCGCCCTCAGCTGTATGAGGCCAATCGCCTCTTGCCGCCGCTCAATTGTGCATCCCAGAACATCGCAATAGAACTTCAGCATTGCATCAAGGTTCACGACGCGAAGCACGAGATGGTCGATTTCTCGGATGCGGATCATGACAACTGCTCCTCAAGCGACGATTGATCTGCACGACTGCTGAAGTCGTCATCCTTCGCCGCGACCAGGCCAATCAACGCGGTGGACATCCTACTGCCTTCCGTTCGTTCCGCCTTGGCGGCGTCCGGCCTTTGCGATCGCCCGACATTTTTGTTGTCGTCGGCGCATTGTCGATCGAACATTTTCACGACAGTCTCAAGGCGACGGTCTAGGCGCTCCCCCGAGACGGCATTGCGCGGCTCGACAAAGTTGCCGCGGCGCCGGACTCCCAAGCATGATGACATGGCGCGACGCGGCTCAAGGCGGCGGCGATTGCTGCAGAGGCCGCAAGCCGAGAGTTAATCGCCGCTGCCTAAAAGGCCGACGCCAAACAGGACCCACATCGCGAGCAGCGTCATCGCCCCCGCGGCAAAGAGTAAGAATCTTGCGCGCAGCTGGTTCGATGTCACGTGAACATAGGCATGGGCAAGACGCAGGACCACGAATTGCCACTCGAGAAATCGGAAGCCCGCAGGGTGCGCGCCGGTTACGATGACGAGGCACACGAGCGCATAAAATAGGAGGGGAAGTTCGAACTGGTTGTGATAGGCGCGATCGATCTGAGTCAGACGGCGCGGCCATGCGGGCTGGCCCAGCGCAATATCCGAAATTCTCACCTCCCGATTTCGGATGCTCAAATAGCGTGATCCTCCCAACCAGAACAGCAATGCGAAGGTCAATGAGACAAGCACAAAAACGGGCGTCAGGAGCCCCGTCATATCAAAGCGTCCCCAAGCAAGTTGCGCTGAAGCCAGCGCGAACGCCGACGTGTGCGCAACTCTAGCTGATCCGTTCCGTTTCGAGCAAGAGAACAGGCAGAGCATCGAGGGTCTACGTCGATGGTCGGCCATAAGCTCCGTGGACAGCTAGCGGCGTCGGTACGATGCTAACCCACGGCTAACCCACGGGGAGGAGCGTGACGAGCTTGTAACAGGGAGCGTCCGACGGCGTGTAGGAATGCTGCTCGAACAGCAGCTCCTGCTGCGGGTGGCGGAACGCTCGCAATCCTCCCTCGCGATACCGAACCCCCTGCTCGTCCCATGCTCTCGAAAAGAATTCGCTGTCACGCCGTAGGGCGTGCACAAAGCGCTTCACCCGCTCGTCGCGAAACATATGCCCATAGTCCGCCCTAAACTCTGCGAGCAGTCGGCGGGCTCGGTCTTCCCAGTTTGGGAGAAGATCGCGCGCGCTGCTTTCCTGAAAAACGAAGCGCAGCAGATTGCGTTGATGGTCGCCATCGAGCCAGCCCCGAAAGAGCCGCGCGGCTGAGTCGTTCCAGCAAACCGCGCTCCAGCAGCAGTCGAGGCCATAGGCGGGGTGTTCGAGGGCGCCAATTATGGCGCGTAGCGACGCGGGCGCCTCCTCTTGCGGCCGCGCGGCCGCCTTGGGATCCAACCGTCCGGCGAGTTCGAACAAATAAGAGCGCTCCGCCGGCGTCAAAGAGAGCGCTTGCGCGATGCGGACGAGGGCCTCGGGCGACGCCTGGACGGCGCGCCCCTGTTCGATCCAGGCGCACCAGGTCGCGCTGATGCCGGCCCTCGCGGCCAGCTCCTCCCTCCGCAAGCCAGGCGTGCGCCGTCTGCCGTCCGCGATGTCGGGCCGCGCCCGCTCCCGATGCGCACGGATGAAATTCCCCAGAAGTCGTCTTTCATCCGCGTCGAGCATGGAAGCAAATATAATAGGATAACGATGACTATTGTAATAGGTCGTCGTGGGCTGCAGCCTGCGCTCCTTGCGAAAGGAGCTGACCGATGAACAGACCCCACGAAAACGTGGTTGAGGCGCAGTTCGGACCCCGCGCCAAGGCCTATGTCGAGAGCGCAGTTCACGCGGACGGGGCGGACCTGAAAGCCCTCGAAGAGATCGTTGCGGCGATCCGCCCCAAGAACGCCCTCGACCTTGGAGCCGGCGGCGGCCACGTCTCCTATCGAGTGGCGCGCTTCGCCGATCGCGTGTCCGCGGTCGACCTGTCGAGCGAGATGCTCGCCGCGGTCTCGGCGATCGCGCGAGAAAAGGGTCTGTCGAACATCACGACGGTGAGAGCGTCTGCGGAGGCCTTGCCGTTCGCCGACGGCGCCTTCGATTTTCTGGCATGCCGTTACTCCGCGCATCACTGGCGCCGCTTCGACGCGGGCCTGCGCCAGGCCCGCCGCGTATTGAAAAAGGGAAGCCAAGCGGTGTTCGTCGACGTCTGTGCGCCCACATCGCCGCTCTTCGACACGCATCTGCAAGCTGTCGAACTGCTCCGCGACGCCTCTCATGTGCGAAACTACACACTGGCCGAATGGGCCGCCGCCCTGTCCGACGCCGGCTTCGCGATCGATCGGCTCCAGACATCGCGGCTGCGCATGGACTTTCCCGTATGGACGGCGCGGATGCGAACGCCAGACGAAAATGTTCAGGCGATCCGCTCCTTGCAGTTCACTGCCTCGGCGGCGACGAAGGCGCATTTTGAGATTGAGTCCGACGGCTCCTTCGCGATTGGCGTTATGTTCGTCAGCGTGAAGGCGGCGGAGCGTTGACGCATTCGCCGAATCTGGAGTGGGACGCGTTATGCGGCAGACGTCAATCCGCCGCCAATGGAGCTCTGAAAGTCCAACGCTTTGGATTTCAAGAAACCTGCACGGAGATTCTCATGACCGAGTATCGCGGCAATTGCCCATGCGGACAGGTCGAAGTAATCTTGTGCAGCGAACTCGCCCCCGGAGACTTCAGACCGCGATCGGACGCGACAACGTGCCGGTTTTGTCGCGCGCATGACGGCGTTTGGATTTCGGACCCAAACGGTTCGATCGCTTTTCGCGCCGACGACCGCACGAGCGTCACGACATTTGCTTCAGGACGCGTCCAGTTCCACTTTTGCGCCGAGTGTGGGGCGCTGGCCTATGCCTTGTTCGACGATCCAATTCAAAGAGTAAGGGTCGCCGTCGCGCGCATTGCGTTGTTCGACGCGATCGTGCGACAAGAGCTTCCCGTGGCCGAATCTCGCTTCGAATGCGAGACTCTCGAAGCGGCTCGGCGACGGCGTCTTTTGACCTGGACGCCGATTCGCGCGTCGGCGCGGGCGAAAACTCCCTCCTTAGAGTGACCCTGTCGCCCGCCGCTTTCCAAAGCGTCGCCAAGGCTCTTCATGCCGACTCGCGTCGAATGGCCGCATTGCGGCAGACGGCGGTCCTCAGCCAGGATGGGCTAATCCCTGCTGAAACGCGCGCGCCCAGCCTGGGCGTTTTCTTCGGCGGGATTTGCGTTAGCCAGACGGTTCCCGCGCCCCAGCAAGCGCATTACGCGCGCGGGGCCGGCGTGGCTACGTCAAAAACGGCGTCAGAATGGTTGCCAAAATGGATGCGGCCGCGACAACTGTTTCAGTCAAGCTCGCACAGCTGCGACCGACTCAGTTAAGGGTCGGATATGAGGCGGTCGACGCCAAGCGCTCGACGTGGCGAGCCCTGTCGGCTGGAGAAAAACGCCGTTTTCTCGAGTCTCACCCTTTTCCCGCGGTATACGGGCCTGGCGCGCAATATTTCCTGATCGACGGTCACCACATGGCTCTCGCGCTTCTTCGGGAAAGAGTCGAACTGGTTTCAGTGCGTCAGATCGAAGATCTGTCCGGCCTCGGCGCACATCAGTTTTTCGTGGCGCTTGGGAAACGCGGCTTAATTTGCTCTAGCGGCGCGCCGCAGACCCTTGCGGAGTTGCCGCGCGCGCTACAGGACTTGGCGGACGATCCCTACCGGAGCCTGATCGCCCGCCTGCGCCGAGACTGCGGATGCCCGAAGGATCCTACGCCTTTCGCCGAATTTCGCTGGGCCGATTTCCTACGGACCCATATCAAATTCGATTTACATCGAAGTGACCCTGCCCTCGCGATCAAAGCAGCCAAAAGGCTGATTCGCGACGCGTGGTGCAAAGACCCATGCGCTGAATGCCGCTGCACGGAAGAAGCGGTTTCATAGGGGTCTTGGCAGAGAAGGTCGATCACAAGCGTTTGCGACGGGGGATGCGTCTCAGATCGCCAGCCGCTCCACGATCTAAGCGCTCGTCTTCGGCTTGCGCCCGCGCTTCGCCGGAGGGGCGGCCTTGTCGCGCGATTGACCGAGCCCCATGCTCTTCGCCAGATCCGAGCGCCGAGCTGCATAATTCGCCGCGACCATGGGATAGTCGGCGGGCAAGCCCCATTTTGCGCGATACTCCTCCGGCGTCATCCCCAGCGTCGCGAGATGCCGCTTGAGCGATTTGAACCGCTTCCCGTCATCCAGACAGATCAGATGGTCCGCCGTGACCGACTTGCGGATGGAGACGGCGGGCGTGGGCTGCTCCGCCGGCGAAGCTATCGTCGCCGGCGCGCCCGTCGCGAGGCGACGCAATGTCGCATCCACGGATAAAATCAGAGCGGGGAGCTCCGATACGGGAAGCGAATTGCGAGAGACGAAGGCCGCCACGATTTCGGCGGCGAGCTCGGTCGTATTCGGCTGTTCTGCGTTTGATGTCACGGAAATCCCTCGAAGCGGTCGTACGCACCCCCTCGATACGCCGACATTGCTTCCACGTCGATAGGCGCCGTTCTACTTGCGCCGCAAATAACGCGGCTCCAAACTCTGGGCGACGAGGGTTTCTGATCGTCGCGCCCCGAGGCCCATTCCTAAAACCCAAAGACTTAAGGGCGCAGCAGCCTGTGTGCCCTCGGTGCGATCGGACGAAGGGCTTCCTCGTCCGGAGGGCGTGCGCCCGGCGCGCGTCTCGAAGGACGAGAAAGCCAATACCGCCATTCTCAAGTTTACCGCCCGGAGGAGCTAAGTCCTCGGGGCGCGCTCTACATTGGCTAAAGAGATCGCTTAGCGGCGATAGCGCCATCCGCCAGCCTGCCCGCCGGCCCGGCAACCGCCATAAGGGCCACGGTGTCCGTAAACGCCACATCCCCCATAGACCTTCTCAACCGGAGCCTGAACCGCAGCATTCACCGGGGCCGCCGGCATGGCGTTCGATGCTGTAGGCGCGAAAGCAAAACCAAGACCAAGTGTAGCGGTCAGCAAAATCCGAAAGTGTGCCATAACTTCTCCTGTAGTTATCGGCGACACGCTATCTCCAAATTCGCCATTGCGCCACGCGTTTCGTGCGCTCTCAGCCGCCAAAATACTTTTTTCGTAAACGGTCGATCAGGCCGGTCTCCCAGGCGAGCATCACCTGTTTCGAGAGCTTCAGACGGATTGGGCTGCCGGACTTCAGGGCGAACCCATACTTCTCGTGTCTTATGACGTTGCCCACGGGAATCACTGGCAAATCGGGGCGCTGATGTAAGAGATAAACGAGGGAAGGCTGGTCGCCGACGATCGCATCCACGCGATTTTCCGCCAGCGCCTTGACGAGATTGCCAAGGGTGCTGAACCCCCTGCCGGACAGGCCCGCCTTCGCGACATACATGCTCGCGACGCTCCCGCTCAGCGTGCCGACGATCTTGCCTTTGAGATCCGTCAAATCGTCGATTCTGTCTTTGTCAGCGACCCATATGCGCCGCTCAAGAGAGTTTACAGTCATGACGCTGGTGATCGAGGACGTTATGTAAGCTACAACGCCCGCGCCCATGACGAGCCACACAGCCGCGATCATTGTCCCGTAACTTCCGAACAGCAGCTTGTGATTTGTTTTCCCCGAAGTCAGAACTGAGAGGACGTGATAAAAACTCTCGGAGAAGCCCTGTTTCCACTCCGTTGGAAACTCTGGGTCGAGGCGCCTATCCAGCGCCGTAAGGAGAAAAGAGGCGACGATCACGCCGAGCCCCATCCAAAGATACACTTTAAGATGGCCATTCTCCTCAAGCTGCTGGAAGAAACTCCAAAAACCGGTCGGGGGCGCTTGATGAATCATTATCTGCAAGCCCGCATCGAACCAGGGCTGGGAAAAATCCATTCGCTCCATCCGCTCGGCGTTTATGGTCAATTCGGTGACCGCAACGTCGGATTTTCCCATGGTTATCGAATCGAGAAGCTCTTGCAGGGTTGATGCTTCCCGGTATTCGTAATCCAAGCCCATGCGTTTGGCGCTCTCCTCCCACAGGTCGATCGCAAATCCAGTAAATCCCTGGTCAGTCTTCATTACGAACGGAGGACTTTCCAACACCACAACCTGCATTTTTTTTGCCGGAGGGGAGGCGGTTTCCGCGCATGCGGGCGTGGACAGAGCGATGGCGAAGCAGGTTACGATAATGGACAGCAAGAAGTTGATTTTAATCATCGTTCTGGCCGGGGGCTGGCTCTCTGAAGCTTGAGTGTCGCAGTCGCGCTCGGCGATCTATAGCGTGTCGAAGCGGTCTCGCCAAAGACCAGGCCCGGCCAGATGTCAGTCGTGCGTTCGCCCTGCCTCGGTCGGAGGGACGGGATGACGGCGTACGGACGCCGGGCAGGCATGTCGGCAGTTCGGCGGCCCGCGCGTCGATCAGCCGTTAAGCTGCAAGCGTCGCGCCGCCATCCACGACAAGATCCTGAAGCGTAATGTGGCTGGCGAGATCCGACGCAAGAAACACGACGGCGCTTGCGATCTCCGCTGGGGTTGCGATTTTTCCCAGCGGAATTCCCAATTTGAAGGACCCAAGATCTCCGGCGATCACTTGCTTCTCTGCGTCCGCCGAACGCCACATGGACCGCTGCATGGCGGTGTCCGTGGAGCCGGGGGAGACGAGATTGCACCTCACGCCATAAGGCGCGAGCTCCAAGCCCACGCAGTGCGTCAGGCTGGTCAGCGCCGCCTTCGAGGCGCAATAGGCGCTCATCAGCACGCGCGGCGTATGCGCGGCGTTGGAGCCGACGCTGACGATCGCGCCCGAGCGCTGCCGTTTGAACTGCGGAATGGTCTGCTGAAGCAGGTGGAATGGGCCGGACGCGTTGACGTCCATACACGCGGACCAATCGTCAAAGCTCAGCTCTTCCGTCGAACCTATGCGCAGCACGCCCGCGGCGCTGACCAGCACATCCAGTCTCGGACGTTCTTTCAGCAAGACTCGACAGGTCTCTTGTACCTGATCGCGCTCGGTGACATCGAGGCGCACGGTCGCGAAAGGATAGCTCGAGGCCGCGAACGTCTTGTCCAGCCCGACGACGTCGCCGCCGAGCGCCGCGAATTGGGCGGCCGTCGCATAGCCGATTCCCTGGCCGGCGCCCGTGACCCAGATCCGCTTTCCTGAGAAATCCATTCGCAACCGCCGAGATATCACGCGGAGACCACCGCGGCGAGCCGCCGATCGATGATGTCCCACCAGCCGTTCAAGGTCGGCTTTTTCGCCAGCTCGTCAAAACCCACATCTATGCCGAGTTTGCGCCATTCCGTGACCAGCATCATGACTCGCACCGAGTCGAGGCCGTAATCGATAAGGTTCTCGTCAGGGTCGAACTCTGATTCCAGGACATCGAGCGCCGACAAGAGCTGTTTCTTGATTTCTTCTCTGGTCAGCGGAGCAGAATGCGCGTTTCGCGCGGCGAGCACGTCGTCGACGCCGACCACCATGCCGCAGCGTCCCGCGACATAGTTCAAAGTCATGAGATGATCTTCGAGCGAAAAATCGCCGATGGCGTCGGCGATCATGAAAGGCTTGATGTCATGCATGAACGCGTCGAGCGCCGTCGTCAGACAACCGATGTGGCCGTAGACGCCGCAGATCGCCAGTTGATCTCTGCCCATCTCCTTCATCATCTCGGCCAATCGCGAGCGCTTGAACGCGCTGTAACGCCACTTCGTCAGCACTGTCTCGCCTGCGTCCGGCAATAGAGGCTGAACAATGTTGCGTCGGTGCGGTTGGGCGTTCAGACCAGATCCCCACATGTCATTCAGCAAGCCGCGATCTTCGTCGCTCTGTTCAACGGGCTGCGCCGTATAGATCACCGGGGCGCCGCGGTCCCTGAAAAAGGCGCGCAGCCTTCCAATATTCGAGATGAGCTGATCGACGAGCGGACTTTCCTCGCCGTAGAAGCCGACGAAATAGTCTTGCATGTCGTGGATCAGCAGCGCCGCGCGCTCGGGCGCAAAACTCCAATTGACTTTGTTGATTCGGAAGGAGTCCGGGCCCGGCATTGCGTAGGAGGCAAGGGATTGTATGGCCATGGTCAATTCCTGTTTGCTTTAGACGTTGAGCTTTGCCTGGATGTCGTCGCGCAGCATTTGCTTGTCGACTTTACCGAAGGCCGTAAGCGGCATCTGATCGACGAATTCAAAACGATCGGGGAGCTTGAATTCCGCAATTCCCTGGCTGCGCAGATGCTTTCGCAAGGCGATCGGCCTTAGCGCGGCGTCGCTGGCGACAATGTAAGCGCAACTTTTCTCTCCCATCAGAGAGTCGGGCATGGAAATGAGCGCCGCGTGCACGACCGCCCCGTGTTGCAGCAGCAGATTTTCGATCTCTTCGGCGGGAATCTTCTCGCCGCCGCGGTTGATCTGATCCTTTATGCGACCCACGACTCGCACATATCCGTCCGCCGTCATTTCGACGAGATCGCCTGTGTGATAGAATCCGTCTTCATCGAATGCGCGGGCGTTATGTTCTGGGCAGCGATAATATCCCCGGACCGTGTAGGGACCGCGAGTCAGCAGCTCTCCGACGTCGCCCGCGGCGACCTCTTCGCCATCTGCATCGACGATTTTCAGCTCATCATCGGGACTCATCGGCCGCCCTTGAGTCGTCAAAATGCGCTCGGGATCATCGTCAAGACCCGTGTAGTTCACCAGGCCTTCCGCCATGCCGAAAACCTGCTGCAGCCGGCAGCCGAAGGTCGCGACAATTCGGCGGGCGACCGACTCGCTCAGTCGCGCGCCGCCGACCTGCATCACTGTGAGATTTGGCGCTTCGAGAGAGTCGTTGGCGGCGGCGTCAAGCCATAACGAAGCAATCGTCGGCACGATGGCCGTGAAGTTCGCCTCGTGACGGCGTATGAGATCGAAGCAGAGATCCGCGCTCGGATTTCGCGCCATCACCACCGTTCCGCCGGCGTGAAAGACGCCGAGCGCGCCGGGCGAACTCAGTGGAAAATTATGGGGCGCTGGAAGCGCGCACAGATAGCGGCTCTCGGATGTGAGGCGGCAGATTTCCGCGCTTCGCCGCACGCTGTAGTAGTAATCGTCATGGGTGCGCGGAATGAGCTTGGGAACGCCGGTGCTGCCGCCCGACAATTGGAAAAACGCCACCTGATCGGCCGCAGATGGACGCGGTTCGTCCGCCGCGCCGTCTAAGTCACATTCCCACAGCGACTGAAGATTTTCAGCGTATTCAGTTCGTCCATGGATGGCGACGACGCTCAATGTGGGCGCGATGCTCCGCAAGCCTGTGACATAGACGTCATCCGCGAAGAGATGATGTTCGGCGGACGCGATCAGAAGCTTGGGCTGGAGCTGCTGCGCATAGGCGGCGATCTCCAGCCTGTCGTGGCTGAACAGCGCGTTGACAGGCGCCGCTCCCATTTTGAGCAGCGCAAAAAAGACGATGTAAAACTCGGCGATGTTGGGGAGTTGGACCAGCGCCGTGTCGCCTTGCGCGATTCCGCGCCGGGCGAGGCTCGACGCCAGTCGCGACGACTTGGCGTCGAGCTCCGCGTAAGTAAACGAGCGATCGCCGCAAATCAGCGCCACGCCGTCCGGACGACGCCGGCATGCGTAGCGCAAAATTTCCGTCAGCGGCTCGCCGCGCCAATAGCCTTTGTCGCGATATCTGCGGGCAAAGGCTTCGGGCCAGGGCGTGAACTCTATCGGCATGCCGGGCGCTCCCCGGTTTCTATTCCGAAGGCGCGCAGCATCGTGCCGAGCTTGGCTTCAGTTTCCGCCCATTCCGATTCCGGATCGGAAGCTTCGACGATGCCGGCGCCGGCAAAGAGTCGAATCGCTTTGTCGTGAACCGTTCCGCACCTTATCGCCACCGCCCATTCGCCATCGCCCGCTGAATCGCACCATCCGACGGCGCCGCTGAAGACCCCGCGGTCGAATGGCTCCAGAGCGCTGATCAGCGACCGCGACTCGGCGGTTGGATAGCCGCAGACCGCAGGCGTCGGATGCAGCCGACAGGCAAGTTGAAGCGCCGACGTGTGGTGGTTCGCGAGTTCGCCGGTGATCAATGTCGAGAGATGCCACATCGTCGACGTGTTCATGAGCGCTGGCTCAGTGGGCGTCGTTAGAGCTTTGCATACGGGCTCCAGCGCTTCCTGGATCTCATCCACGACGAGCCTGTGTTCGAAATTGTCCTTGTTCGACTGCAGCAGCGTGCGGCTCGCCAGCTGATCCTCGTCCGGGTCCGATCTGCGTTTGGCCGAACCGGCCAAGGGATTAGAGCGAATGGCGGCGCCGTCCTTTCGGATCAGGAGCTCTGGACTTGCGCCAAGCAATATCGCGCCATCGCCCAAAGTCGCCTTGAAATGATAGCCGCTGGGATTTTGCGTCACCAAGGCGTTCAAGATCGCTGCAACGTCGACCGGTTGCGCGAGTTCGATCTCGAGAATGCGGGATAGAACCGCTTTCGACATTTTCCCGGCGCGAAAGCTTGTGATCGCGCGCGTGACGGCGTCTTTGAATGCGTCCTTGTCGGGGAGGCTGCGCATGCCGAGCACCGTGGGCGCTCGCTCCGAGCGTCGCGCTTCAACCATCAGCGACTCCCTCGCGAAAGCCGTATAGCTCATTGGCACGAACAGTGAGCAGGGTTGCCGAACGTCGAAAGGAATGGCGCCCGCAACGATGGGATTCGCCTGTCCGGCCTGCCGCGCCCGATTAATCGCCCCCTGCACGGCCGTCTGCAGGAAACTATCCGAATGCGCCGCGCCGCACGCCGAAAGGGAAATGCTCTCGGCGACGCCGAACGCTTTGATGCTACGGTGCGGCGAGGTGAATAAGAAGGTGGGATTCGCTTCAACGCTTGGAATTGGTGGAGGAAGACTAACCGCATTCATCGTCGCACCTCTCTTGCTGTCGAATTTCTTCATCAAGACGTTACATGCGCGGCCTGCGCATCAAGCCTTCTCGCGCTTCAAGAGTTGAGGCTGCGGCCGTTCGCTCTTGTCGTCGGCGGTCGAAGGCGAATCCTCGCTTTTCTCTAACGAGGCGAAACGAAGCGAGCGAAATCCGATCGCCATCGCCGCGCTCGAAAGAAGCGCGACAAGGCTGAAAATGAGAATGGTGGACGTCAGCGGAAAAACGCGAGTCAGGCCGCCAAGCGCGAGCGCGCCAAACGCGTCGCCGGTGACCGCCTGGGCGGCCCATAGACCATTGACCCGGCCCAACAAATGCTCCGGCGTGTGGCGTTGGACGAGAGTGAACTGCAGAAGCGAGGCGATCGAGCTCAAATAGCCAAAGCCCGCGAGAGCCACAAAAGCGAATGCAGGATCGCTGACAAATCCGAGCGACCCCAGCGCGACGAAAGCCGCCGCGCCGCTCGCGAGCAGCAGCGCTCCGGAACGAGCAAAGCCGCCGAGCCAACCGCCCGTCAAGGCGGCCACCGTCGCGCCCAGCGGCGCAGCGGCATACATCATGCCCACCGCCGACGGCCCGACGCGGTATATGTCCTCGGCAAGCGCCGGCAACAGAATGCGAACGCCGCCGCCCAGGCTGACAAGCGCGCCCACCGCGACGACGGCGCCGACAAGCCTGTTAACGAAAAGATAGCCTATGCCCGCCCCGAGCGCGCGCAACGGGTGCTGCGGTTCGCGTTTGGCGGGAGGCATCGGCGGAAGCCGCATGAGCTGAGCGACCGTCAGCAGCGCGCCGATCGCGGCTGCGAGGTAATTCCAGCCGACGCCGAAAGACGCAATCACCATCCCCCCAAGCGCCGGAGAGAGAATTCCGCCCATGCGAACCGTCAGCATGTTGAACTGGCCGGCGGCGCCCAGATTTTCGCGGCCGACGAGAAAAGGCGTTGCGGCGAGCAGCGCCGTGACGCCCAGCGCGCTGAAAAATCCGTCCCACAACGCCAACGCATAGATCGCCAGCACTGACGGCGACGAGCTAAAGCCATTGATGGCGAGCGCCGCGAAGCCAAGGCCGCAGACGGATCGCGCAAAGAGGATGAGCTTGCGCCTATCCCACCGGTCCGCGAACACCCCGCCCGCCAACAGCCCGGCGAAGGCGCCGCCGCCGCCCAGCGCCATGGCTATGCCGACTTGCATAGGCGAACCGGTCAATCCCTGGATTTGAACCGGGACCGCCACTGTCAGCATGCCCAGCGAAAACACCGACAGCGTTCGAGCGATGACGACGGTGCGAAATGCTGCGTTGTCGCGCAGCAGGCTAAGGTCCAACAGGAGGGACGGTTTGCTCTTTGAGGGTTTGTTCTCGGCGCTGGCGTGAGCCGGCGCACGAGAAGAATCCGGCGACACGGCATGGCCTTCGTTGGGCGTCTCTTGCGACGCTTTTGGGGAGCGCTGAGTGTCCATGCCCTAGCTCCTCGCCTCACTGTCGCGCAGCAGGCTATTGAGAATTGGTCCCAAAGCCTGCAAGGAGCGCGGAGAGACAATGTCCGTGTGGGCGCAGTCCAGGTCGACGACGTTGAGCTGGCCCACATAGGGACGCCAGGTCTCCTGGACGTCCATTCCGGCCGGCAAGGTCCGCCTCGCTACGAATAGCGTTGCCGGTCCGGAATAGCGCGCCGTCTTCGCGGTGGAGAGTAGACGCACTGAATCTTCGTAGTTCCGCATGATATTGCCGAACATCTCGACTTTCTCCTTCGCCAAAGCCGAGTCGAGAGCGTCTTTGGAGGCGTTCATGAATAGCGCGCGCTCCTTCTCGATCTCTTTCTCTTCGTCTTCCGTGGGCGGTCTGCTCCAGTCCTGAATTTCTGGCGGATAGGTGTCGAGCAATCCGAGGAATTCGACGGCGTCGCCTTCTTCGACAAGTCGCGCGGCGATCGCCTGCGCCACCACGCCGCCGAGCGAATAGCCGAGCAGCCGGTAAGGCCCATGAGGCTGTATGCTGCGGATCGTTTCGAGATGTTTCTTGCAGACCTCGTCCATCGTATCGCTGACGGCGATGACTCCGTTCGGCCGCGGCGACTGGAGTCCGATCACGGGGCAGTCGCTTTGGAGATAGCGGGTGAGGACGCTGAACTGCCACGAAAAGCCGGAAGCGGGATGAATGCAGATCAGCGGCGCGCCGGCCCCTGAGCGCAGATGCAGCACTTCGCCGAAACCGGCCTTGCGCTCTTCGCCGGCTTGTTCCTCGAAAAGCGCGCGCGCAAGCCGCTCGACGCTCGAATTGACGATGACTTCGCCGACGGAGACAGGCGTCTTGAATTCCGTCTCCAACGCCGCGGCAAGCTGCATGGCGAGCAGAGAATGTCCGCCGAGCGCGAAGAAGTCGTCGTCGGCGTTGACCCCATCTACGCCGAGAACGCGCGCAAATATTTCCGAGAGAGTCGTCTCGATTCCCGGAAGCGGCTTGCGGCCTTGGCGATGAAGCGCGCTTCCCGGCGCCGGCAACGCCTTTCTGTCGAGTTTGCCGCTGGCGTTGAGCGGAAACTCCTTCATGCAGATGACGGCTGTCGGAATCATATGGCCCGGGAGACGCCGCACAAGCGCCCGGCGCAACGCCTCGCCATCGAGCTCCATATTTTTTGATGGAACGACATAGCCGATCAGCTGACGCTCATCGGCGCCGCCGCCGACTCGTTCGCCCGTCGCTCTTGCCAAGACCGCGGCCTGCGCGACGTCGGGCTGCTCCAGCAGCACGCTTTCAATTTCGCCGAGTTCGATCCGCTGACCGCGGATCTTGATCTGGTCGTCGCCTCGACCAAGATATTCGACGGTTCCGTTCCCGAGCCAGCGGACGATGTCGCCCGTGCGATACATTCTTTCGCCGTCCGCAAAAGGATCGGCGACGAAACGACTGGCCGTAAGCGACGGGCGGCCGAGGTAACCATCGGCAAGCTGGACGCCCGAAAGATAAAGTTCGCCTGCGACTCCGATCGGCGTCGGCCGCAGCCAACCGTCGAGAACCCTCAAGGCGGTGTTCCACACAGGCCTGCCGATGGGAACGCTGGCCGCTTCAGCAGCGTCGTCCGCGCCGACTCCGCAGGCCTGCTGATAGGTGACGTCGACGGCCGCCTCCGTCGGACCGTAGAGATTATGCAAAGGCGCGCCGAACGACGTCCCATAGGACCGGGTCAATTCCTTCGACAGCGCTTCGCCGCTGCAGAATACGAGGCGCAAACTGCTGGAGTCCGCCGCATGGCCGGACTCGGATTTGGCCGTCGCGACGAAGGTCGCGAGCATGGATGGAACGAAATGGATCACGCTGACGCGGTGCTCCTGAATGAGCCGAAGCAGCTCGCGTGGATCGCGATGCGCGTCGGGCGGCGCGACGACGAGACGCGCGCCCGTCATCAGCGGCCAGAAGAACTCCCACACAGAAACATCGAAGCTGCTTGGGGTTTTCTGCAGAACGACGTCGTCAGCGCTCAATCGGTACTCGTGCTGCATCCAGCGCAAACGGTTGACGATCGCCTTGTGAGAGACCGTCACGCCCTTGGGGCGGCCTGTCGAGCCGGAGGTGTAGATGACATAGGCCGCATCATCGGGGCTTGAGCGGATGACGCTCTTTAAGCTGTCCTCGTTTGGACCATCCAACAGCTCTTCATAGACGAGCGATGCGCCTAGGCGCTCGAAGCGATCCTGCAACTCTTGCGTCGTGACGATGAGGCGAGGTCGAGCGTCTTGCACCATGTGCGTAAGACGTTCTTCCGGATAGCTGGTGTCGAGCGGCAGATAGGCGGCGCCCGCTTCTTGCGCGGCCATCAGCGCGATGACGAGTCGCACAGAACGCGGCAGCGCAATCGCGACGATGTCGCCGGTCGCGACGCCGGCGCCCACGAAGATGCGCGCCAGCGCCGTCACTTGTCGCCGAACCTCGCGGTAGGACAGCGCATGATCGGCGTCGACCAGCGCAATGGCGTCCGGCGTGCACTGCGCCTGGTCCGCCAGCAGCTCACATAGAGTGCTCGGATGATTCGCCGCCTTCGTCGTGTTGACGCGCGCGAGCAGATCTCGCTCCTCGGGCAGCAAAACGTCCATCGCAGAGAGCGGCGCGTCGGGTCGGTCGACGATCTGCTCCAGCAGTCTTGTCACACGGCGGGCGATGCGCTCCGGCTCCTCGACGCCTTCGCGATATTCGAGCCGCAGCTCCAGCTCCCTGCCCGGCAGAACCATCAGCGTCAAAGGATAATGCGTATAGCCGCGGTTGCGGGCGCCGACGCATCGCAGACCGCCGAAGTCCGCCGCGAACAGATTCGCGTCTTCCGGATAATTCTCGACCACGAGCAATGTGTCGAACAGGTTCGGAACGTCGCACAGCCGCTGGATTTCGCCAAGGCCAACGCCGTCATGCTCCAGCAGCCGAATTTGTCGCTGCTGCACATCGACAAGCTGCTCGAGCAGCGGCTGATCGGGACATAACTGCAAGCGGACAGGCAGCGTATTAGTGAAAAGTCCGATGTGCGCTTCGACGCCTTCGATCGCCTCGGAACGGCCCGACATTGGCGACCCGAAGACGACGTCGCTGCGACCCGTCATTGTTGCAAGGAATGCTCCCCAAACGCCTTGCATCAGCGTGTTGAGCGTCAGGCCGCGGCTGCGGCGCAGCGCCTCGAGCTGTTCAATGAGTCCTGGCCGAAAGCGAAGCGAAAGTTCATAAATGGCGCCGAAGCGCTTCGTCTCTTCAAACAGCACTGTCGGCGCGACGCCTTGCAGCGCCTCTCGCCAGGCGAAACGCGCCGGGTCCGGATCACGGCTTGTGAGGCGACGCACGACCGTTTGATAATCGGGAGTGAGAGGCGGCAACGCATGACCCGCATAGGCGCCGAGCAGCTCTCGCAGCATGATCGTTGAAGACCAGCCGTCGCCGATCAAATGATGCGAGCAGATCAGCAGAACATGTCTGTCGGCGGCAAGGCGCACGAGCGTCGCCTGCGCCATCATCCGTTCCTGCGCCTCGGCACCAAGAAAATCCCGATCGAGCTCCGCCCGCTCGAGACGATCGAGTTCGGCGACCTGCCGCTCTTCATCGCATGCGTCGAGCTTACAAAGCTTCCATGGCCAGTTTCGTAGACGGGAGTTCTCATCGAGCAGCGGAAGGATTTGCAGCGCGGCGCCCCGTTGAACGTCAAAGACCGCCGCCAATTGGGGGTGACGGCGGAGCAGCGTCTCCAGCGCATCCTTGAGTCTTTCGACATCGAGCGGACCTGCGATGTCAAAGCGCGAGATAGCGTTGTAGCGGCTGGCCTGCTCGCCAAGCCGGGCATGGAACAACAATCCTTCTTGTAACGGCAATGCAGGCAGTACGGCGGCGATTGGACCATAACGCTCCCGCAGCGCATCGAGCTCCGCGTCGCTGATTTGGTTGGAGTCAAGCGTCGCTACGGTGGGCGCGGGCGCCCGTGAGTCGAGCGCCTGAGCCATGCGGGCGACGCTTCGGCATTCGAAGATGTCTCGCGGGCGCAACAGAGCGCCCCGCCGACGCAGCGCCGCGCAGAGGCCTATCGCGGAAATGCTGTCGCCGCCGAGA
Organism: Methylocystis sp. SC2; assembly: GCF_000304315.1. NCBI lineage: Bacteria > Pseudomonadati > Pseudomonadota > Alphaproteobacteria > Hyphomicrobiales > Methylocystaceae > Methylocystis > Methylocystis hydrogenophila. Next base: position 2,791,804 of record NC_018485.1, on the reverse strand, counting down.
AAGAAAAAGTCGTCATCGGCGCCGACGCGGTCCACGCGCAAGACGTCAGCGATAAGTTCGGCCAGCATCGCTTCGGGTCCAGGGAGCGGCTGACGACTTTTTGATTGAGCCGACTCGGACGGATCGGGCAAAGCCTTCCGATCGAGCTTGCCGTTGGCGCTCAGCGGAAATTCTCTCAAAACCACGATCGCAACAGGCGTCATATAGGCGGGAAGGCGCTTGCCCAGCGCCGCGCGCAACGCTTCGCCGTCGAGTTCGTCGCCGAGCGTCGCCGGCGTGACATAGCCGATGAGTTGTCGAGCATCAGAAGCAAGCGCCGGCGCATTCCCGCAGCCAAGAATGCGCGCGATGACGGCCGCCTGTCCGACGCCGGGCTGATCTCGCAGAGCGCTTTCAATTTCGCCGAGTTCGATTCGCTGGCCGCGAATTTTGAGCTGATCGTCGCTGCGACCCAGATAATCGACGGTTCCGTCGGGCAGCCAGCGCGCGATGTCGCCGGTGCGATACATGCGCTCGCCATTGGCTTCCGGGTCAGCGACGAACCGGCTTGCGGTCAGCGACGCGCGGCGCCAATAGCCTTGCGCAAGCTGCGCCCCCGTCAGATAGAGATCGCCGGCGACGCCGATCGGCGCAGGACGCAAGCGCGCGTCCAATATGCGCAAGCCTGTGTTCCACAGCGGACGTCCGATCGGCACGCCCGGACCCCGCGCCGACGCGAGCGCTTGTCCGAACGCAGGTTGATAGGTCACCTCGACCGTGGCTTCGGTCGGTCCATAAACATTATGCAGCGGGGCGTGAAACAGGTTCTCGAATGCTTCAGCGAGCTCCTTCGATAGTGCCTCGCCAATGCAAAACACAGCATGCAGGCTCATAGCGTCACACGCGGCGTTCGCCGACGCCCGAACGCCGGCGACAAAGGCGGCGAGCAGCGACGGCACAAAATTCATCGTCGTAACCCGATAGTCGCGGATGACGTGAAGCAGGGATTCCGGATCGCGGTCCACGTCTTCGGGCGCCATCACGAGACGCGCGCCGCATGTCAGCGGCCAGAAGAACTCGCCGACGGAGACGTCGAAGCTGCAGGGCGTCTTTTGCAAGACAACGTCATCGGCGCTGAGCGAATATTCGTCTTGAAGCCAGTAGAGGAGATTGACGACCGCGCCGTGAGAGACCACGACGCCCTTCGGCTTCCCGGTGCTGCCTGACGTGTAGATGATATAGGCCGGGTGGCCGGGTGTGAGCGCCGTCTTGGGCGCGAACGAATGTTCTTCGACGCCGGACGCAAGCTCATCGAAGATCAGAACCGGCCCCATTTTTTCGAAGCGGCTTCGCAGGGTCTCACTGGTGATGATCAATCGCGGCGCGGCGTCTTCGACCATATAAGCCAGTCGCTCGTCGGGATAATTGATGTCGAGGGGCAAGTAGGCGGCGCCCGTTTCAAGCGCCGCCATGATCGCCAGGCTCAAATGAACGGAACGCGGAAGCGCCACGGCGACATGATCCTCGGCGACCACCCCCGCATCTGCAAGCATATGCGCAAGTCGAGAAACCTGGCGCCGAACCTCTCGATAGGTGAACCTATGGTCGGCATCCAGGAGCGCGATTGCGTCTGGCGTTCTTGCCGCCTGGGCTGCGAGCATGTCGCATAATGTCAGCGGTGGAACATCTTTCGCCGTGTCGTTCGCCGCCGCGATCAGCGCGCGCTCGCCTTCGGTCAAGAGCGGCGCCGCGCCGATCCTAAGCTTCGGATCTTCCGCGAGACGCTCCACGAGACAGGCGAGCCTCTTCGCGTGCAGTTCCAGATCCTGCTTGTCGTAGCGGTCGCAATTCGCGACGAGATCGATCGTCAGTCTGCCGTCGTCGACATAAAGGTCGACTTCCATGTCTTCGACGGGCCCTGACGCCAGCTGATGCGTCACGCCGGCGACGCCATCGAAATCGAGGCGATAGTCGAACATTTTGAGATTGAGCATCGGCCCGTAGAGAGATCGATCCGAACCGACCAACCCGAGATCTCGCCGCAGCTGTTCGGCTTCATACCGCTGCCGCCGCCGCACCGCCCTCAGTTCCAAGGCAAGCGCTGTCGCCGCCTCCGACAGTAACATCGAAGGTTCGACACTCAGCTGCACAGGCAGGACGTTGACGACAGGACCTGCGGCGAAGAGCGCAATGGATCCCATGCGTCGCATGAAGGGCATGCCGACCGTCAATCGCGTCGCGCCGCTCATCCGATGCAGATAAACAAAGACGGCGGCCATCGCCATTTCGACGCCGGAGACGCGAACCACGGCGCCTTGCGTCTCCATCGCCGTCATGACGTCTGGCGGAAGAGATATTCTTCGCCGCAGCGGCAAGGACACAGCCCCGGCCTGGGGCGTCCTTGCGCTCGGCGGCGACAAGGCGATAGGTGTTGGGAGATTTTGGGCGTGGTCCTGCCAAAAAGATCGGTCGGCTTCCTGCGCTTTCGAACCCTCGTAGGACTGGTATTCTTCGACGACCTCGGCGAAGGAGGTGAAAGGCGAATCCCCGAAAGGCGTACGGCGCCTTAGCGCCGTGTAGATATCGGCGATGCGCCGCGCGATGGCGGCGAAGCTGAAACCGTCGACCATCAAATGATGGTATCGCTGATACCAGAACCATCGTTCGCCGTTCAATGTTTCGCCAAGACGAATCAGCGCATGCCGATAAAGCGACGCGTCGCCGTCCAACGGCAGATCCGCGGCCAGATCGGCGCGCATGGAGGCAAGCGCCGCAGCCTCCGGATCGGGTTCTTCGCTGACGTCAACGACGTCCGGATCGGGCGACTCCCCGGCGTTTCGGCGTTGAGGAATGATTTGCGAGAGCCGCCCCTCGGACTCGATAAACCGGGCATGAACGGTATCAGCCTCAGAAAGTCCGATGCGAATGGCCGCGCGGAAAGAGTCGACATCCACGACGCCCTTCAACTCTACGTATTGCGCGACGATGAAAGCGTTTCGCGTCGGGGACACTTGGTCCCCCATCCAGATGCCCGGCTGCGCCGCGATGAGCGGAAGCTCAAGCGCGATCGGCGAGGAAGGCCGCAAAGGCGGAGCAAGAAGCACTTGTCGTTCCCTCGAAAGAAAAGCGGCCTACGAAGTCATTCGGTTAGCGCCGACGGGAAGCGTCACGAAGAGATTGCGGGCGCATGTCGGTCCAATGCTCATCGACGAATTTTACGCAGTCGTTCCGATCGCTCGGACCGAAGAGCCGCCGCCAGCCTGCAGGCTGCGGGGCGAATGTCGGCCAGAGACTGTGTTGGCCCTGGGAATTGACCAGAACGAGAAACGTAAGGTTTTCGTCGTCGAATGGGTTTGGCTGCGCGTCATTCACACATTCACTCCGTCGCGTCTGTAATTGCTAATCTTGAGGCCTGCGCGCGAGACGCCGTAGCGCCAGCCGGCGCCGCACGACGATCGGCGAGCAGAAGGGACAGGCCGTCAAGCAATCCGCCACGCCAGCAGAGCGGATCGTGCCCGCCCGAATAGACGCGATAGTGGGCGTCGTGCCCTGCATCGACGAGAGTCCGATGAACGCGGTCGTTGGCGACGCGAATGATTTTCTCGAAGCTTCCAGCCTCTAGAAAGACGCGAAGACGGGAAGCGCCACTCCTGCTCCTCTCGATCAAATCGGCGACGACGTCTCGCGCATGACCGCGAGTATCAGGAACGTGCGGCCGCAGCTCCTCCCGCGCATAAGCTCCCGGCCACCAAAACGAGCCAGATTGGCTGAGCACGCGACCGAAGCATTCTGGCGCGCGAAGACCGGCGAAAAGCGCGGCGAGTCCGCCAAAGCTCTGTCCAGCGATGACGGTCTTGTTCGGATCGCGGCCGCACGGCGCGAGGCCCGCCACTATTGGCAAAAGCTCCTGCTGAAGCGCCTCCAGAAAGGCTTCGTCACATGTGAGCTCGCGACGACGCGTGTCTGCACTGAGCGAATCGACGAGCACATAGACGCTGGGCGGAAGCGAATCGGCGCGCGTGGCATGGTCCAGGGCTGAGAAGACCGGCATGGCTTCGGCCCAATATTGGCCGTCCAGGAGCACGACGAGAGGAAGCTTGCTTTCTTCAGGCGTCGCGCCGGTGCGATAAACCCAAACACGGCGGCTGTTGCGCAGCCGAGCGCTGTTCCATTCCATTCGATGGAGGCGGCTCTGATCGGCCGCGGGGCGGCTGTTGCGATCGACGTCTCGCCATGCCGTTTGCATTGGCGCCTGGGGAAGATGCGCGGCGGACACCGGCTGTCCGCGCGGGCCGACATGGCAAAGGTTGGGGTTCAACGAATCGGGCTGAGCGAACTTCAGCGCTGCGCGCCACCACGCACTTGGCGACAAGTCGCCGTCAGCGCCGCGGGCGCCATTGAGACAGTGGTCATCGAGAGGAATGAAGCAATAGCTTCCGCGCCATTCAGCCTCTACCTCGAATGACCAATGCCAGACGTCCGTTCCGACGATCCGCTGCAAAGAGGCGTGTTCATTGCTATGATGATCAGTGACTGAGCAGATATCGATATAGACACATCGAGTCCTTGAGGTCGTCGCATCGCCTTCAGGGTCACGCCATAAGAACGAGACGCGCGCCCGGTCCCCGCCTATCGCCTGGACAATTGGACAGCCTTCGATGGCGACCCGACGCCACCAGCGATCGGAACCCACGTCATGGCCGAAGCGGCCTTTCAACAATTGCTCGCAAGACGTCGTCATCGCGCCGCCTCCTGCAGTCGCCGGCGGGATGCGGCCCAGACGCTGTCGGCAGGCCCATATTCCACGCGATGCGCCGCTGAGCGCGCCATCCAGACGAAGGACAAGGCGGCGGAAAGCGCGACCAGATCAACGCCGAGCGCGGCCATGCTCGCCGAACCTTGCATGCCGAGCGCAGGCGACGCCCAGCTGAGCAGCGAGGTTAAAGGAATTGCAGCGGCGGTTATCGCGGCAAGCCAGAGAAGCTCGACGCTGGCCGCGGCCGCTCCCCTGAGGAACGACCAAAGGACGCTCGCCAGGAACACGGCGTAATAAACGCCATTGTGCCACACATCGATGTTCGCGACACGGCCATTCAACCATTTCGCCGCCACGATGGTGATGGAGATCGCGCAGATGGCGCCGAGACAAACGCCGACCGTGGCGGCGGACATCAGCCGCGTCGATGTCTTCTGAATGACAGGCCCGCCGTTTCGCCGTTCAGTTCGCCGACGAGATTCAATCCAAAGCAAATTGCCGGAATAGAAAAGGAAGGCGCCCGCAATGCCGAGAAGAAAATAGCAGACGCGCACGACATCGCCGCCGAAGGTGGCGAAATGCAGCGCGAAAAACGTCGCCACGACGCCCGTCCAAGTTCCCTCTCGGCCGGGAAGATAGTCCGTGTTGGCGATCTCGCCGGTGACCGGACTGACGACCGCGAACCCCTTTCCTCTCGTCATATAGCGGGCGTCATAACCCCAAACCTGAACCGAGGCGCCCCGAAGCCCAGCGTTTCGGTAACGCATCTCGGCGGGGACGAAACTCGGCGATGCCGCCTTCACCCGCTCGAGAAGCGTGTTGACAGGGAGCATCGGCGCGGGCCGTTCGTCCTTTTTGATAGAGTTGAAGGGGTTGCTCGCGGCCATGACCGACTTCAGACGGCCGTCATAGACGACATAGTCGAGCGCGTCGTACAGCTGGTCGTGCAGGCAGAAAACAACCGCGCTCAGCGCGATGACGATGTGGAACGGCAGGCTGACGACGCCCACGACATTATGCGCGTCGAGCCACATGCGCTTGAGATTGGGGCCTATTCGCAGGGCGAATAGATCCTTGACGAGCGAAGGCAGAACGATGATCAAGCCCGACACAAGCGCGACCGCGTAAACGGCGCTCACGACGCCCATGACGGTCTCGCCGATGTCATTAGCGCCTGGAATGCCCGCGGTTCGGTGAATATTATCGACGAAGTCGACAACGCTCGAGCGATATGATTGCGCCAGGCGCAAGTCGCCTTCGGGAGAGAGTTCGGCCGACCACGGCGTCCTGTCGTCCTTGCCTTTTCGCCATGTGAGCCGCGCCCAAAGATCTTCGGTTTCGCCCAAATGGAGCGTGAATTCCTTGGCGGCGTCGGGCCGAGCGGCAAGCGTGCGCGCGATCAATTCATCCGATCGGGCAAGCGCGGTGAGGCGGACTGGAGCGGGGGTTGAAACCCAGCGCGCGAGCGGCTCGGCGAACACCGTGATGGAGCCGGCGTAAAAGGCGATGAACAGAAACATCCCGGCGGTGATGCCTGTCCACGTATGGACAACCTTATAGAGTCGAACAACGTCGGCGCGCATCGTGCGTTGTCCCGATTAGCGAAGGAGAAGGCGGCAGGCGAATAGGCCGGCGTACGCCAGTAAATTCGCGCCGCCCAGCCAAAGCCAGGCGCGTATGCCGCTCGAAAAGAAGAAACAGAGACTCAGCGTCGTCAGCCAGATCGGCGCGATCAGCCACATCACGAGCTGGAATTTATTTGGAGTCGTCAGTCCGCCGGGACTGAGCCACGCAAAGAGTCCCGCAAGCGCGATCGCGAGGCTGAGGCCCAGAATGGCGCCGGCCGAGGTCTTGCTCACCCAATCGCGTCGGATCTGACTCATGGCGCGTTCCTGATGAAGGTCCGCAGCGCGCCCAGGCACGGGAAGGCGATGAACAGAAGCATGACCAGAGCGAGCGTCCCGAAAATGGCGGTTGAAAGCTGAACCGTCTGACTCCACAGAAAAACGCCGAGAAGCAGCAGCGCCGCGCCAGCGACGCCGCTCCACAACCCAGGCAGCGGCCGCGACAGCCAGCGCTGGTTCTTCGCGCCGAGATAGAGGCTGGCGGCGCCCGTTGCGATGGCCGCGCAGGCGGCGAATTGAATAGCTGCGGGCGAGAGGTTCATCGTCCGCTCCTATCCTTAGAAGTTGAACGTCGCCGACAGCAGGACGGTGCGTGGCGCATCGAGCGTGGCGAAGCCGTCGTTGAAGGCGCCAGACCAGTAGCTGTGGTTGAACAGATTGTTCACATTCGCCCGCAGCGTCATGTCTGTGCCGTAGATCTTCGTGTTGTAGCGCGCGCCTGCGTCGAAGCGCGCCCATTCAGGAATTCGGTAGTAGTTCAACGAGTCGACATAGAGGGCGCTCGTATAGATGACGCGGCCTTCCACGGTCACCCCGACCAGATAGGGAATATCCCATTCGCCATAGAAGTTCGCCTGCCATCGCGGGATGCCGAAGGCGTTCTTTCCGGTGGTCTTTCCGTCCGCGCTCTGCGTGATGACGCCGATCATATAAGAGACGCCCCCGAGCACGCGGACGCCCGGGATCGGCTCGCCGAAGACGTTCCACTCGATGCCCTGATTGCGCTGCCGGACGGGCTTGTAACTGAGCAGGCCGCCGCTGGTCACGGTCGAAAGAGTGGGTTGCGTAATCTCGTAAAAGCTCAGCGTATTCGCGAGAACGCCCAAATCCAGCTTCGCGCCGGTTTCGATCTGCTTGGAGACGAAAGGCGGAAACGACTCGTTGAAATTGGTTGCGAGCGGATTGGTGACTCGCAACCCCTGACTGAGGCCCTCGATATAGTTGGCGTAAAGCGACAGGCGGTTGTCGAATGGCTTGACGATCAGCGCGAAGGCCGGCGAGAGACGATGGCTGTCATAGGCGTTCGTCTCTATGCCGGTATTCGCCTGGAATGTCTTGGTCATCACGCGCTGGCTGCGCAGCCCGCCGATGAGCTGGATGCGCTCGTCGAAGGCCGAAATGGTGTCGGCGAAGGCGAGGCTCGCCAGATAGTTCTCTCCGGTCTTTCTCGGATCGGTTACGAAATACGGCCGACTGGGATTGAACGCGGTGTTCGGAACAACCGGCGGCGGAGGCGCCTGAGGCGGCACGACGGGCAGATAAATGTTCGATCTGTAAGACCCGCTGAATCCGAACTCGGAACTTTGGCTAAATTTTAGCGCCGAGGCGCTCAGCACGAATTGATGGCGCAGAGGGCCCGTGTCCAACTGGCCGCGAATGCCGCCCTGCGTCGACAGCGTATTGGTGTAGCCGCGCAGATTGACGATACGCGGTCCGGTGAAGTTGCCGAGCAGATTCACGCTGGGGGCATTGGTTCCATTGGTGAAGCCGAAGTTTCGGCTGTCCAAAAAGCCGATGCCCGCGAAAACCGTGACGTTCTCGGCGATGTCGAGTTCGCCGCGCGCCATGACCGCGGCGTTCTCAAACCGGCCGTTTGAACCGATAAACAGATTCTTGGTTGCGCTTGGCGCCGCCGCCGCGCCGATGCCGCTGAAGCTCGCAAAGAACGCGCTGCCATTCTTGAAGATTTCCTGGCTGTGATAGGCGTCGATCGACAGCCTCACGCGCTCTTCACGGTAATCGAGCGCCAACGCATTCAGGCCGCGCACTTTCCACTGTTCGTCGAGCGCAGTGCCGCCGCTGCGGTAAACGCCATTGTAGCGAACGCCGAACTGATTGTGGTCGCCGCCGCGCCGCCCGACGTCAATATGCGTGCCGAACTGAGAACTCGACGTGTAATCCGTGCTGACGCTGGTGATCGGCGCGTCGCTGGCATGTTTGGTGACGAGGTTGATCGAGCCGCCGACCGCGCCGAAGGGCGCCATGCCGTTGAGCAGCGCGCCCGGCCCCTTGAGCACTTCGACGCGCTCCAGGAATTCGGTCGCCACATGGCCGTCCGGCGCCAAGCCATACATGCCATTGAGCGCAAGCTCGCTGCCAAGCACGGGGAAGCCGCGAATTCTGAAATTCTCGCGAATATGCCCGGCCGAGGTGGTCATGCGGACCGACGGATCGTTCTCCAAGACCTGCTGCAGCGTGCGCGCCTGCTGGTTCTCGATCAGCGCCGACGTGTAGCTTGTCACGTTGAACGGCGTATCCATGAAATCGCGATTGCCGAGCATGCCGAGCCGGGCGCCGCGCGCGACCTCGCCGCCGGCGTAGGCCGGCGGAAGATTGCCGATTTCGCCCGTTGGCGGCGACGGCGCGACGCCGCTTGCGCCGGAGAGCAGCGAAGGACCGACCTGCGGCGCGGCGGACGCCGCTCTGTGCTGCGTCGACGCCACATGCGGTCTCGGGCCGCTCGGGTGAACGCTGCTCGCACGCGCGCTCGATGCGACGGGGCGTTGCGTTTGTTGCCGCGGCTTGGCTTGCGACTTTTCGCGCGGGGCGTCCACGGTCACCGGAGGCAACGTTTGCGAGCCGTTCTGCGCCAGGGCCGATGCGACGTCGAGCGCGATCACGACCGGCGCGCCGAGACTACATACAAGCAGGGATTTTTTCCCGATCACTGAGATGTCCAGGCAGGAAAATCTGGAATGTTTCTTGGTCATTCTTCCGCCTCTACTATTGTGTAGCGCGACGCCTCGCTTTGTATGCTGCAGATAGCTCGAATATTTTTTTTCCGTCAATTATGTAACCGTCATTTCAGAAGTATTTTAAGCGCGATGTGACATATGTACCATACATTACGTGTATTTATTCTCATTCCAAAGTAGCTAGTACTTCATTGCTTAAGTTGTAACCAAAATGACCGCGCGTAGTCGGCGCAGCGCCGAAGCCAACAGAGCGCAATCATGCGGCGGGATCTTGTGGTCGGGCGCAACGCTTCACCCGGCGGGCGCTTACGTCGCCGAGCTGAAGGAGCTCCGCTATTGTTCGTGCGCCCGGCTGCGCTCGAGCGCGACCGAATCGCGTCGATTTTCTCCGCGAGGGATCTGCGCGCGCGTCCGCTCAGCAGGGCGCGCACGAGGACGGCGATCGTCGTCCCATTGTGCAGCGTGGCGGCGGCGAGCGGAGAAAGACGCCCGAACGCCGCGGCGGCGAGAATCGCCGAATTCACCCCAACCGCGAATCGGAAGTTCGAGTGGATCAAGCGCATCGCCTCTTGAGCGACCGCGAGCACCGTGGCGACGGACTCCAGCCTGTCTTCCAGCAACACAATGTCGGCGCTGGCTCGGGCGATGTCGGCGGCGCGCGGCATTGAGACGCCGACATCCGCCGCCATCAATGCCGGACCGTCGTTCACGCCATCGCCGATATAGACGACGCGGCGGCCCTCCTTCTTGAGCGCCTCTATGATGTTGGCCTTGTCCTCCGGCTGCTGTTCATAATGCACAGCATCTATGCCGAGCGTCTCCGCCAGAGCCAGCGCCGGCGCCTGGCGATCGCCTGTGATCATCACGAGGCGCTTGACTCCTAAGGCGCGCAACTGCGCAAGCGTGCTCACGCTCTCCGGTCGCAATCGATCGCGCAAGGCGAAGACGGCGATCGGGCGCTCATCGGCGGCGACATAGAGAAGCGATTTGCCCTGTTCTTGAAGCGCGCGCACGGTCTTGCGGGCGTTCGCGAATGAAATGTGCTCGTCGTCTTCGAGGTAATGCCGGCTGCCAAACCGAATGCGACGTCCATCGACATTCGCTTCCACGCCGTGGCCGACAATAAAATTGACGGCCTCGTGCGGAACATGGGCGAGCCGGCGCTGCTGCGCGAGCCCGACAACGGCGCGCGCGATGGGATGGCTCGTGTGCTCGCCGAGCGAGGCGACCATGGCCGCCGCCCGTTCTTCGTCGATCCCGGGGTCCAGCGGACAAATGTCCGTGACCTCAAGCGTGTTGTGGGTCAGCGTGCCGGTCTTGTCGAAAACGACCGTGTCGACCCCGGCAAGCGTTTCGATCGCCGTTCCGCTCTTGACCAGACAGCCTTCCTGCGCGGCCCGATACATCGTCGACTTGATCGCGATCGGCGTGCCGAGCTTCACGGCGCAGGAATAGTCGACCATGAAGACGGATTCGATCCGGCGCCAGTCGCGTGTGAGCGCGAACACCACCGCAGCTGTGGCCAGCGTAATGCCGACGCGCCGATTCGCAAAGACGCTGGACACAGTCTGGATGTCGGCCGGACGGTCGAGAGCGTCCTGGATGTAGCGCGAAATCCGTCCCGTCGTGGTGTCTTCGCCCACGCGCTCAGCCCGGACCACGAGCCGTCCGTCGGCGACAACGCCGCCCGCGAGCGCCTGATCTCCGACCGCGCGCGGTATGGGAAGGCTTTCGCCGGTCACCGACGACTGATCGACATAGGCGGCGCCGGCCATCACCTGGCCGTCGACCGGAATGGTCTCGCCGGCGCCGACGACGACCCGCTCACCGCCTTTGAGCTGCATGAAAGCCACTCGCGCGAGTTCGCCGTTCCGACCTTCCACCCAGACGTCGCCAGGCGCCCGGCGCAGGAGCGAGCGCAGCAATTCGTCGGACTGCTGGACGGTGGCGGCCTCGATATGCTCCGCCAGCGCGAGCAGGAAGCGGGTCACGCTGGCGGTGACATATTCCTGGCGCGCCGCCGGCACGCCGACGGCGAGCGCATCAAGAACGTCTGTCTTCAGCTCGCCGCGCGACGCCGCAAGGACGCCGCGCGCGAGGAGGCCCGCGATATTGAGCCAAGTGATCGCTGCGGCGAGCGGCGCGGGAAGGAGGAGCGCGGCGGCGATCGCGCCGGCCGCGAGAGTCACGCGCTTGGCGCTGGCCTCTGGCGGAGGCCGCCATGTATCCGCGGGCGCCGATGGCGTTCGGCGCGCGGTCGCGAGAATGGCGTCGCGGACCTCAGGCTTTCCGTCATACGCCAGCGTTAAAGATGCGCAGGCGCGATTGGCGCGCACGGACGCGACGCCGGGCAGCTGTCGCAGCGCAACTTCCGTCTGCGTGAAATCGTCCGCATTCGACAAAAGCCGCAACCGCAGTCGCTTGTCCAACTCATGGACAATTTCTACAATCGCCGTGCTCAGCGCGGAGGCTCCTTTGCGCGTTCGCGGATCTGGGCCGAGGCGTCGATCTGCGACTCCGCCTTCACGCAGCCGCTAAATTTCGCTCCTAACGCAGTTTTGCGCCATGGTCCACAGATGGGTTGCGATCTGAGCGGAGTCGCTGCCGCGCAACGGCGCCTGTCGCCGGCGTCCTTTCACAGAACTTTGCTCTCGCATCGGCGCCCCTCGAGCGCAAGCCGCGCTGCCGCAAGGCGGCCGCAACCAGCTTCTTTGCCTTTCGCCTCGAGGACGATTAGCTAAGAACGCCGGCGGCGCCCGCCGAACCCAACGACAGGAGCCAAGTCATGTTTGTCGCGATGAACCGCTTCAAAATCGTCAAGGGCAAGGAACAGGCCTTCGAGGACGTCTGGCGGTCGCGTCAGTCGCGGCTTAAGGAAAGGCCCGGCTTCATCGTCTTCCATCTGCTCAAGGGGCCCGAGCGGGAGGACCACGTTCTCTATGCGTCGCATGCGCTGTGGGAAACTCGGCAGCACTTCATCGATTGGACGCATTCCGAACATTTCCGCGAGGCTCACAAAAACGCTGGCCAGAACCGCGATCTCTATCTGGGCGGTCCCGAATTCGAAGGCTTCGACGCGATTCTCACCGAATCCAATCCAAACTATGCGCCGACCGCCGCAGAATAGGATTGATGCCGCCGGACACATGAGCCGTCGGCCTCCGGGTTGGTGACGCAGCCGAACAGGCGCGATCAATTCCTCGCCGCGGCGTGTCGACACGCCGCAAGCGCCTCGGGGCCGACCAGTTCAGCGGAGGCGGGGGCCGCGGCAGCCCGCGAGCGGCAGACTGACGACGAATTCACTGCCCCGGCCGACGCCCTCGCTGCGCGCTTCCACCCGGCCGCCGTGAACCTCCACGAGGCTGCGGACAAGCGCGAGACCAATGCCGAGCCCTCCCTCGGAAAGCCGAATTTGGCCGTCCGTTTGCGCGAAGAGATCGAAAACTCGCGGCATCATGTCGGCGCTGATGCCGACGCCATTGTCGCGAACCCGCAGAACGACTTCATCGCCGCCGCGCGCGGCGTCGATTTCGATGCGCCCGCCCGACGGCGTGTATTTCGCCGCGTTGTTGATGATATTGGCCGCAATCTGCGCCAGGCGGACGGAGTCGCCGAAAACCCGCAGCGGCTCATCCGCGATATTCACGATTACGCGGTGGCTCTTGTTGTCGATGAGCGGCTGACAGGACTCCAAGGCATGCCGCAAGAAATCCGACACGGCGACATTTTCCTTGCGCAGGTCGACTTTGCCACGGCTGATCCGGGAGATTTCGAGAAGGTCATCGACGAGGCGAACAAGGTGATCGACCTGTCGCTGAACCATAGCGAGCAGCGGAGTGTCAGGAAATTGCGGACCATATTTCTTCTTCAAAATATGTACGGCGTTCCGGATCGGAGTGAGCGGGTTGCGTAACTCATGCGCCAGCGTGGCGAGGAACTCATCCTTGCGGCGGTCGGCGTCCTGCAGCGCGGCTTCGGCCTCATGGCGCGCCGTCACGTCGGCATGAGTGCCGATCGCCCTTATCGGACGGCCAGCGGCGTCCCGCTCCACGACCCGTCCGCGGTCCAAAATCCAGCGCCAGGAACCGTCTTTGTGAAGCAAGCGGTGCTCGCATTCATAGATTTCGGCGCGGCCCTCCAGATGGTCCGATAATCGAGCGGCGATGGCTTCACGCTCGTCGGGATGAATTAGCCTTTCCCAAGCTCGGACATCGGGCTCCATTTCGCTGAGTTCATAACCAAGCATGGACGCCCAACTGCCGCCGAACTGGACCCGGCCGCTGGGCAGATGCCAGTCCCAGAATCCTAACTGGCCGGCTTCCAACGCCAGCGCGAGCTGCTGCTGGCTTTCCCGCAGCGCCAGTTCAGCCTGCTTGAGATCGTTGATGTCCGTATTGCTGCCGAACCATTCGACGATCTCGCCCGTTGCGTCGCGAATGGGCGCCGCCTGAACGCGCATCCAGCGCCACTCGCCATCATGTCGGCGGATGCGGTGCTCGCTCCAAAACGGCTCGGCGCGCGCGACGGCTGTTCGCCACTTCGCCGCCACTGCCTCGAGGTCATCTGGATGAACGACCTTGGTCCAGCCGTCGTCCAGCATTTCCTCTGCCGTCTGACCCGTGAAGGCCATCCATTCCTGTTGCGGCTTTTGATGCAGTCCCGATGGCTGACAGCTCCAAGTGACTGCGCTCGCCGCCTCGACGAGAGAACGATAGCGCAGCTCGCTTTTGCGCAGCGCCTCCTCGACCCGCTTGCGCTCGGAAACGTCGATGTTCACGCCGGTGAGGCGCACCGGCTTGCCGACCGCGTCCTTGAAACCCTGAAACCGCCCGGCAATCCAATGCACGCTGCCGTCCGGCCAGACGACTCGCCACTCATGCTCGACGGGCTCGCCCGTCTCCAGCGTTTCGTTAACCTTGGCGACCGCGCCCGCCCGATCGTCCTGGTGCACCAGCTGCTCCCAGGCCGACCGCTTCCGACCGAATTCGCCCGGCGCCAACCCATACATCGCCTCTAATTCCGGCGTCCAGATGTTCAGGTCCGTCGGAATGCGCCAGTCGAACGCGCCGATCTTCGAAGCCTCGGTCGCCAACCGCAGCCGAGCCTCGCTCTCGCGGAGCGCCTCCTCCGCCTGCTTTCGTTCGGTGATGTCCTGTGTAATGCCGAAGCCGCCAAGAAGCGCGCCCGCCGCGTCAAATTCCAGATAGGCCTTCTCACGCACCCATTTGACCTCGTCCCCGGACATGATGCGGTGCTCGACGTCGTAGGGTTCGCCGCGCAGACCGGCCTGCCATTTTGCGTCGACGTCGGCGCGGTCGTCGGGATGCACGATAGAAAGAAAACTATCGTAGGTCAGCGGCGTCCCCTTCGGCACGCCGAAGATCCGGTGGTTCTCGTCCGACCAGGTCAAAACGTTCCGGCGCACGTCGAGGCGCCACCAGCCGATCTTTCCGACCTCCTGGGCGCGGTCGAGATCGTTGCGGCTTTGCTGCAGCGCCTCTTCGGCCAGCTTGCGCTCGGTGACGTCCTCGACGAGAGTGATGATCCACCTTGGTTCGCCGTCGGCCGAGCGAACGAGCGAGACGCTCTTGCGGACCCAGATGTTTTCGCCGTTCTTTCGAACGTAACGATTTTCGACGACGAAGCCAGGGATCTCGCCGGCAAGCATCCGTTCGGACAAGGCCCGATTGGCTGGCCAATCATCAGGATGGATCAGCTCCGACGCCTTGAGGGCAAGAAGTTCCTCGCGCGTGTAGCCGGTGATCACACAATAGGCGCGGTTGGCGTCCAGGTGCGTATCGTCCGGCCCGTTCATCGCAAAGCCGATCGAAGCGTTGGCGAAGGATACGCGGAACCGTTCCTCACTGTCGCGCAGCGCCGCCTCGGCCTGCTTGCGTTCGGTGATGTCGCGCACGAAGGCGCGCATGCCGACGATATGGCCGCTTTCGTCGACGACGGTCCACGTTCGCAGACTTATCGGAAATACGGTTCCATCCTTGCGGATATATTCCTTCTCATATTCGGCAGATTCGCCGCGCGGAAGAATGTGCTCCCGCACGACCGCCGCTTCCATGTCATGCCAAACTTCTGGGGTCAGTTCTTGATAAGTCAGACGCTTCAGCTCTTCGAGCGTGTAGCCGAGCATCTTCTGGTAAGCGGGGTTGGCCTCGAGAATGCGGCCGCTCATATCGACGGTGACGATGCCGTCGCGACTCGTCTCAAAAAGCGGACGATCGCGCTCTTGGCTTGCCCGCAACGCGTCCAAGCGCTCTTTGCGTTCGGTTATATCTGTCCGATCATGAAAATCGATGATGGAGCCGCTGTAGCCAATGAATACGTCTTGCGCATCATAGCGCGGCGCGCCAACCGCCAACGCCCAGCGAAACTGACCATCCTGGCGTCTGAGCCTTGCCACGATCTGGAACGGGCGCTCGGAGCCGCTCGCCAGACCTAGCTCGACCTTCACCCGCTCCAGATCGTCCTGGTGGATGGCGTCGAGCCACCCTCCGCCCATCGCGGCTTCGGCCGTTTGGCCTGTAATTCTTGGCCATTGCCGGTCGATATAATCGCATTGTCCTGCGACATCCGTCGTCCAATTTACAACCCAGAACGTGTCCATATGCGAAAAGGTCATTTGCTATCCAACGGACAGAATTGGGAAAGACGCCGAACAGAAGCGCTCCCGCGCTGTTCCAGCGTCCGCCGGCGCAATCCCGAGGCTTCTGTTGGCCGTCCTGCAAACGTTAACCGCAAGCGTAATCGCGCCCTGCTTTCCCTCAGTTCGCGCAGCCGCGCCAGGAGCGCTCAGGCCTCGCGATGTTCCCGCCAAGATGTGGTCCTCCGCCGCAACGCTACTAACGCCAGCGTCCCAGGAAAATCCAGCTGAAGCGTAGCGTTAGCGACGCGCTCCCGCTGCGGCTGCGCATCGCATGAGCCGCCTCGATGGCGGCAGGGGCCAAGCGGAATGACGAGGCGAGTCCTGACGAAACGCTCACTCGCTAACTAGGCGGAATTAAAGAGGCATGCGCCGATATGTCGCTTAAACTTGCTGCGAGTCCTCGCCGCAGGCGGCAAGGATTTCTTCCAAAATGTCGATATCGGCCGGCTTAACCAGATGGCGGTCGAACCCCGCTTCGCGGGTGCGCTTCTTGTCCAAATCCTGGCCCCAGCCGGTGAGCGCGATCAGCTGCGCCCGCCGTCCGGCTGGCTCGTTGCGAATGCGACGCGCGGCTTCATAGCCGTTCATCTCGGGCATGCCGAGGTCTAGGAACACGATCCTCGGCTGGAAAGCGGACACGAGCGAAACGCCCACCGCTCCGCTATAGGCCGTTCTCACGTCGCATCCCAGGACTTCCAGCAGCATCGCCAGACTGTCGGCGACGTCCCTATCGTCGTCGATGACGAGAACACGCCGCGCCGAGGGCGTCGAAACGGAGAACTTGTTCAGTTGGACAGCGTCTGCCGGGGAGGTTGGCGCTCGCATGACCAATTCGCTCCTCTAGCGCTCGGCGGTTTCCACTTGAATACTTAGCGCGCGCAGTTTGGCAAGGCAGCCTCCGCGCGCCCAAATCGACGCGACGCGTGATGGACGACGCGGATGTTCGCGAATGACGCTTGGCGACGTCACGCGCCAAAGCTGATATTCCGACCATTTAGAAAAATTCGGACCAGCTCCGCGAGGTTCTTGACGCGCATTTTCGCCATGACATTGGCGCGATGCGCCTCCACCGTGCGCACGCTGATGCCAAGATCATGAGCAATGACCTTGTTCGAGCGGCCTTGCGCGAGCCTTTCGAGAATTTCGCGCTCCCGCTTCGTCAAGGACATAAGTCTTTCAGAGATCTGCCGCTCTTCCGCGCAGCGCGACTGAACAGCTTCGTGCTTCGACAGCGCACCCTTGACGGCTGCAAAGAGCGCATCGTCATCGAACGGCTTCTCGAGAAAATCGACAGCGCCGCGCTTCATGGCCTCGACGGCGAGAGGCACGTCGCCATGGCCCGTGATGATAATGATCGGCAGATGCAGATTTCGGTTCTTCATCTCGAGGATCAGGTCGAGTCCGCTCACTTCCGGCATGCGGACATCAGCGATGACGCACCCAGCGCTTTCCGGCCCGATGGATGAAAGCATCGCTGGCGCCGACGGAAAACTCGATACGGCGAACCCCTCAGATTCGAGTAGAAGCTGAAGCGCATCGCGCACCGCCGCATCATCGTCCACGATAAAAACCGTTCCCGAGTTCATCCGCTGAAATCTCGTCCGCGCAATGGAAGATCACAGGAGAATATAGCGCCGCCTTCGGGGTTGACCTTAGCCCATAGTCGGCCATCGTGCGCTTCGACAATTGCCCGGGAAATCGACAGCCCGATGCCCGTTCCATCTTTCCGCGTCGCAAAAAGATCAAGCAGATCGGCTTTCTCCATTCCGGCCGGTCCGCAGCCGGTGTCTTGAATTTCAACGCGTATGGCGTTTGCAGCTTGCGTCGCCGTGGAGACCAACAGCTCGCGTCGCGGCAAATCCCGCATCGCTTCAATTGCGTTTCGCAAAAGGTTGGCCAGAACATGTCTGATCTGGAGCCGGTCGGCGACGATGAGATCGTCGTTTTTGGTCAGCCGCTTGCTGATCGAGACGCCAACCTCGGCGGCCTCCGCAGCGACGAGTGAAAGCGTCTCCTCGATCAATAGATTAACGCTAAAGAGCGTCTTGTCTGGCTCGCCCTGCGCAACAAGCTCGCTCAGACTGCGGACGACCTGCCCGGCGCGCATGATCTGCATGACAGCCTTGTCGAGCGCGCCAATGAGCGGCGTGACCGACTCCTTTGGAAGCCCTCCTGCGAGGCGCTGCGCCGCCCTGAGATAGGCGCTCGCCGCAGTCAGCGGTTGATTGATATTGTGGGCGAAAGTCGCAGCCAATCTGCTGATGGCTCTCAGCCGTTCGAGCTCTCCACGACTAACGCCAAATACATTGGGATCAGCATCATCCACCGAAGCGATCCTATTGGCCTGATTCGATCATATATTCCCTCGCATTCGCGCCATGCGCCGCATGAGCGGCAAGCGGACCCCCGGAATAGCCTGCGATCTACGACGCCGTATGCGTGACAGCGCACAGACGCCGTCGTCATTGCCTTGCGGCGCGTCCGCCCCTTCAGTCGGATCGCGCCGTTCCGGATGCGCGGGAAGACCAGCGGCGGCAGAGCTCACGCCAGTGATTGTTTGTCCCACTCAGTGCGAATTGCAGAATGATTTTGCCTCCCCCGCACCCGCAATAAGCGAGTCGAGCGTCCGCCGCGTCGATCGATTCCCGTACAAGCCTCTAAACGCGGGGGTGCGCCGCGCATGGGCGTCGAATTGCGGACGGTCCCGCATGAAAATGCGGAGGACGACGAGCACGTCTGTCGCAAGCGCCTGCGCGCCGAGATCCATAAGACCCTGAATATCCGACACCATCAATTCGAATACGAACCACTCGCCCTTTTGTAGGCTGAGCTCGTAGCTCGCAAACAACTGTTTTTGCTTGAGTGAAAGCATCGCAGCCACTTCGCGTGACGCGAGACCCGACTGCTCCCTCTGCCGCGACGCCGACAACATTAGACGCTCCCGTCGTGTTCGCGTGCTCTACTCAAGGCGCTGTCGCCGCTCTTCCGGCGGCCTTTACTTGGAGAGATCGACGCCAACTCCATAAGAGCATGCTCGCGCGCGAAGCAAAATTGGTAGACTTACGTAAGTGGAATATTGGATAAGCCATTTTATTGTATTCAAGAAGAGATCCGGCGAATGCCGACGGAAAGCAAGAGAACAGACCGCTCTGGGACGGAAATGATTCCGTTATGCAGTATCCGACCGACCAGAGCGAGCCTTTAACGAAGTCTTACTCTCAAAGCCGCTCTCAACACATAAGTCGGTCCTCCAGATCTCGCGAAACGCCCTGGAACACTGACAGACTCTGATGGCTGGAAAAATGCCATTTCTACGTAAGATTACCAGCTTGGCAGCCGCTTAGTCTTTGCGAAAATGGCCTTCGCTCAGCCGCCTTTTCTAAAGGTAAACAGCGCCGGCGTCGTTTGCCTGGTCTGCTGAGCGGCCTCTGCCGCTTCGGTTGTTGCGGAGGAATTTTCGACGCAGAATTGGAGCGCGATGCATGGATACGGTTTCGGCGACCACCAAGTCCCGGAGGGGTTTCGCGTCGATGACGCCGGAGCGGCAACGCGAAATTGCGCGTAAGGGCGGCAAGAGCGTGCCCGGCGAACATCGCAGTTTCGCCAAAAACCCCGACCTTGCGTCGACGGCGGGACGCAAAGGCGGACTTGCAGTCAGCGCGTCAAAGCGCAGTTTTTCTGTCGATCGACAGCTCGCGTCACAGGCCGGCAAAAAAGGCGGGCATGCGACGCGCAACACGCGCTCCGAGGATGAAGCCATATCCGGAGGCGCATGACGAATCATCGCGCCGGCGCCACTGCTGGCGCGTGACGCGCGCCAGGCGCGACAGCGGGGACTGGCGATCGCGGCGCTGATTGTCGCCGGGGAATCGGCTTTTCTGCTGCCCTTCGTCTTGGCGCGCGTATTCCGGCCGACGCTCCTCGATGTGTTCGGCGCGACTAATCTCCAACTCGGCGCCGCCTATGCGGTTTATGGCGTCGTAGCAGTGGCCGCGTATTTGTTCGGCGGCCCGCTCGCCGACAAATACCCCGCACGCACAATGTTGACTATCGCATTGACGTCCACCGCCGTCGGCGGCCTTGTGATGATGGCGATTCCGTCCCCGTCGGCACTGGCGATCTTATATGGGTACTGGGGAATCACCACGATCACGCTGTTCTGGGCGCCGTTGATTCGCGCCACGCGTGAGTGGGGGCTCAACTATTCCCAAAGCCGCGCCTTCGGGTTGCTCGAAGGCGGCAGAGGCGCGCTGGCGGCCGTCATGGCGTCGACCATGGTGGTTCTATTCGCCGCGCTGCTGCCCAACGACAGCGAGACGGCCAGTCTCGCGCGGCGCACGGAATCATTGCGACTGATCATACTGCTGTTGTTCGCGATGACCTGCGGAGCCGCCTTGCTCATCTGGCTGGCGCTACCGGAACGCAGAACGCCGGCGCCGCGAGCGGTCTCGATAAGCGACATCGCGCAGGTGTTCGCCATGCGGTCGGTCTGGCTGCAGGCTGCGGTGATCCTGTGCGCCTACGTGGGCTTTAAGGCGATCGACGACTTTTCGCTGTACGCGAATCAGGTCATCGGCCTGAATGAGGTAGAGGCGGCGCGGGTCGGCGTCGCATCGCTCTGGATACGACCGGCTGCGGCCGTTGGCGCCGGCTATTTGGCTGAGCGGTTTGGCGCGCCCCGCATGATCGTCGGCTGTTTCGTGCTTCTCGCAGCCGGGAACTCCGTGCTGGCTTCCGGCGCGATCGGCGCGGGCATGGTATGGACGTTTGTTTTGACGATCGTCTTTACCAGCATCGGCGTCTTCGCGCTGCGCGGCCTGTATTTCGCGATCATGCAAGATGGCAAAATTCCGATGGAGCACACGGGGAGCGCGGTTGGATTGCTATCGGTGGTCGGCTACGCGCCGGATATTTTTATGGGACCGCTCATGGGTTATCTGCTCGACCAGTGGCCCGGGGCGGCGGGGCATAATTACCTGTTCTCGGTCGTCACCCTCTTCGCGACGCTCGGACTGATCGCCAGCTACATCTTCGCGCGGCGCGCCCAACCTCAGACCGTCCCGTGAGCCCTAAACCCTAAGCGCCGGTCCGATCCTCTCCCGCAGCGCCATCGCCCCTTGAGCCACGGCGCTTGCCGCAGGCGCGTGCTGAACCACCTGTAGGCTTGGTCTAGCCGCCGCCGAAGGGCGCGCCTGGCGGAAGCGGAGCGATTCTTGGGGCGACTCATGGGCGCAGTCTTTCGACCCGCCGCGAATTTGTGGGCTTCGCTGGCGCTCCTTCTGTTGGCGCTCGCTCTTGTGGCGTTTTCGCTTGTGGTTTGGCTTTGGCCGAACAGCGATTCTGCGCGACGCGTGAATTGGGCTCCCGCGCAGCCGGTCCCCTTCAGCCATCAACATCACGTCAGCGGATTGGGGATCGACTGCCGGTATTGTCATAACGCCGTCGAAGTTTCCGCCAATGCCGGCATGCCGCCCACTTATACCTGCATGACCTGCCATTCGCAGATCTGGACCAACGCCGCATTGCTTGAGCCGGTGCGCAACAGTCTGAAGGACGGCCGGCCGCTGGTCTGGCGCCGTGTGACCGACGTTCCGGATTTCGTCTACTTCGATCACAGCATTCATATCGCCAAAGGCGTCGGCTGTTCGAGCTGTCACGGCGACGTGGCCAATATGGCGCTGACCTACAAGGCCAAATCCTTGACGATGCAGTTTTGCCTTGACTGTCACCGTGATCCTGGCCCGCGCCTTAGGCCAAAAGACAAGATCTACGACACCAGTTGGACGCGCGACGCGACCACGCCCGCGCCTGAGGTCCTGCGCGCCCAATACGGCGCGCCGCAGAGAAACCTGACGGACTGTTCGATATGTCACAGGTGAATGCGCAATGGCGTAGCCTCGAGGAGCTTGCGCAAGACGCGAACGTCCTGTCGCGGATCGAGCAGGAGTTTCCCATGCTCGGCGCCGCGCTAACGGCGCCGCGCGACCGCCGCCAAGCGTTGGCGCTCATGGCCGCCTCGTTGGCGCTTGCCGGCGCAGGACTTAGCGGATGCGACGGCGCGCCGGAAGGACAGTTGATTCCAGCCGTTCGCATGCCGCCCGGCGTCGTTCCTGGCATGCCGGATCATTACAGCGCCGCGCATATCGAGGGCGGCTACGCCGCCGGAACCGTCGTCAAACATTTCATGGGGCGGCCGATCAAAGTCGAAGGAAATCCCTTTCACCCGGCCAGCCTCGGCGCGACGAGCCCGATCGCGCAGGCCGAGCTCCTCGACTTCTACGACCCGCGCCGCTCCTGGGGCGTAATGCAAGCGAATCTTCCGCGAAGCCGATCGGCGCTCGAGCAAGCGCTTGGCGAACAGCGTGACAAGCTGGCGGCGACGGGCGGCGCGGGGTTCGTCATTCTGACCGGCGCGTCGACGTCGCCAACGCTCGCCGCCCAATTCGACGCGCTGAGAAGATCCTATCCGCAGATACGCTGGCTGCACTGGGAGGCGATCGGGCGCGCAAACGTCGACAGCGGCGTCGCGCTGGCCTATGGCGCGCGCCTTGAACTCAACCCACGCCTCCAAAACGCCGACGTCATTCTCGCCATCGACAGCGATCTCTTGAGCGCCGCGCCGGGCCATCTGCGCATCGCGCGCGAATTCGCGGCGCGACGAAACCCTACGCGGGCGCAAATGAATCGGCTCTACGCGATCGAAGCCACGCCGTCGCTCACCGGCGCCGTCGCCGACGAGCGCTTTATCGCCGGACCGCGAGAAACGCACCGCATCCTGCTTGCGCTCGCCGGAGCGTTGCTCGGCGGAGCGCCCGTGGAAAATCCGCCATGGCTCGACAGGATCATATCGGATCTCAAGGCCCATCGCGGGCGCGCCTTCATTCATCTTGGACCGGATCACGCGCCGGAAGCGCATGCGCTCGTATGTGCGATGAACGAGGCGCTCGGCGGTCGCGGCGCGGTATACACGCTCGTCGACGCCGTCACGCACGCTTCGTCCGACGACTCGCTCTCCCTCGCGACGCTTGTCGCCGACATGCGCGCGGGTCGGGTGAACTCGCTGCTGATCGTCGACAGCAATCCTGTCTATGCCGCTCCCGGCGCCCTCAACTTCGTGGAGGCTCTGGGTCGCGTGGACTTCAGCCTGTGCCTCAGCGCAACGCCAAACGAGACGACCGCCGCGTCGCTCTGGGCCGCGCCGATGATTCACCCGTGGGAAGGCTGGGCCGACGCGCGCGCCTTCGACGGAACGGCGAGCGTGATGCAGCCGCAGGCCTTGCCCCTGTTTCAGGGCGTCGAAGCGCATCAACTGCTGGAGCTGCTGCTCCGGCCTGATCCGCCGAGCGCTCTCGATCTCGTGCGGCGAACGTGGAAGGATCGGCTGGGGACGAACGTCGACGACGCATGGGCCGACGCGCTGGCTCAAGGCGTCATCCCCAACAGCGCCAGTCCGGTGAGTCATCGGCCGCTGCGCGACGCGGCCGCGCGCGCGCGGCTCCCCGAGCCGTCCCCAGCCGCGACGGTCCTATTGTTTCGCCCGGATCCCTATCTCCTCGACGGCCGCTATGCCGACAATCCATGGCTCCAGGAATTGCCGCGGCCGCTCAGCAAAATAAGCTGGGGCAATCCGCTCTTGATATCGCCCCGGCGGGCGCGTGAGCTGTCGCTGGCGAATGGCGACGTCGTCAGGATCACGGTCGACGGCGCGCACATGACAACGCCGATCGCCATTGCCCCGGGCCAGTCGGATGATTGCTTCGTCGCCCTTCTTGGATTCGGTAGACGCCACGCGGGCCCCGTGGGGCAAAATGTCGGCGTCGACTTCTTCAAGCTTGCGGGGCGCTCGTGCGGCGCGCCGGACATACAAAAAACCGGCGCTACAGAAGAGCTGGCGAGCACGCAGCGCCATGCCACGATGTTCGACGAAGGCGGAGTCTTCGCGCGAAACGGCGTGCTGTCGCAGTTCCTCGCAGATCCTCAATTCGTTCGACGAAGCGATGAACCGCGGCCTTCCTTTTATGAGTGGCGGCCGCAGGGTCCCGCGGCTTGGGGCATGAGCATCGACCTCAACGCCTGCATCGGCTGCAACGCCTGCGTGGTCGCCTGCCAGGCGGAAAACAATATTCCGGTGGTCGGCAAGACCGAAATGCTGCGCGGGCGCGAGATGTACTGGCTGCGCATCGACCGCTATTACGACGGCACGCCGGAGTCGCCGAAGTTCAACTTTCAGCCCGTTCTCTGCATGCATTGCGAGGAAGCGCCTTGCGAGCCGGTCTGTCCGGTCGGCGCAACGATGCATGACGCCGAAGGGCTCAATGTGATGGTCTACAACCGCTGCATCGGCACGCGCTTCTGCTCGAACAATTGCCCCTACAAGGTTCGTCGCTTCAATTATTTCGACTTCGCGGATGAAGAACGCCGGGCAATCGAATCACGAAATCCCGAGGTCACCGTACGCGCCCGCGGCGTGATGGAGAAGTGCACTTTCTGTCTGCAACGCATCGCCGCCGCGCGCATCGTCGCCGATCGCGAGGGCGAAAAGGCGTCCGCAGTCGTGACCGCATGCGAAGCCGCCTGCCCGACGCGGGCCTTCACCTTCGGCGATCTTGCGGCCAAGGGGAGCGAGGTCGCCGCGCGTCGCGCCGGACCGCTGTCATACGCGCTGCTGGCGGAACAGAATACAAAGCCGCGCGTCACCTATGAAGCGCATATTTTCAATGTCGATAAAACTCAAGAGACGCCGAAATGAGTTTGTTCCAGGCCCATTCGACGCTCGCAGTCTTCGCGGACGACGGACGTCCGCACGCGAACGATCCGATCGTTGCGCCGGAGCAGACCATATCGACGATGACGGCGATGATATGCGCGCCGCCGCTGCGGGAAAAATGGCCGCTATGGTGGAAGCTCAGTCTGGCCGCGGCGCTGCTCTTGGTCGTTATCCTCGCCATCGCCATCGGCTGGTTGTTTTATGCAGGCGTCGGCGTCTGGGGCATCGACTGGCCGGTGGTCTGGGGTTTCGCGATCATCAATTACGTGTGGTGGATCGCCATCGCTTCGGGCGGAACCTTTATCTCGGCGCTCTTCTATCTCGCCGAGGTCGAGTGGCGCAACGCGCTCAACAGGATCGCCGAGACAATCACCATCTTCGCCGCCGCTTGCGCGGCCATCTATCCGATTTTGCACCTCGGACGGCCTTGGCTGTTCTACTGGCTGTTTCCCTATCCGAACGTAATGACCGTCTGGCCGCAGTTCCGAAGCCCTCTGCTTTGGGACTTTGTGGCGATCCTCACCTATGTCGTCGCCTCGATTCTCTTCTGGTATTTCGGCCTCGTTCCAGACCTTGCGACCATGCGCGACAAGGCCGACGCGCCGCATAAGCGCCGCTTCTATGGCGTCCTCGCCTTGGGGTTCCGTGGCTCGGAAAACACATGGCGCTACTATCATGTCGGTTATGGTTTGCTGGCGGCGCTGATGGCGCCGCTCGTCATTTCGGTGCACAGCATTGTCGGCCTCGACTTCGCCGGCGCTGCGACGCTTGGGTGGCATTCGACGCTGTTCCCGCCCTTCTTCGTGTTCGGGGCGTTGCTGTCAGGTTTTGCCGCAGTGATGCTGGTCGCTATCCCGGTGCGTCGGCTGCTTGGCCTCGAGGATTTCATCACCGGCCGACACTTCGACATTCTCGGCAGGCTTCTGCTGACGAGCAGCCTTTGCGTCGGCTACGCCTATCTGATGGAGGCGTTCACGACCTTCTACGGGCCCGACGCGGCGGAGAAGCGGCTTTTCGTCAATAAGGTCGCGGGCGAGTTGGCGCCGATCTATTGGGCGACGATCCTCTTCAACGTGTTGACGCCGCAATTGATGTGGTGGCGGCGCGTCCGACTTAACGAACTTCTCGTCGTTATCGTCAGCCTCGCCGTGATCGTCGGCATGTGGTGCGAGCGCTATGTCATCGTCGTGATGAGCTTGCGGCGCACGCATCTGCCTTCCGCTTGGGGCGGCTATACGCCAACGATCTGGGATTGGCTCACGCTTTTCGGCACTGTCGGTCTTTTCATCGCCGGCCTTCTGATCGCCATTCGCCTGTTGCCGACGGTTTCGATGTTCGAAATGCGCGAAGTGATCCTTCGCAACGTGGGGCGAGATCGATGAGTCCCGAGGACAAAGCGCTAACGGCGCCGAATGGTCTGGCGGCGACCTTCCTGTCGGAAGAAGCGTCGGTCGCGGCGCTCGCACGCCTGGACGAAGCGAATGTTGGCGAGACGCAGCTCTTCAGCCCCCTCGCGCCGGAGCGGACGCCCCGGCCGACGCGTCTCCCCGCCGTCGCGCTCGCGCTGGGTCTGCTCGGCGCCGGCGTCGCCTTCGGCCTGCAGACCTATGCAAATGTCGTCGCTTACCCGCTGGATATCGGCGGGCGTCCGCCGTTTTCCTGGCCTTCGTTCATCCCCATCGCTTTCGAGGTGGGCGTCTTGTCCGCCGTGCTCGCCACGATCATTGCGGCTGGCGCGCTCTGCGGCTTCACCCGCTATTACGACTCCGTCGATAAAACCAGGGCCATCCGCGACGCGATGATCGATCGTTGGGTGATCGTCGTGCGCGCGGTCAATTCCGACGCTTTGGCGCGGTCGCGTGACATTATGCAAGACTGCGACGCGCGCATGATAGAAGAGGCCGAGCTGTGAACCGGGCCATCGCCGTCATCGCCCTTTGCGTGCTGGGCGCCTGCAGCGACATGAGCAATCAGCCCAAGCAGCGAAGCTATTCGCCGCTCGTTGGGCCAGCACAGACGCCGCCCGGCGCCGTCGCCTTTCTCTATCGCGAACCGAGCGCGCCACCACTGACGCTCGCGCTCATCGAGCGGGGGCAGCAGCGCTATCGAATATTTTGCACGCCCTGTCACTCCGAGCTCGGCAACGGCCAAGGCATGATTGTCCAGCGCGGCTTTCCAGCGCCGCCCTCCTATGACAGCGAACGACTGCTCCAAGCGCCGACGCGCCATTTCGTCGATGTGATCGCTCAAGGCCACGGCGCTATGTATTCCTATGTCGCGCGCGTGCCGCCCGCCGATCGGTGGGCGATCGCCGCCTATATTCGCGCCCTGCAAAAAAGCCAGAATGCGTCGGCGACCGACCTTGCAGCCGCAAAAGCGGAGACCGCGCCGTGAGCCGCATCCTCCTGATCCTGGTTTGCGCCATGGGCTATGCCGGGGCCTTTCTCGGATGGGCGTTGGCGCCGGGGAGTTTTGGATTCGCTTGGCTGACGGCGCTCAGCATCTGGATCGCCTGGCCGCTCGGCGCCATGGCGCTGATGCTGATTCACGCGCTGACAGGCGGCCGCTGGGGAAAGGCCGTTCACGGCGTCCTCGCCGCCGGCGTGCGCAGCGTGTTTCTCGCTCCGCTGTTCGTCGTTCCTTACGCGCTGACAGCCAATCTGGTCTATCCGTGGCTTCAAAGCGGCGCGCCGCAGTTCGACAACGCGCCCTATCTGAATGGTCCCGCCTTTGTGCTTCGCGGCGTGATCTATCTGCTGATCTGGCTCATTCTCGCCGTGCTCGTCACGCGCGCCAACGATGACGCCAAGGAGCTCGCGGGGCTTGCGCCGGCAGGGCTCATCCTTCTCGCGCTGACGACGACCTTCGCCGTCATCGACGCCGTCATGTCGCTTGATCCGACTTTCGCCTCCAGCCTCTTTGGTCTCGGCTTCATCAGCGAGATTGGCGCGCTCGCTCTCTCCGCCGCGACGCTCGCCCTCATATTTTCGTCCTCGCCAGACCTCGAGGCCTTGCGCCAGCTTGCGCGCCTGCTTCTCGCCTTGGTCATGCTGTGGAGCTATCTGGCGCTCATGCAACTCATCATCGTCTGGCAATCCGATCTGCCGCATGAGGTCGCTTGGTATCTCCCGCGCTGGCGCCAGGGCTGGGGCGTGATCGCCGGGCTTATCGTGCTTACGCATTTTGTCGCGCCGTTCTTCACGCTGCTCTCGGCCAAAGCGCAACATTCGTCGAAGGCCGTGGGATTCGCCGCGGCGTCGACCATCGTCGGCGGCATTCTTCATCAGTTCTGGCTGGTGGCTCCGGCGGCCGGGGCTCGTTCAGGAGTGATCTCACTGCTTACGATTTCAGCCTTGCTGGCCATGGCCTGCACGTCGGCGCTGGCCCCTCGGCTGACCAAGCGAATTCGGACCTGGGTCGAGGCGTGAGCGCAATGGACGAAAAAGACCTTGCGCCAGCTTCGCACGAAGGCAGCGATATCAGCGGCGGCTTTATCGCCATCGGCTTCGCTTCGACGATCCTGGGCATCATCTTTTTGGCCCT
Source organism: Methylocystis sp. SC2 (assembly GCF_000304315.1). Taxonomy (NCBI): domain Bacteria; kingdom Pseudomonadati; phylum Pseudomonadota; class Alphaproteobacteria; order Hyphomicrobiales; family Methylocystaceae; genus Methylocystis; species Methylocystis hydrogenophila. The sequence continues at coordinate 2,763,501 of NC_018485.1, read as the reverse complement.
TGTCGCATGGGCGCTCTATCCCGACGCCATGATTGACAGGACGATGAATTTGCCGCTGCCGTCATTCCCCGAGCCGCGGCTGCAGATCGATCCGGCGGAAGACTGGACGGACTTTCACCGACGCGAATTGACGCGCTTGAACAGCGCAGGCTGGATTGATCAGGCCAAAGGCGCAGCGCATATTCCAATTGCTGCAGCGATGCGAAAGATCGCACAAGAAGGCATCGCGGATTGGCCGGCCCCCGCGCCCCTCACTTCTCCGTCACCAAAGGAGAATGCGAATGAAGCCGCTTCTTACGCTGCTGGCGTTGCTGCTTCTCAACAGCCTCCCGGCCTATGCGCAACGGACGCCGGACGTCACGGGCGTTGCATACAAGCAGAAGCTCGGCGCGCGCCTGCCGTTAGAAAGCGCATTCACCGACGCGGACGGACAAGACGTTCGCATTGGTGATGCGTTCGATCGCGCGCCGGTCATTCTCGTGCTCGGCTACTTCCATTGCGACAAGCTCTGCGGCGTGACGCGCCCCGCGCTGTTGCGCGCGGCGCGAAAAGCGGGATTGTCGGCGGGCTCTGACTATGTCTTCATCGCGATCAGCATCGATCCGACAGAAACGGCCGACGCCGCACGACAGGCGCGCGAGATCGAATTCGACGCGGCGTCGCCGATCGGCGCGTCTGAGGGAATTCACTATCTTACCGGAACCGCGGAAAACATTCGCGCCGTAGCCGAGGCTGTCGGATTTAGCTATCGCAGCGGCGCGCGATCGCAGAGCTTCGTTCATCCGATCGGCGCCGCTATCATTACGGCGCACGGCGTCGTTTCAAATTATCTCTCCGGCATTGGCTCCTCTCACGAAGAGGTGCGCGGCGCGATCGAAGCCGCCGCGACGCAGAATGTTGCGCCGCGCGCATCTCCGGCGCTCTTGCTCTGCTTCGATTTCGATTCGACGACCGGCCGATACACATTCGCCATCATGAAATTCCTGCGGATCGGCGCGGTCGGTATGGCGCTCGCGCTCGCGGCGATGATCTATCGCGAGTTCCGCAAAGGCGCGCGCGCATGAATGGCTACTGGCCAAGCGCCACGGTCGAAGGACGTGAAGTCGACGTTCTGCTCCTCGCGCTTTTGCTGGTGTCATGCGCGGTTCTCGCCCTCGTCTTCGGGCTCATCCTTCTCTACATGATTCGATATCGCGCCGGCAGCGGCGCCTCTCGCGGCGCGCGCTCGCGCAAGACCTGGCGTTTCGAGATCGGCTGGACAGTAGCGACGCTGGCAATCTTCTTCGCCCTGTTTATTTGGGGCGGCGATCTTTACGTGCGCCTTTTCCAGCCGCCCAGCGACGCCTTGCAGATCTACCTCGTCGGCAAGCAATGGATGTGGAAGGTCGAGCATCAGGGCGGCCAGCGCGAGATCAACGCGCTACACATACCGATCAACCGGCCGATTCAGCTCGTAATGACTTCGGAAGACGTCATTCATGATTTTGCCGTGCCGGCGTTTCGCATCAAACATGACGTTTTGCCGGGCCGCTACCAAACCCTCTGGTTTCAGGTCGACACGACCGGCGTCTTCCAGCTCTTCTGCACTCAGCTTTGCGGCGTCGGCCATTACACGATGACGGGAGAGGTCGTCGCCATGTCGCAGCCGGATTTTGAAAAGTGGCTGGCAAGCGGCGCAGGGCCTGAAGGCCACGAAGACATGGCGGCCGCCGGCAAAGAACTCTTCACGGCGCATGGATGCGCCGGCTGTCACGGCGAAGGCGGGGTGGGCGGATCGCCGGAGACGACCGGCGTAGCCGCGCCGGCGTTGAGCGGACTGTATGGCCGCTCCGTCAAATTGCAGACCGGCGCGACTGTAACGGCGGACGATAAATTCATCCGCGACTGCATCCTTACGCCCGACAAGACGCCGGTCGCCGGCTATCAGCAGATCATGCCGTCCTTCTCAGGACAGATCAGCGACGAAAAAGTGCTGCGGCTCATCGCCTATATCAAATCGCTCAAATCGGGGAGCTGAACATGACGCATTCGGCGGCGCATGTTTCCTATCTTGAAGATGGCCATACGCTGCGCAGCTGGCTGCTGACGACCGATCATAAGCGCATCGCGATTCTCTATCTCGTCGCGATCACCTTCTTCTTCTTCGCGGGGGGCGTCGCCGCCTCTCTCATGCGCTATAATCTGATTTCTTCGCATGGGCTGCTCGGGTCGGCCGAGACATATAATCGGCTTTTCTCGATGCACGGCATATTGATGGTGTGGTTCTTCCTCGTCCCGGCCGTGCCGGTGACGCTGGGCAATTTTCTGACGCCGCTGATGCTGGGCGCCCGGGACCTCGCCTTTCCGCGGCTCAATCTGCTGAGCTGGTATCTGTTCATAGCTGCAGGCTTCGTCGCGCTCTACGCCGTCGTGGCCGGCGGCGTCGACACCGGCTGGACGTTTTATACGCCACTGACGTCTCTCTACTCGAAGGGACATGTCGTCGCCGCGATCATCGCCATCTTTATCGCCGGGTTTTCGTCGATCGCGACGGGACTCAATTTCATCGTTACAATCCATAAGCTCCGCGCGCCCGGCATGGGCTGGTATAGAATGCCGGTCTTCCTGTGGTCGCTCTATGCGACCAGCGTCATCCTCGTCCTCGCGACTCCAGTGCTCGCGATGACGTTGCTGTTGCTGGCGTTTGAACGCATTTTTGGGATTGGCGTCTTTGATCCGGCGATCGGCGGCGATCCGCTGCTCTTTCAGCATCTCTTCTGGTTCTATTCGCATCCCGCCGTTTACGTGATGATTCTTCCGGGCTTCGGCGTCATCAGCGAGATCGTGCCGGCGTTCTCCCGCAAGGAGCTGTTCGGCTATAAATTCGTCGTCTGGGCGAGCGTCGCGATCGCCGTTATCGGCTTTCTCGTCTGGGGTCATCACATGTTCGTCGCCGGAACCTCGCTCTTTTCGGCCATCGTCTTTTCGCTGCTCAGCTATATGGTTGCGGTGCCGTCAGCCATTAAAGTCTTCAACTGGATCGGCACGATGCACAAAGGCTATATCCGCTTCGACTCGCCGATGCTTTACGCAATCGGCTTCATCGGCCTGTTCACGACGGGCGGACTGACCGGCCTCTTCGTCGCGGCGCTCGCCGCCGACGTGCATCTCACGCAGACCTATTTTGTCGTCGCGCATTTCCATTATGTGATGGTCGGCGGCATGGTTTCGGCCTATTTCGCCGGTCTTCATTTCTGGTGGCCGAAAATCACCGGGCGTCTCTATCCGGAGATGTGGGGCCGCGCCGGCGCGATCACCATCTTCGTGGGTTTTAACCTGACGTTCTTTCCTCAGTTCGTGCTGGGCTATCTCGGCATGCCGAGGCGCTATTTCGCCTACCCGCAACAGTTCGAAGCGCTGAACCTGCTGTCTTCCGCCGGCGCCGTGGTGCTCGCCATAGGCTATCTTCTGCCGCTGGGCTATCTCACCTGGTCGCTGCTTTATGGAGAACGCGCATCGGCGAATCCCTGGGGCGCGACGGGGCTCGAATGGACGACGCCATCTCCTCCCCCCACGGAAAATTTCGCCGTCACGCCGATCGTCACGCAAGCCCCCTATCAATATGAGCAAGCGGAGGCTGTGAGCCATGAGTGACGCCGCCGCTCACGAATTTCAGTTCTCGAGCGCAGAACATCAGCGCGAAACGGCGATCTCGGGGGTTTGGCTTTTTCTCGCGACCGAGGCGCTGTTCTTCGGCCCGATCTTCCTTGCGTGGATCTATGCCCGTCTCGCCGATCCAAGCGCCTTCGACGCCGGCGGCCGACAAACCGAGCTGACGATCGGCGTGACGAATACGGCGCTGCTGATCGCGAGCAGTTTCGCCTACAGCATCGGCCTCGCCTGCATCGAATTCGGAAGCCGTCGCGGAATGGTTGTGTGGCTGCTGATCGCCTGGGCGCTCGGCGCCGCTTTCATCGGCCTCAAATTCGGGGTGGAATGGCGAATGGATCTCGAGAAAGGTCTGTTCCCAGGCGCGAACTTCTCAGTCCACGGACCGTCGCGAAGCGGCGCCCAGCTCTTCTTCGCCTTCTACTTCTTCAGCACGGCGCTTCATGGCGTTCATCTTCTCGTCGGACTTGCGCTTCTCGCCTGGATTATCTCGAAGGCGCCGCGGTTCACCGCGGAGCGCCATAATTCCGTTCGCGTGGTCGGACTCTATTGGAGCTTTATCGATATCATCTGGCTTATTCTGTTTCCGCTCATCTATCTCGTCGGACGGGCCTCATGACCGCAGTCGTCCTTCGTCTCATCTCGGTCGCGTCGCTGATGTTTGCGCTGCTCGCCGCAGAGCTTGCCGCGACCTTTTCCTTCCCGGGTTGGGGACGCAGCGGCGTCGCGGTCATCGCGGCGGCGATGGTCGGCATAGCCGCGTTCGGATTCATGGACCTGCGTCAAGAAGGCGTTGTCGTCCGGTTGTTCGCCGCCGCAGCGCTTTTGTGGCTCGTCATTCTTCTCGGCCTCGGCGCCCTCGATCCGATGACGCGCACACTTTATCCGACAGTCATCGCCGTCCCCTAGGGCCTTCGGATCGGACCCAACGCCATCACGCAAATGGCGGCTCTTGATCCGCCGTGTGCGGCGCGCCGCTTCGCCGCGACGTTTTTGAAGACGCGCGCCTAGCTTCCGGCCGGAACGAGCCAGTCTTCGGCTGGCGCATAGCCCTCGCCGACGGCCTTGCGATAATGCATCGTGAAGCCGCTGATCGCCTTCCGCAGTGCGTCGCCTGGCGTATCCGCCTCCGACACGCAGCTCCAAAAGGGGCTCGGCTGGCGCGGCGTCTTGATTGCGTGGCTCAGGCGATAGGCCGTGCGCGAACCCCAGGTCCGGCGCAATCGAATGGTGACGACAGTTTCGAGCGTCCCGATCCGGATCATATAGGCGCCTTCGTCGTCTTGCCTTTCAACGACGCTGACGCACTCATCTTGCAGCGCGCTGTCCACTGTGCACACGGCGTCATCCTCCCTGCTTTGCGCCCAGCGAAACGAAAGCAAAGCTCCAAACTGCCGGTATTGAGACGTGCGCGACCATCCTTGTCAAAAATGGCTAAAAAGCGCCCGGCCGACGTGGCCGTCGGCCGGGCGAAAGCCGACGGTCAGCGCGCGGCCTTGCCGCCGAGTTTGGGGAAGTCCTTCGACTTATTCTAACCTTAAAGCGGTTTGCTCACGCCCAGATGACAGGTCCCGCAATTGTCCTTCGCGCCAGCGCTGAGCGGCCCTAAACAATTGACAGGATTGAGCGAATTCAGCGTCTCAAAATAGACGGCGTTCACCTCGCGCATCATCTGCAAACCTTTCAAGGCGGTGGTGGCGCTGCGACGCACGCTGAGCCATTCCAAGAATTCGATCATTGTCGTAGAAGGTGCAATTCACCGCCGTAGCGACGGCCCTCCTAGCCCACGCCAATCGCTCCAGCAAAGCAAGAACGCGAGGCCTGTCCGAAGGCCTCCCGGCAGGCGGCGTGATCGCCTCGATCGGCGAAATCAATGGCGCGACTGTCTGCGTCCGCCGCGCGACGACGTCGGCGTGCGGCGTTTAAAGATTCAGCACCAGCAGGTCGCTCTTGGCGCGCGAGACGCACGCCAGGAAAAAGCCGTCCGCCTTTTCCTGATCGGAGAGACGCTTGTCGCGATGGTCCGCCTCGCCTTCAATAACCTGGATCTTGCAGGCTCCGCACATGCCCTGTTCGCAGGACGTGGGAATCTTCACGCCCTGCTCCTCGAGGAAAGCCGTGACGGTCTTGTCGCCGGGAACCTTATAAACGGCGCCCGTGCTGGCGATCTTGACTTCGAAGACCTTGTCGAGCACGGCCGGCGGAACTTTCGCGGTGAATCTCTCGACGTGGATTCGCTCCTTCGCCCAACCTTTCTGCTCGGCGAGGTGGATGATCGGATCCTGCCACCAATCCACGCCGCAGATGAAGAGCTGCGTCTCTTCCGGCTGATCCTGCAGAAGGGTCACCGGATTGAGCAGCTGATTGAGTTCGCTGGCCTCATAATAATATTTCGTATTCTCCGCGAAATTCGATGTCGCGATCATCTCGCTGAATGAACCCGGCGACATCATTGCGTAGACGTAGTGCAGATCGAAGGGAATGTCCTGGCGCTTGAGGTGGTCCGCGATGCTCAGGATCGGCGTCACGCCGATGCCGCGCGCCATCAAGATCGCGCGTTTCGTTTGCCGCGGCACGCGAAACCGATTTCTCGGCAAGCCCACCTGCAATTTGTCGCCGACATTCACCAGCGTATGCAGCGCCTTTGAGCCGCCGCGGCTGTTGGCGTCGTTCCACACGCCAATGACGTAGCGATGGCGTTCCGCGGCGCTGTTGCACAAGGAATATTGCCGCACCAAGCCGCCGGGAAGCGTGACGTCGACATGCGCGCCAGGCGAGAAGGCGGGCAGTTCAGCGCCGGTGGGATCGACCAGCTCGAACGAGGCCATATTATGGGCCTCGTCCGTCTTCTTGGTCACTGTGACTTCACGCAGAGTATCGTCCATCGCGTCGTCCGATCAAGATGCGGAACAGAGCGCAGAAAGTAGCAAGAAGCATACCCTTGGGTCGCCGCAGACCCGAGCCGCGCCGGACGGACAATGTCAGCTATCGGCCAAAAGCCTGGGGTTGCGTCTCCACTATGCGATGTTGTGCGACACGTCTTGTCCGCCCTCTCGGCGCAGTCCTCCGCGGATCTGTAAAAGTCATTGACCTCATTGGCTGTTCTCAACCCACCAAACTGGGCGCCCTTCTTGAATTAAGAGGTCGACGAGGAGGCCGCATGGCTGAAGCCGAGATCGAACTCCGTACTCTGAACGACCGAATGCGAGACGCCGACGCCCTGCCGAGCGACATCCGCGGCTATCACCGGCGCACGAAACATGCGCCGACGCGCTATGCGCTTGGGCCGGCCTTTCTCGATTGGACCTCGCAGCCCTCGCCCTTCCGGCGCTTCGACGGCGCGCCGCGGATCGAACTGCCGCTGCGCGATCGCGAGGAGACCGCGCCTTTCCCCGGCCCTGCATTGCGCCCCGCCCTGCTCGACCGCATGGCGCTCGGCCTGTTCCTGGAGCTCGGCTTCGGGCTAAGCGCGTGGAAAAGTTACGAAGGCTCGACATGGGCGCTGCGCAACAATCCCTCTTCCGGCAATCTGCATCCGACCGAAACCTATCTCCTCGCTAACGCCGCCGAGGGACTCGGCGAGACCGCCGCGCTTTATCACTATGCGCAGGAAGATCATGCGCTGGAGCGGCGCGCTGGCTTTGAAACGCCAGTCGTTCTGCCCGAGGGCGGCTTTCTGCTCGGACTGAGTTCGATCCCCTGGCGCGAGAGCTGGAAATATGGCGAGCGGGCGTTTCGCTACTGCCAGCTCGACGTCGGCCATGCGATCGGCGCCGCCGCGCAGGCCGCCGCCGCGCTGGGCTGGCGCGCGCATCTTTTGTGCGAACCCGGCGACGCCGACATCGCCGCGCTGCTCGGCCTCGATCGGCCGGACGCTTCTCATCGGCGCGAGGAGGAACATCCCGACGCGCTCTTGTGGATCGCCGCGGATGGGAACGCGCCTCCCGCCATCGACGTCTCGAACCTTGCGCGCGCGTCGCGAACGTGGACGGGCGCCGCGAATCGCTTGAGCGAAGATCACGACGGCTGGCCGCTTGTCGACATGGCGGCGCGGCTCTGCGTCAAGTCGCGAACGCCGACGATGGAGCGCGCGGCGCAAATTGCGCCCAAGCCTGCCTTCCCCTTCCCGTTGCCCGACATCGGGCGCGTGGTGCGGCGTCGGCGCAGCGCGCAGCGTATGGACGGCGTCGCCCGCCTCTCACAGGAGGCGTTTCGCGCCATGCTGACGTCGACGCTTCCGGGCGCCGAGCCTTGCATGGCGCCCTTCCCCTGGCCGCCACGCCTGAATCTGCTGCTCTTCGTGCATCGCGTCGAGAGCGTGGAGCCTGGTCTGTATCTGCTGCAGCGCGACGCTGACACCACGGCGCGGCTGCGCGAGATGTCGGCGCTGGCGTTGCTTTGGACGCCCATCGAGATCGGACCGCTTAAACTCTTTCGCCTGCGGCAAGGCGCCGTCGAACGCGAGGCGAGCATGAACGCCTGCCGCCAGGCGATCGCCGGCAAGGGCTGTTTCGCCGTCGCGATGATCGCCGATTTCGATCGCACGCTTCAAGAGGACGGCGGCTTCGGCTATCGCCGGCTGCATTGGGAGGCCGGCGCGATCGGCCAGGCGCTCTATCTCTGGGCCAGCGCCACCGGCCTCTCCGGCACGGGAATCGGTTGCTTCTTCGACGACGAGATCCACGCGATGCTGGGTCTGTCGCCAGAGCAATACGCCTTTCAGGACGTCTACCACTTCACCGTCGGCGCCGCGCTGGAAGACCAGCGCATGCTGACGCTCCCCGCCTACCCTGAAGAGATGCGCGAGCGAACATGAACATCCAAATCGAAAGGCCGCATGTCGAAGCGCTGATTGCGCGCTTTCCCGCCCATTCGGGGCTCTCGTCGCAACTGCGTTTCGGCGACAGAGTCGAACTCGATCTCGCGCATCTCTCCGGCGCCGAATTCGATTTCCTCGAAGAACTCTATCAGCAATCGGGTCCCGAATTGCGCGCCAGAGCCGCGCAGCTCGCGACGCTGCGCTCGGCGCTCGAATCGCAGGGCAAACGCTTCGAGGCGGGCGATCTCGAAGACGTGTTGCCGGCGCTGGTGAAATATCTGACGACCGACGGGCTGCGCGGCTGGCTGTTCACGGCGAGCGTCGCCGCGAAGGCGCTCCCCTATGTCGTGACGCGTTTCGACTATGTGCCGGCCTCCAACGACGAAGCCGGCAAAATTCTCGTGGAATTGAAGGCCAACGCCAAGGGCGCGCTGCAAACCAATCTCATGCGCATCATGGCGCCCGATATCGTCGGCCGAACGATCAGCGAAATCCTCGCCGCCAAGGGCTTTTTGCGCGAGACGCCGGCCTTGATCGAGGCCTTCGACGCGGCGAGCGAGACCTATTTCGATTGGCGCGGCCGCTATGGCGCGCAGTTCTCCGGCAAGGGCTCCGGCTTTCACGCCGAAGACCCAAATGCGACGCATCGCGACACCGATTGGACGCGCAAGGACGTCATCGTGCTCTCGACGAGCGGCGGCGAGGCGCGACTCGTCAACGACGAGGCGGTGCTCTCGGCGCGCAGCCTGACGCTGGAGGCGCCGGGCGACGTGCTCGGGCATTTCCTGCGCAAGGCGGGCAAGAGCAACAATTTCTCCGGCGAGGACGAGATCACAGAGCTGCGCAAGCAGATTCCGCCGGGACTCTTCACGCAGATTCCCGTGCATCCCTACATTCTGATGTTCCATCTCGATCTGCATCATCACGTCTGGGTGCATGTCGACGAGATGCGGCGCTATCGCTATCAGCCCGAGTTGAAGAGCAAGCTGGTGCTGCCGGAAGAGCAGACGGATCTGATCGACATACTGACCGCCGAAATGGACGTGCTGATGGACGACATCGTCCAGGGCAAATCCGGCGGCACCACGGTGCTTTGCGCCGGCCCGCCCGGCGTCGGCAAAACGCTGACCGCGGAAGTCTATTCGGAAATCATCCAGCGTCCTTTGTACCGCGTGCATTCCGGGCAATTGGGCCTCAATGTCTCCACGATGGAGACGGCGCTGAAGGAGATTCTAACCCGGGCCCAGCGCTGGGGAGCGGTGATGCTGATCGACGAGGCCGACGTCTACATCAAGCGCCGCGACGACAATATCGCGATGAACGCCGTCGTCGGCGTCTTTCTCCGCGTGCTCGAATATTTCAACGGCCTGCTCTTTCTGACGACGAACCGCGTCGACGACATCGACGAAGCGATCGTCTCGCGCTGCATCGCGCTGATCAAATACAACCCGCCCGACGCTGACGCGAAGCGCCGTATCTGGCGCGTGATGTCCGAGCAATTCGCGCTCAAGGTAGATGATGCGCTCATCGACGAACTCGTCGAGATTTTCCCCGCCGCCACGGGCCGCGATATAAAGGGGTTGGCGAAGCTCACGGCGAAGTTCTGCCACCAGAAGAATGTGCCGCCGAGCCTCGCCGTCTTCCGCCGCTGCGCCATTTTCCGCGGGCTCGACACGGCGCATGCGGCATAGCGGTTAGGACGTGAGCATGGATGAGGCGCGGCTGAAGTCGCCCTCGGTCGCGCGCAATCGCGAAGCGATCCTTGACGTGCTGCGTCCGCTCCTGCCGCAGCAAGGCGTCGTGCTCGAAATCGCCAGCGGCTCGGGCGAACACGCGGCGTTCTTCGCGGAAAATTTGCCGCATCTCGTCTTTTGGCCTTCCGATCCCGACGCCGCGGCGCGTCGCAGCATCGCGGCCTGGCGCCAATCGCTCGGTCTCGCCAATCTTCGCGCGCCATTGGCGCTCGATGCGCGCGAGGACGATTGGCCCCTCCACGCAGCCGACGCGATCGTCTGCATCAACATGCTGCACATCTCGCCCCGGTCGGCGACGGAAGGCTTGTTCAGAGGCGCGGCGAGAATCCTCTCGAGCAATGCGCCGCTCTATCTTTATGGCCCCTATCGGCGCCAGGGCGTCGAGACGGCGCCGAGCAATATTGAATTCGAGGCTTGGCTGAAGGCGAAAGATCCGGGCTTCGGACTGCGCGACTTGGAGGCTGTCGCCGACTGCGCCGCGCGCAACGGATTCGCGGACCCTGCCGTCCTTGAAATGCCGGCCAATAATCTCAGCGTGATCTTTCGCCGCGCGTAGATCACGCTGCATTTGAGCGGAATCGCCCAAATGCAGATAACGTGATCGATATCCAATGTTTGAGCGCGCTCTATGCGAAAAACCGGTTCCCACTTTTTCGCAGCGCGCTCCAAGCCCGTTTCAGCCGTCGAATCCGCCGGACAGTCGCTCGCGCCAGCGCTCGCGAAAGGCGTTCGCCATATCCTCGCTCGCAAAGGCGACCTCGATCGACCATTCCGTGGTGCGCGTCTCGTCAGGCCAGGTCCGTTCCGCGCTACGCCAGAAGATGTTTGGCCAGTCGGGATTGCGCTGCGGCCTGCCGCTCTCGCGCGACGACGGCCGTCCGACGCGCGCAATCAGCCAATCCATGATCTCCGGCCGAAAAGCGGCGCCAAAAAACAGCCCGTGCCGACCCATGCGGTCGGGCGTGCGAAAGATGAGCTGATTGAGCCAGGCGAAAGCCGGCGGATCAGGATCATTGTGAAAGCAACGCAGCGCCAGCAGCCGGAACCCCATCGGAACGGAAAGCGCCGGCACGGCGTTGATGCAGCCCGCAGATTCCTGCAGCGCCGCCGTGTCGGAGTCATGCGTTTCCGTCCTCACGCGCTCTCCCCCCGCGCCTCTGGCGGCGGCCGGTCGACCGCCTTTAGCGCATCGAGCACGGCGATCAGCGCGCGGCGCCCATCCTCCACCGCCTCCGCCTGCGTATCGCCGACGCCAAAGCAGCCGGGAATCTCCGGATAAGACACGACGTAATAGCCGCCCTCCTCTGGCGGTCCACGGCTCAGCTCCGTTCGATAGACGGGCGCCTCGCTCATTTGTCCAACTCGTCCATGAGGTCCACCATCGCGACGAAGGCCTTCACGTGAACGCTTCTCACCTGCGCCTTCATGGGGATGGCGACGCAATTGGGCACCGAAGGATGCGTGAACACGACATGCGTTCCCGTCACCTTGCGGAACTTGATCGCATATTGCGAGGCGGTGATTTCGAAATCGGCGGGCGTCCAGGCGCCGGCCGGATCATTGCGAAACGCCTCCAAGCGCTTGTTATGCACGGCGTCGCCTCCCGTGGGTCACGGCTCGAATCTTGCTCGCCGTCGATGCAAATTCGCAGCCAGCCTTACGGAGCGCCTTCATGTTCGTTCGGGTCTGCAAGGAAGACACAATCATGGAAGGCGGAATGCGCGTCGTCATCGCCGACTCGCAACTCATCGTTCTCGCCTGGCCGGAAGACGGCGTCGTAAAGGCGTTTCAGGGAGTCTGTCCGCATACCAACGTCCCCCTGGCGGACGCCGATTTCGACGGGACGACGCTGACCTGTCCGCTGCATTTCTGGTCGTGGGACCTGAACAGCGGTCAACCCACCCACGAGCATGCGACGCCGCTCGCCGAATATCCGGTGCGGATCGAAGGCGGCGTCGTCTATATCGACGCCGAAGGCGTCGCGCCGATCTTCGCGGAGCCCTGAGCGACGCTGGTCCGTATATTGCGAGACGGCGGTCGCGCAAGGGGAGGTGGGCGAGCATGGCGGTGGATCTGAAGACCGATTGGACGAATGAAGATCTCGCCAGGCTGATGGCGTCCGTCGAAGACGACCGCGACTGGCGTCTTGAGGTCAGCGCCGCGGGCGTCGCCGATCTTAGCGACAAAACCGCCAATCCCACCGGCTCCGATTACGACGAAACGCTGCACTGTTTCTTCGAAACCTGGATGCAGGGAACTGACTTCGTCGGCGCATCGGCCGCCGCCGACAAGACGCTCGTCGGAAAAATCGCAACCGCGCTGCGCGAAAATTATCCAGAACTCAAGGCCGGCAAATTCATTTACGTGGCTTTGTAGCGCATTCGGCGAGGCGGCGAAGCCGCGCGCCGCTTCAGTCGCTGGCGTGCGTCTTGCTTTCGCCGAGTTGCGAGGGGACGATGACACAGGTGCGATTCTGCGAATTTCTGTCCAATCGAAGCGCGCCCTTCGTGATCGTTTTGGGCGCGAATGAGATTGCTTCCGCGGTTGCTGCGCGTCTGACGCGGGAGGGCTACCGCGTCGTGCTCAGTCACGACGCCTACCCACCCGTAATTCGGCGTGGCATGTCATTCCACGACGCTCTTTTCCAAGATCGCGCCGAGGTCGACGGCATTCAGGGCTACCGCGGCGAGACTGCGCTGGAAATCATACGGGTGTTGACGGTGACCGGCGTCGTCGCCGTGACCTCGCTGCAATTGACCGATCTCCTCGCGCTCCGCACGCCCGACGTGTTAATCGACGCGCGAATGCAAAAGAACCGCATGACCACCAATCTGCGCAAGATCGCGAATCTCGCCATCGGCCTTGGCCCGCATTTCGCTGCCGGGCTGAACTGTGACGTCGCCATCGAGACGCATCCCGACCATGCCGGCGACCTCGTCGAAACCGGCGAAAGCCGGCCCAACGACCATGTTCCACGCTATCTTGGCGGCGTCGGCCGCGGCCGCTTCGTCTATTCCGCCCGAGATGGCGTTTGGCGCACGCCGCTCGACGTCGGCGCCAGAATCTTCAAGGATTACCTCCTCGGCCTCCTCGACGGTCACCGCGTCCTTTCGCCGATGGACGGCTTCCTGCGCGGCATCGCCCGCGACGGCGTCGTCGTGCCGCAAAACGTGAAACTCGTCGAGGTCGATCCGCGCGGACGCGCCGCGACTTGGACGGGCACCGACGAATATGGGCGCGCCATAGCGGACGCCGCCTATCGCGTGATCGCCAGGGCGGCCCACGCACGCCATTGGGCGCGGCCCGTCACCGTAAGTTATCACTGAGGCGCGAGTCCGTGACGACCACTATCGACCACAGCGTATCCATATACGACCGCATCGGCGGCTTCGACACGGTCGACCGGCTCGTCGACGCTTTCTACCGCAACATGGACGAATTACCGGAAGCGCGCGGCATACGCGCCGTTCACGCCGACGATCTTGGTCCGACGCGCGCGATCTTGAAGGTCTATCTGGCCGAATGGCTCGGCGGCCCGAAGGACTATTCCGCCAAGAAGGGACATCCCCGCCTGCGCATGCGGCATAGCCATTTGCGCATCGGTCCGGCGGAGCGCGACGCCTGGATGCTATGCATGAACGGCGCGCTGGATGCGACGATCGAAGACGTCGGCATACGTGAAGGCCTGCGCGAAAATTTTGCAAAGCTGGCCGATTGGATGCGCAATGATCCGGACAATGCGCATGACAAGCGCCACTGACGGCAGCGGCGCGCCCGCCAATGTTGGGGCGCGCGCGCTGTCGGCGAAGCTGGCAGCGCTGTCGTAAGGCATGGAAAACCGCGCGCCTCTCACACGGCCCCCCGCCAAGCGCGCGCCTCGGATCAGCTGCGATAGCCCTCCTCGGCGAGGACCTGCCGGACGGCCGGGCGCGTTTTCATAAGCGCGTAATGCGCCTGGCAATTGCGCGGCAGCGTCATGCCCGTCTTGTCGGCCCAAAACTCCACATAGAACAGCGCCGCGTCGGCGACCGAAAACCCGCCGGCGACATAATCCTTGCCCGCGAGTTCCGTATCGATCGCGATCAGCGCCGCCACGACGATCTCGCGTCCTTCGGCCTTGATCGCCTCGATGTCGGCCTGCCGCCCGGCATAGCGCTCCGGCGTGAACACGCGTCGAAAGCCTTCGCCGTGGATATGCTGAACGCAAAAATGCATCGCGGCCAACGCCGCGTCGCGCGCATCCGCGCGCTCCGGCAGGAGCTTGCGGCGTGGATAGGCCTCCGCAAGCCATAGGGCGATCGAGTAAAAATCCGTCAACGCGACGCCGTCGTCGCGCAGGAGAGTGGGGATCGTCCCATTCGGGTTGATCGCCAAATAATCCGGCTTGAGGTGATCGCCCTTGACCAGATTGACGATATAGGCCTCGAAGACCAGCCCGATCTCTTCGAGCAGGATGTGTATGCCCGTGGAGCAGGATCCGGGCGTCATGTAGAATTTCATTCCCGGCACGCCTTGCGCGTCTGGTCGGCGTCGATCGATCTTAGCCGAATTTGAACAGCACGCCGTAGCCGCCGCGCGGATAGTTCCATTCGATGTCGCCGCTCGGCTCGGCGATGATCCGGCAGGTGCCGCATTCGACGCAGCCGTCCGTCGTGATCTCGACTTGCCCGGTCGAGTTCATTTCGTAGCAGTGCGCCGGACAGACGTTCAACAGGCTGAGCAGTTGCGGCGAGGGCGTGGTGTGCGGACGCACCTTGATGTGGGCGCGGCCGGCGTCGACGAGATAGCGATTGAGGTAAAGCTTGTCCTCTACCCGGACGGCTGCTTCTGCGCTCATTGTCCTTCTCCGTTGCTCGAGCGTATCCCAACTACCTCCACGCGCGCGCCAGCCGAAACGCGTCGCCGACCAGTCCGGTCAGCGAACGCGCCGCGACGAAGGAGCGGAACGTGGTCTTCTCTTTTTCCCGCTTTGTCGTGCCGTCGACGCGCAGGAAATTCGTCATCGCCTTGGAGACGAGTTGCGGATAGGTCAGGAAGAAGTTCTGCGCCTGAATGTGAAGCAGGTCCGGCATGTCGCGATACTTCTTCAAATCCTTCATGACGAAGGATTCGTCGAGCATCTTCTTGTAGAGCGCCAGGTTCTCCTTGGTCATCGGATCGCGGCGCGATTTGATCTGGAAGATCGCTTCCGCGGCGAGCCGTCCGGACGTCATCGCCAGATTTGAGCCTTCGCGATGCACGGCGTTGTTCAACTGCGCGGCGTCGCCCACCACGACCCAGCCGTCGCCATAGAGCTGCGGGATCGCCTTGAAACCGCCTTCGGGGATCAGATGCGCGGCGTATTCCTTGACTTCCGAGCCCGCGATGAGCGCCGCCACCGATGGATGCTGCTTGAACTTTTCCAAGAGCCCATAGGGCGTCTGCCCGGTCTTCTCGAAGTCCGCGACGAGACAGCCGATGCCGAGCGAGATCGATTCCTTGTTGGTGTAGATGAAGCCCATCCCGGTCATGCCTTGCGAGATGGTGCCGACCGCCTCGATCACCGCGCCTTCGTCGCCCTGCAGATTGAAGCGGGCTTCCAGGGTTTCCTGCGGCAGGAAGTGCATTTCCTTCACCGCCAGAGCGACGTTGTTCTTGTCCGGCGTCTTGCGCAGTCCGGCTCGCGTGCCGAGCAGACCGCTGACGCCTTCCGCGATCACGACGACGTCGGCGCCGACCTGCCCGTTCTTGCGGTCCGTGCGCACGCCGATGACTTTTCCATAGGCGTCCTGCAACAACTCCAAGACGGTTGTTTCGCACAGCACGACCGCGCCGGCCTCCTGGACCTTCTTGGAGAACCATTTGTCAAATTGCGCGCGGATGATCGTGTAGCGGTTGGGACGCTCCTCGTTGAATTCGTCCGAGCGGTAATGGAGACCCGTATGGGCGTTGTCGTCCATCATCCAAAAGCGTTGCTCGACGAGATGGCGCTCCAACGGCGCGTCCTCGCGGAAATCCGGCACAAGCTTCTCGAGCATGTCGGAATAGAGGATCGCGCCCTGCACATTCTTGGAGCCGGAATATTCGCCGCGCTCCAACTGCAGGACTTTGAGGCCCTTACGCGCCAGCGTCAGGGCGGCGGCGTTGCCGGCCATGCCCGCGCCAACAACGATCGCGTCGAATCTTTCTTCGATCATGCCTATCTCCCCTAGCTCGCTAGACGGTCGCGCTGATGCGGAGACAATCGTTTCGAGAACGCTTCCGTGAGTGCAGGCAAAAGCCGTACCGCGTCGGTGACGATTCCAACATGGGCGAAATCGAAGATTGGCGCATTCTTGTCGGTGTTGATCGCGACGATGTAATCCGCGCCCTCGACGCCGACGCGATGCTGGATCGCGCCGGAAATGCCCGCGGCGATATAAAGCTTGGGTCGGATCGTCTTACCGGTCTGGCCGATCTGCCGGTCAGAGCTGACCCATCCCTTTTGCACCAGCGGGCGCGAACAACCGAATTCCGCGCCGATCGCGCTCGCGAGCTGACGGATGAGTTGGAAGTTTTCCGGAGAGCCGAGGCCGAGGCCGCCCGCGACGACAACGTCGGCGAACGCCAGATTGGACTTTGTCGAATCGCGGTCGGGCAGGAACGACAATACTTTCGTGACAATGTCATCTTCCACCAGGCCCAGCGGATGTTCGATCACGCGGCCGATCGGCTTTTCGACGCGCTCCGGCATCGGCATCACGCGCGGGCGCACGGTCGCCATTTGCGGGCGATAATTGAGCGTGAAGATCGTGCAGAGCAGCGAGCCGCCGAACGTCGGACGCGTGGCGGCGAGCGAACCTTCCGCATCGACGTCGAGTTCCGTACAATCGGCGGTGAGGCCGGTCAGCAGCGTCGTCGCCACCGAGCCGGCGAGATCGCGTCCCAGAATCGTCGCGCCCAGCAGCAGAATTTCGGGCTGATAGGCGTTGACGAGATCGGTCATCGCCTTGGTGTAGCTCTCATTGCGGTAATCCGTGAGAATATCGTCCGCGACGAGATAGGCGAGGTCTGCGCCATAGTTGAAGCTTTCCCGCACGACCGCCTGCGTCGCCTCATTGCGCGCGCCGACGACGACCGCGGCGAGATCGACGCCGAGCTTATTGGCGAGAATCCGCCCCGCGCCCATGAGCTCCCAGGACACGGGGTGCACCAGTCCCCGCTCCTGCTCGATGAAGACCCAGACGTGCTTGTAGGCTTTGAGATGTTCGGGCAGCTCTTTTTTGGCCGCCGCGCGCCCCGCCGGAGCAGGAGCCTTTGCCTTATCGTTCATGTGTCGCGCTCCTGTTTCGAGATCAATAGCCGCGCGTCAATTGCCCAAGCTCGGCTTCGAGTTTCGGCCTGCGCTTGAACAATTCATCCACGAAGGCGTCCCCCGGCTTGTCGCCGAGTTCGATGAATTCAGCTTTTTCCGCACGCGGCTTCGGCGCGAAGACGCGCTTGACGATCGTCGGCGAGCCACGCAGTCCGCATTTGGTGATGTCCTCGACGCCGGCGTCCTGCGCGCTCCATCTGATAATCGTCGCGCGCGCCGCCGCCAACGCGTCGCTCAGCGAACCAATGCGCATCTCGTTGACGCCTTCGAGGATGGAGATCAGGCAGGGCATCTTACTGCGCAACTTCTGCACGCCGCCTTCGCTGCGCCGTTCGACGTCGATCGTGCCCGCCTCAAGATCGACGCTGTCGATATGCGAGACATAAGTGAGCTGCATCAGGCCGAGCCGCTTGGCGACGCCCGGTCCCACCTGCGCCGTGTCGCCGTCGATCGTCTGCTTGCCTGTGAAGACGATGTTCGGCGGCCCAAACTCCACGCCAATCTTGCGAATCGCCGTCGCGAGCGCATATGTGGTCGCCAGCGTATCGGCGCCCGCGAAAAAGCGGTCGGTTAAGAGCACGGCGCGATCGGCCCCAAAAGTCAGGGCCTTGCGAAGACTGTCCTCGGCCGAGGGCGGGCCCATGGTGAGAATGGTGACCGCGCCGCCGAATTTTTGGCGCAGCCGCAGCGCTTCTTCGATGGCGAAGAGATCATAGGGGTTGATGATCGTCGGAACGCCCTGGCGCATGATTGTGTTGGTCACCGGGTGAACGCGGATCTGCGCCGAGTCGGGCACTTGCTTCATGCAGACGACGATATGCATTCGAGTTGTCCCCATCGATCCTTAAGCGTTCACTTCAGAACATTGAGTTGCACCAATGACGGCGGCGCCGCCGGCTTGACGGCGTCCTTGTGGACTTTGAACAGGCGCTCGTCGATCGGCGTCGACGTCAAGAAGTCCTGGTAGGCGCGCTCCAAAAAGTCCTTGCAGCGCTGCGTCACCGTCGCGTCGTCCAGTTCGCACAGATCCTCGCTGAAGAGATATTGGCCCATGCGCCGCAGAATATGCAGGCGCGCGACATTGACCACTTTCGGATCGTAGTCGACGCCGAGCAGCGCGAAGAACTCTTCGGCGCAGGACGCCTTTTTCAATTGCTCCAGAACGGCGGGCTCTGACATTTTGGTCTCCTTCATGTGATTTCCGCCGGCTCCGTCTTTGGCGCAGCGCCATCGGGCGCCCTGAGCGTCCGTTCCCGCTCCCGCAGACGCCTCTGCAGATGCGACACGCGCGTCTCCAGAAACTCGACGCGATCGAGCAGGACCGAGAATGCCTCGCCGACCGGATCCGGCATCAGATGGTGATTGAGGTTGATGCGGCCATCGAACGTACAGCGGCCGATGTCGCGATGCACGATCTTCGCCGGAATGCCGACCACCGTCGCGTCGCGCATCACACTTTCGATCACGACGGAATTGGCGCCGACGCGCGCATTGCGGCCGATCGTGATGGGACCGAGAATCTTCGCGCCGGCGCCGACGATCACTTCATCCTCGAGCGTCGGATGGCGCTTGCCCGGCGACCAGGACACGCCGCCAAGCGTCACGCCGTGATAGAGCGTCACGTCGTCGCCGACGACCGCCGTTTCGCCGATGACGACGCCCGCGCCATGGTCGATGAAAAAGCGTCGACCAATCGTCGCGCCGGGATGGATGTCGACGTTGGTCAGAAAGCGCGCGAACCAGGAGAGAAGACGCGCCCAGAAGCGATGATCGTTGGTCCACAGCCAATTGGCGAGGCGATGCCAGATGACGGCGTGCAGTCCGGGATAGGTGAGCAGCGTCTCGAAACGTCCGCGGGCGGCGGGATCGCGCGTCGCCACACACGCCAGGTCCTCGCGGATCAGTTGCAGACGCGTCGGCTCGGGCGCCGCCTTCGTCTGCGCGGCCTGGCTGGTCATCGTGGCGACTCGTTCGAGCATGACTCTCACATGCCTCTCGCGTGAGCGCTCGCGCAGACGCTGCGCCAGATCGAGGTCAAGGCCTCGCCGCTGACCGGCCCCTTGTGATCAAGCGCATGGGCGCGCACACAGGAGACGATCTCGCCGAGTTCCTCAACGCTGACCGACAGATCCAATCGCCGCAGCATCGCGGTGACGGCCGCCGAGCCGGAGTGCTTGCCGATCACGATCTCATGCGCGCGGCCGAGCATGCTCGGATCGAAGGCTTCATAGGTGCGCGGGTCCTTGAGCAGCCCGTCGACGTGAATGCCGGATTCATGTGTGAAAACGTGCTCGCCGACGATGGATTTGTTGAGTGGGATCGGCCGACGCGCCGCGGCGGAGACGAGCGCCGCGACGTTGCGCAATTCGGTGAGCACAATGCCGGTTTCATATTTGTGCAGCTGACGCGCCGCCACGGCGACTTCCTCGAGCGGCGCATTGCCGGCGCGCTCGCCAAGTCCAATGACGGTGACGGACGCATGCGTCGCGCCCGCCTTGATGCCCGCCAGAGTATTGGCGGTGGCGAGGCCCAGATCGTCATGACAGTGGATTTCGATCTCGAGGTCGCTCTGCGCGCGCAGTTTAGCGATCAGATCGTAAGCGGCGAAAGGATCAAGCACGCTCAACGTGTCGGCGACCCGGAATCGACGCGCGCCGGCGGCTTGCGCGACGGCCATCGTCTCCATCAGGAATTCCGGCTCGGCGCGCGACGAATCCTCGCCGCCAACCGCGACGTCGAGGCCCTTATCTCGCGCGTAGGCGACGACGCGTCGCGTCATCTCCAGCGCCTGGGCGCGCCCGCCGCGCAATTTCGCGTCGATTTGCGTCTCGGAAACCGGCACGGAGAGATTGACCATCGAGACGCCCGACGCCAGCGCCGCATCCACGTCCTCGACGCGCATCCGGCACCAGGCGATCGCGCGCAGCGGCAATTGAGCGTCGACGATCGCTCGGATCATCGCGATCTCGACGTCGCCCATCGCCGGCGTTCCGGCTTCGAGTTCGGTCACGCCGGCGCGCGCCAGGGCGCGCGCGATTTCGAGCTTTTCCGCGCAGGTGAACGCGACGCCGGGGGCCTGCTCGCCGTCCCGAAGCGTGGTGTCGTTCAAGACCACATCCAGCGCTTTCCGCGGTAGCGAAGCGACGGGGGAGAGCGAACTCCTTCGGGACATATATGCGGTCATCGACTCATACGAACGCTCAAGGCGCTCGCTTCCATGCAACGAAGGAACAACTGCACGACCATTCCACGCATTCGCGCGCTCCTTCAGTTGAAGGATTTTTGACAGCCGCAGGTGGAGCTTGCGTTGGGATTCTCAAAGGTGAAGCCGGATCCGGCGAGATCCTGGCGATAGCCCAGCGTCATGCCTTCCAGACGCGGGCGCGAGGCCGGATCGATCAGCACGCGTATGCCGTCCGCCTCGACGACGATGTCGTCGTTTCTCTGCTGCGGATCAAGATCGACGACATACTCGTAACCCGCGCAGCCGCCTTCCTTGACCAGGATGCGCAGACCACCCTCTCGTTGAGAGGCCCGCGCCATCGCATCCTTTACCGCGGCGACGGCTGCCTGCGAGACCGTGATCATACTGGAGCCTCCGAGATGAACTTGCCTGTGCTTGTATCAAGCAATCGACATGCCACCCCCAATGCGGGCAAAAACCGCCAGTCCGGCCAGCAAATTATGAGATTGTCGAAAACTCGACAAATGTTGTTCGAATGAACTTACACTGTCTGTTCGGCGGACGTCACGGGCGACTGCGCCGCCGATGCGACGCGGCTCGTCCCGGTTTCCGCGCCATAGCAAAGCGCGTAATCGGCGCAGTTCGAACACACCGGCGTGCTGCACATGACGAAACCGTCATTCTCGCACATCATTCGGTAGATGAATCGCTTCCAGCGCATGTTCTTGTCATTGCGCCTCGCAAGCGGCGTGAAATGGCGCGCCATCAGCCGCGTCAATTCGGATCTGTCGCGAAGCCCGAGGTCCTCCCAAAGATGGTTGGGCTCCATGGCGCGGCGCGCAATCATCGCGGCGAGCCAGCGGCCGCAATCGCCCTCGCTGGAGCGATTCTCAAGAAGGAGCTCCCGCACCATCTCGATTTCGTCGGCGTCCACGACGCTCGCCGCGTGGTCGCCGCAGGATTCGACGCCTCGCGCGGGAAAGCAGTGAGAAAAGAGTTCGCCGAGTTCAGCGTCGGTCAGACCGACTTGCGCCGCGAGACTTCCGCCCTCGCTCGACGCCAAGGCGAGGATCGACGCCAGAAGGTGGCGGTCGAAATTCGCATCGCCTTCGATATTCGCCGCTTCGGGCAAAACTCCGGTCAGGTCGCGATACACGCGCGCCGCGTCAGTAACGCTTCGCCCACTCTCCGCTCCTGCGGATGCGCAACCGCCGCTGTCGATGTTCGGGAATGCGTGCACCATCACGTCACGCTCCGCTGACGACATAATGTCGGCCTCCCGCATGCGGGAGGCCGACGCTCATGCGTTGACGGGTTAGGCGATCGCCTGGAGTTCGGCCGCGGTCTTGCCGATCTGGCTCTCGTCGACCGCCTTCATGATGCCGTGCTCCATCAGCATGTCTTCGAGCTCGTCCATCGTGATCGGCGTCGGGATGATGCCCTTGCCCTGATTGGCGTGGATCTTCGTCGCCAGATTGCGGTAATGCCCCGCCTGCTGGGACTCCGGCGCATATTCCAGAACCGTCATGCGGCGCAGCTCGGCGTGCTGAACGATATTGTCGCGCGGCACGAAATAGATCAGCTGCGTGCCGAGCTTCTTCGCCAGCGCTTCCGCAAGCTCCAGCTCCTTGTCGGTCTGGCGCTCGTTGCAGACCAGGCCGCCCAGGCGCACGCCGCCGGAATTGGCGTATTTCAAAATGCCCTTGGAGATGTTGTTGGCCGCATACATGGCCATCATCTCGCCGGACATGACGATGTAGATCTCCTGCGCCTTGTTCTCGCGGATCGGCATCGCGAAGCCGCCGCAGACCACGTCGCCGAGCACGTCATAGGACACATAGTCGATGTCCTCGTAAGCGCCGTTCTCCTCGAGGAAGTTGATCGAGGTGATGACGCCGCGGCCGGCGCAGCCGACGCCCGGCTCCGGACCGCCGGACTCGACGCAGCGAATGTCGCGATAGCCGACCTTCATCACCTCTTCGATTTCGAGGTCCTCAACGCTGCCGGCGTTGGCGGCGAGGCTCAGGATGGTGTCCTGCGCCTTGGCGTGCAGAATGAGGCGCGTCGAGTCCGCCTTCGGATCGCAACCGACGATCAGAATGCGATGACCCATCTCGGCCAGAGCGGCGAGCGTGTTCTGGGACGTCGTCGACTTGCCGATGCCCCCTTTGCCATAAAATGCGATTTGCCGTAGTGACGACATGTCTGTCTCCTCTTGAGCCCTTCGACAGCTACCCAGAGATGCTGGGCAGTTCCTATGCATCAGAAACTGGTCGCGGGTTATGGGAAGGAACACATCGCTCGGCGTAACGTAGGCGTGCGTTCAGCCCTCACTCGCATTCGACAGGTAGCAACGGCCGTGCCAGTGCGGCATTAGGGTCTAGTTCCTTGTTTTATTGTGATTTGATCAATCGATGAGCGCATCCCACATCGGCTGTTTATGTGGAGGAAGCCGACAGTCGCGACATTGTTGTGAACAGAACATCGCACGCAGCGCGTTGATCCGCGACATTTGGAACAGAGCTTGCTTCTTATTTCCGCACGGCATTTGGCGGCGTATCTTCGAAAGGAGCAGGAATGCAGATTGGCGTCGAAACCGCGAAGGCGGTCGATCAACGGCGGGTGTTCGTCCTCGACGAAGACGAGATCGTGCGGGCCGCGCTTCAGTTCATGCTGCATGACGAGATCGAAACCCACGAAATCGCCAGCATCCAGGAAGCCTATGACAAGGGCGTCGGTTGGCTGAAGCCCGATGTCGTTCTGTTCGGCGCTTCCTTTCTAAAGAGCAATGGCGTCTCGGTCCTTGCGGAACTCGCGGAGCGCTTCGGCGGCGTGCGCATATTGATCGTCTGCGACAAGGCTGACGAGCCGCTCGCGGTCGACGCCATGAAACATGGCGCGCATGGCACATTGGTGAAACCACTGAAGATCGAGAATGTGCGGCAGAAGGTCGACACGGTGCTCGGGCGCGGCGGCGCCAAGCCGCTCGTGCAATTGGGACTGCTTTAGTCAATACGCCGACGTCTCGTCGGCGCTGCGATGGAGTGACGGCATTACCCCGCAGTTGTCGCAATGGTTGACGATGCAAGGCTTTCCGACCGGAGGCGTGAACGCCGTCGGCGTCGACGGCCTCACGCCGCTTCTTCGAGCTGCGGCCGAGGCGAATGTCCCGGCGCTGCGCGAAATCATCGCAGAGGGCGGGGATCTCCACGCCCTGACCCGTGACGGCAACAACGCTGTTTGGTTGGCGTGCAAGCAGGACAGCGTGGGGGCCATCGAACTGCTCTCCGCCGCCGGGGCCAATGTTCACCATCGCAATCCCGACGGCTCGACGGCGCTGATCTATGCGGCGTCGGCGGGCAAGACCGCGGTCGTGACGCTCTTGCTTGCGCTGGGCGCAGATCCCCTGGACGAGAATGTCGACGGATTTTCGGCGCTTGATCTCGCGGCGAACATCGAATGCCTGCACGTGCTGCGCGTCGCGTCCCGCCAGCGCCGCGATCGGCTCAAAGCTGAAGGAATGGTCGAAACATGACGACGATCGACGACATCATCGAAAACTTCTCGCTGCTCGACGATTGGGAAGACCGCTACCGCTATGTCATCGAGCTTGGCAAAATGCTCGAGCCGCTTCCCGATGCGTTGAAGAACGATCAGAATAAGGTCTCCGGCTGCGCCAGCCAGGTCTGGCTGGCGACGACGATTTGCAACGCAAATGACGGCGAACCGGCGTTGATGATCCGCGGCGACAGCGACGCGCATATCGTGCGCGGCCTCGTTGCAATCTTGCTGGCGCTCTGCTCCGGCAAGACCGGCGCGGAAATTCTGAAGGCGGATCCTGTCGCCTTATTCGAGCGTCTCGGCCTGCGCGAACATCTGACGCCGCAGCGCTCCAACGGCTTCAAGTCGATGGTGGGGCGCATCCACGCGGAGGCGCGCGAGTTGCTCGCAGCCTCCAGCGCGGTGTCCTGAACGCTCGAGCGTGTTCAGCGCGACAGGATCATCACCAAGCGGTCGACGCGCTTGCCGCCCTTAAGATGCGAGTCGTAAATTTCGTCAATGTCTTCGGCCGTCGTCGGCCGATACCAGACGCCCTCTGGGTAAACCACCATCAGCGGCCCCGCCGAGCAAAAGCCCATGCACCCTGCGGAGGTGAAGCCGATCTCGCCGCCGCCGTCCGCTTCGACGCGTTTGCCGAGTCGCTCCCAAAGCGGCTGCGCGCCGAGCGAACCGCAGCTGCCGCGCGGATGGTTCGGCGGCCGCTGCGTGAAACAAGCAAAGACATGTCGCTTGTAAAGTTGCGGCAGCTCAAATTCTTCTTCAGGCGTATCCGACATACTGCACCGAGCCTTTGTGAGGATTGTAACACGGCGCTCTGTGAGAAATGCGCTTCGCAAACGAAGGCGCTCAACCATGAGGCCGCGGATCGTGGACGTGGAATGATTGCAAATTTCAGTCCAGCCTCAGCAAAGCTGAATGGCGCCTTACTTGCTGGTCGATTACGCGCAATGGAGAATTCGACTCTCGCCATGCAGGATACTCAGATGGAGCCACGAAGCGACATGACCCAGCTTTCCGAGCCGAACAGTCGCATCGGCCGCAGCGATTCCTCGCCCGAGGCGCAGGCGCTTTATGAAGAAGTCGTCGTTGCGCTGCGGACCGTGTTCGATCCGGAAATTCCGGTGAACATATACGATCTGGGACTGATCTATCGCATCGACGTTATCGATCGACGCGATATCGACATCGACATGACGTTGACGGCGCCCGGCTGCCCCGTCGCCGGCGAAATGGTCGGGATGACGAAGAAGGCCGTCGATGCGATCGACGGCGTCGGGAGCGTAAAGATCAATCTCGTGTTCGATCCGCCGTGGCATCAGCGCATGATGAGCGACGAAGCGAAGCTGGAATTGGGATTTTTCGACTCTTGAGCCGAGAGTCCCTTGAGACAAGAGTCGCTTAGCTAAACGTCGAACGATGCGTCTCATCATGCAGGCATGATATTCGCAATGGGATGTGCAGGCGTGACATGATTCCGCCGTCTCTCGTTCGAGAGCTTCCGTCACTTTGCTGCACATCGAGGCCGTCATGATCGAACTCACTTCCGGAGATGGGCGCAGTTTTTCCGCCTATCGAGCCGAGCCCACTGAGGCCCCCAAGGGCGCCGTCGTGGTGCTGCCCGACGTCTACGGCGTCACGCCACATCTCCAAAAGGAAGTCGAAGGCTTCGCGGCCGAGGGCTATGTCGCGATCGCGCCAGCGCTTGCGCCTCAGGAGGGCGAGAGCGACGGTCCTTCCGTCACGACGGCCCTGCAAGACATTCAGGCCACTGTCGACTCGGTGAAGGGCGTCGGCAAGGTGGCGATCGTCGGCTATGATTGGGGCGGCTATCTCGCCTATGTTTCGGCCAACCGTCTCAGCGACGTCGCCTGCGCGATCGGCTATTATCCGGCCGGAATTTCAGAGGAACGCTGGGTGAAGCGGAAAATTCCGACGCTGCTGCACCTGCCCGAGAATGATCCGTCGTTGCCGATCGAAGAAATCATCCAATTTCGCGCCCAACGACCCGACGTCAGCGCCTTCTCCTATCCCGAGGCGCGCAACGGCTTCAACTTCGACGCCGCGGAAAGTTTCAACGAAGCCGCCGCGCAATCCGCGCGCGAGCGCACTTTGTTTTGGATTTCGCAGTATGTCGAGGGCCAGAAGCCGATCGCGCTGAAGAACTCCGGCTCCTATGCGCAGGCGAAAGTCGACAAGAAAAAGAAGAAGGGCGGCGACGACATGGGTCCGCCGGACGCGTGAGGACGCGCTTCGCCGCAAGCGCCTTGGCGCATGCGGCGCCATTTTCGACCGACGTCATTTGAGTGCGAGCTTGGCGACCAAGGGCTCGTCAGGTTGCGCGGTTCGAATAAATCGCTCGCAGCTACATTGGCCCCGATGTGAGGCAGGTTGGCGGCGCCTTTTCGAAGGCTCCGTCAAGACACATGATCGAAGCTAGCGGTCTTGCCTCAGTCAGACGTGATCATGACTTCAGGAGCCTCGTCGGGCTCTTCGAGACCCAAGCCGTCCTCCTCCGCGAGCTGCACGCCGGTGAAGCACACGTCGCCGTCGTCGATTATGATTTGAATGGACTGCAACGTCTTGCCCTGGCAGGGACCGATGAAGCAATGTCCCGTGTCGAGATCGAACTGCGCCTGATGATGGCCGCAGGTCAGGAAATTCCCCTCTTCGTCGAGAAATCGCCCCTTCTCTGCGTCCAACCGCTCGCCCTCATGTGGACAGGCGTTCTCAAAACCATAGAAATTATTGCCTTTGCGCGTGATCAGAATAGGCCATGGCTTTGGCTCGCCGGTCTCTCCGATTCGCATCAGAACGAAGCCGACGGCGTCGCCGTCCTCGATCTCGCCCGTCTGGCAAATCGCGTAGAGCTCGTTCATCCCGCCGTCTCCCCGTTGGCGCGCGCCTTGCAAAACCATGCGCCTAAGCGACGCGTCAGCCGTGCAAATGACGAGCCAAGCATTGCGCGCCGTGAAGCGCGGATCGAAGCCCATTGCAGCCACGGGCCAAGGATCCGGTCAAACAAGGAGCGACGATCATGAGCGTCATCGAACATGATTTTGGCTTAGCGAACCGCCTCACGGAGCGGCGCTTCGGCAAATTGCTGGAACTCGACGCGCTGCATGAGGCGAATATTCGCGCCAATCCGCTGCCCTATCTCGAACGCGCCAGCGAGCGCATCTTCCGCCTGCAAGCCGCCATGTTCGAGGCGATCCAGGCCGCCAAACCACCGACGCCGGGCCCGGCGTCGGATGCGGAGAATGTCCTGGTCGACAAGGCGGAGTATCAGCGTCTGAAGACCTGTGTCGCCTTGCTGGAAAAAGCCTACGCCGATTATGGCGCGCAAGACGAGAGCGCCTAGAGCGCGGCGCGAGACGCCCGCCCCGCGGCTAGAAGCGATGTTCAGGCGGCTTTGGCTTCCGCCGCCGGCTCCCATTTATAGAGTTCTGCGCCGTCTTCCGTCTTCGTCAAGGAGAAGCCGCAGCCTTTGAGCTCCGCGGCCAACCCCTGCGCGTCGCCGGCTTTCACTTCGACATAGACCGGCGCATTGCGCTTCAATATCGCGTCGATCAGCACTTTGAATGCGCCGTCCTCGCGATGGCTGGCGGATACCGCCGCCAGCGAGACGTTGATCGTTTCAATGTTACGCAAACCCCAATCGAGTTCATCGCGACGCGCGAGCAAGGCACCGACGACATTGCGCTTCGCGTCGAGAACGACCGGCGAGAACTCGGCCGTGCAGCACTTCATGATCTCCGTCAGCGCCCGCTCCTGATCGCTTTCGCTTTCGATCGAACACGGAATGTCGGCGGCCGTTTGCCGCATCAAGGCCCAAAGGTCTTTCATGTCGTCAAGCGACGCATTTCTATGCGCGAGGTCAGCCACCTGCTTCTCCTTCGATTGCGCGTTTGGATGCTTTGCGCGCGAACGCGCCCTCAGCAAGCAAGTCTCGTTCCCTGCTCCACGGACGAAGACCTTGGCAAGAAACTTGCTGCCGCCGATGCGGCGATCCGCACATCAACACGAGAGGGAACATGGCTGTCGAAGGTTTTTTCATCGACTGGGACGGCAATGCGCGCAGCACGAGCGATCCGGGCGGCGGCTATTTATGCGAAGCCGATACAGTGGCGCGCTATGTGGCGATCATGACCAAGAGCGGCGCGCTCATGCATGAAGGCACCTATTACAAGACCCTCGCCGACATCGAAAAGGCGGGAATCAAGGCATCGCTCGTCCCCGGCTCGCATCCCTGGGGAAGCAAGGCGGAAGGCTTTTGATCCATCGCAACGGGAGCTGTGCGCATGCTGCCGACGACCATTCTGATCGATGAAGACCCGCGCTGCGTTGTGCGCCCGATCGACACGAAGGACCTCAATCGATTCTTGCGCAACGGTAAGGCGTTTCTCCTCGCCGAAAAGCCGGCCGGGAAAGTGACCCATCGCGCGGCGACCGAAGCCGAGCAAATCCGGTGGCGCGAAGCTTTCGCGCTGCATAAGGCATGGGGCGGCGACGACGAGGCGTTCTTTGGAATACCGCTGCACGGAGAAATTTCAACGAACCCCGAGTGACCGCACCGGCGCCCGCCGGCGGGAAGCGAAGCTTTATTCGTCGAGGCTCGGCGCGAGAATGACTTCCGCCGGGGCGCCAGGCCCTTGGCCCTCGACAAAATCCAATCCGCTGACGCGAGAAAGTCCGCCGTCGCTGTCGATCAGCACCACGGCCTCTTGCGGCAGTTCCGCCAATTTCACGATCAATTCAGCCACAGTCATCAGGCGCCTTTCATTACTTGCCATCCGCCGCGCCGCTCAGCCTGGATGGATCATGATCTCCATCGTTTCATCCAGATCGTCGTCGTCGGAAATCTCTTCTTCGGCGAGTTTAACGCCGCACAGGCAAACGTCGCCATCCATCACGACGAGCGCGACCGGCTCGATCATTTTATCCACGCACGGCCCCTTGACGCACACGCCCGTTTCTACGTCGAATTCGGCCTTGTGCCTGCCGCAACGCAACCTTTGACCGTCATCGCTAAAGAATCGGCCGTCGCCGATGTTGAGCCAGGAGCCTTGATGCGGGCAGATGTTCACATAGCCCACGCAATGATCATTTTCGGTTCGAACGACGAAAATCGAAAAGGGGCGTGTCTCACCTTCATCCGTGACGCGCGACAGGCTGAAGGGCGTCGCTTGGCCGCGCACCAGATTGTCGAGCGCGCAAATGACGTAGAGACTCACATCGTCCTGCATGCCAAACTCTCCGCCGACATCCATCCGCTGCCTCGCGCGCTCAGCGCGCTCCAGGCCGACTTTTCGGCGCGCGACAGTGTCTGAAAGGCGACAATCGACCTGGCGCAGCGTCCAAGTCGCGAACAAGCATTATTCTTGCCGATCCCTCCGCCAAGCGCGATTATTGCTTCGTCGTATGGATCGATGGCTAATCAGCGGAGGCGAAACGTGGTCATGCTCCAGGTCGACGAACGCAATCAAGACGATCTCTCGCGCCTTGCCGGCTGCTATCTCTACGCCGGGACGCAGATCAGCGTCGAAGACGGCCAAGTGCATCGCGAAGACGGTCCGGCGGTGATTTTTCCGGATGGCGTGGCGCGCTGGTATCTGCGCGGCAAGGAGGTCAGCCGCGCCGTCAATTCGCTTTTTTACGACAATAAATGGCCCCTTGCGAAGGGTCTCGACACGGACGAAAAACGCGCCCGTTTCGCCGAAACCTTCCTGACCTGAAACCAAGCTTCCCTTCCGCGAGACGTCCTTCGCGGAAGGGATCATTTTGCGCGACCCGCTGGGCCGGATCAGGCCGCCGCAGTGTTGGCGGCGATCCCGGCGCGCAGTTCATCGAGCTTGTCGCGAGGAATGCGGAACACGCCACGACCGCCGGAAAGCGCCTGATAGGCGTCCGGCGCGTTCAGACTGATCCAGTCGAACCAGGCCTGCGCGGAATTGGGCGCCGGCCGCTCGCTGATTTCAACGACGCCGCCGTCGGGCGCAAAGCGGACATGAAGCATGACGATGTCGGAAGACATTTCTCCCTCCTCCTTATAGGCCCGACGCGAAACCGAGCAGTTCGACCTTGATGTTTTCCGTGCCGAGGATCTTCGCCTGGCACGCCAGGCGCGACTTCGAGCCAATGCCGACAATCGTGTCGAGCCTTTCGTTCTCCTCGCGCGCGATCTTCGAAATGCCCTTGCGGCCTTCATGCACGTAGATGTGACACGAGCCGCATTGCGCCTTTCCTTCGCATTTGTGATTGATCTCCTCGCCGCTTGACATGATGATCTGCAGCAAGGTGGCGCCCTCGGCGGCGTCCACCGTCTTTCCGGAGGGCATGATGGTTACGGTCGGCATTTCTGTACTCCTGGTTGGGATCTAGACGATTAGTAAATGGCGGCGCCGGCGCCGACGTTGATCGACGCTTCCTTCATCGTCTGCACGATGAATGCGATTTGGCGCTCTTGCAGATGGACGTGGAACGGCATCGCGACGGCGCGGTCCGAAACCTTTTCGGCGACGAGAAAACTGCCGCGACGATAGCCGTAGTCGAAATAGCGCCGCTGCGTGTGCAAGGGATTGCTGTAGGCGGCGGCTTCCACCTTTTCGACGAGCAAATCCTCGACGATCGAGTCGCGGCTGGATTTGCTGAAGCGCGTGCCGAGATGAACGACGTAAAGGAACCAGTGCACCTCGTCGACCTCTGGCCCGATGAAGGGATCCTTGATGCCTTCGAAGGATTTGACGTGCTTGAAGTAGTAGTGCTCGATGAGCTTGCGTTTCTCGAGGATCTCCTCCAGCCTTCGCAGCTGCGCCATGCCCAGCGCCGCGCTCATGTCGCTCATCGCCGCCTGATAGGGCGCGCTGGAGCCCACCACGACCGACGCTCTCTCGCTCGGTTTATGCGCGCGGAAGCGCCGCATCGCCACGGCGACGTCGATGTCGTCGGTCACCACCATCCCGCCTTCGCCGCAGACAAGCGGGCCGGGCTGCGAGAAGTCGAACACCGATGCGTCCCCGAAGGTGCCGACAAGCGCGCCCTTGTATTTCGAGCCGATGGCTTCGGTCGAGTCTTCGAGCAGCACGAGCCGATGCTTGTCGGCGATTTCGCGCAGCTCCGCCCATTGCGCCGGATGGCCGTTGGTGTTGCTCGCCACGATCGCGCGCGTTTTGTCGGTGATCAGCGCCTCGATCTTGCCGGTCGCGATGACGCCGGACCAATAATCGATGTCGGCGAACACCGGCTTGGCGCCGGCGAGCGCGATCGCATGCACGGTTTCGCGGAAGGAATGCGGAGAGGCGATCACTTCATCGCCCGGACCGATCTCATAGGCTGCGAGCGCGAGCAGCAGCCCCATCGTGCCGCTTGGCGCGGCCACGGCGTATTTGCGCCCAAGATAGGCGGCGAAGGCGGCTTCGAAAGCCTCCATCACCGGGCCGCTCGACAAGCGGCTGGAGCGCAGCACCGCTTCGACCGCGGCGATGTCGTCAAGCGTGATGTCGGGGTCGGAAAGCGGAATGAGATCGCCGCCCGAAGCCTCGGCCGGCGCCGGCGGCTTCGCATCGAATTTGTCGTCCACTTCGGCCCGCGCGTTCATCGCAAACTCCCCCGAAAGGCGACGATAACGCCGGTCGCGCGCGCCGGATCGTCGGTCACCGTCACGCAATGATCGGCGCCGTCGAGCAAATGCACGTCGCAGGTCGTGAAGCTGCGGAAGGGCGTTTCGATCACGTCCGACACGTCGCAGCGCGTCCAGGAGAGATGGGAGAATTTCGCGCGCAGCTCCGAAAGCGCCGGCGTCGCCTCGGCCCCGAGCAGTCTTTCGATCTCCGTCAATTCCACGTCGCTGATCGCCATCATCTATCCCCTGTCGAGATCGAACTCACTGCCAGAAACGCCGCTCGGCGTCTTCTTTGAGATGGTCGAGCAACTCCGCAAGACGTGGAAATTCGCTGTCCAGCTCCCAGACGCCGACTGCATGGTCCTTGCGAAGAAGGCGCCAGTTGCCTTTGCGTTCGTCGAAGAGCAACAAGGCGATGTCGATGACGCCCCCGTCGGGATCGACGTTCCGCGAACAACAAGGGCTCTGAATGCGATAGCCGTTCGCAGTTTTCAGCACGACCGGCGTGACGTAGCGATAGCGTCGCCGTTGTTCCAACGCGCGCACGATGCGCTTGTAGTCGAATTCATTCGGCTGAGCCGATGCGGCGCCACCATATGTCGTGACCGTCGATCGCATGCTCGCCGTCGCTCCTCTTACAACGGCGCGATCTCTTCCTCGAGACAACCGACGACGCGGCCGTCGGGAAATTCCACGAGGTAGATCGGCGTATTCGTGTCCGTATGCGATCCGACCTGCACGATTTCGCCCAGGCCGCCGGTGGCGACGAGCAGCGCCTCCGGTTGCGCGTCGGGATAACTCCCATCATTGACGAGATCGACGAGCGTCTTCACTCTCTGACCCCATTGATATTTCGGCAGTCGCGGTTCGAACACCTTCACACTCCTCAGGGCAGCGGCAAATCGACGTCGTCGCGCGGATTAGCCGACTCGAGCTCCTTGCGCTTCATGCCGACTCGATTGCCGCTTTCGGTGAACTCGATGCCGTAGATGTAGAATTGTTGGAGAAACGTGCCGATGCTCACGACGTAGCCTTCCTCGCCTTTCTTCGCGAGAACCTCGCCGATCTCTTTGCCGGCGTATGTCCCGTCGTTGCGGATCGTACGTTTGGCCTTCACTTTCTCGCCGAAGGAAAAGACGGGCGGCGCAGTCAGTTCACAAACTTCGCTGTCGCGAACGATGTTGCTCATCGCTGTGTTCTTCCGTGCTGTCGGCCCGCAGTTGCACGCTGCTCAAGCCGCCGGGAATCGGTCTCGTTATCGACCTGGGTCGGCGCCGTCGAACGACGTGATGGCCGGAATGCGGCGTTTGTCGCTACGCCAGACAAGAGGCAACATGCGTGCCACGCTGCAATAGGAAGAGATTAACCGAAGCGGCCTTCCGGCGATGTGCCTTTGCCGACAAGCGCGACGCGGCATTCAAGAATGAATGTAAAAAATGCAACATCCTTCGAAATTGATTTGGCTGCGCATCAATGCTGAAGGCGTGGCAGTTTCGGCCATGCATCTACCGCCGACGCGCTCGAATTCACTTAGAGCAGGTTCCGAAAAGGCTGACCAACTTTTTCGATGAAACCTGCTCCAACATTTCGATTTGAGCGATTCCTCATCGATCACATGATTCCATGCGATCGGAATCGCTTTCGCGCTTTGGCGGCACGCGAGCCGCCGCGCCAGGCGTGAGCGTAAGGCGCGATCCTTTAGCGGATCAGGATCTCGCAAGCGCGATCGATGGGCAGCGCGATCGGTATGATTCCCTGGATCGTGAGGAATTTCAGCTCGTTTTTCGTCAGCACGGCCGGATCGACGATGGCGTGATGCGTCGTCGTCGAGCGCTTCATGATCTGCCGGGCGTAGGTGCGCAACAATTGATCGTGGAAGCGACAGCCTACAAACAGGAAACTGCGCTCGGACCGGCGATTCTTGACCGCCTCGGGCAAGGGCGTCTGAATATCGATCTCTGTCAGCACCTCGACGTAATCCGCGTCGGAGATCAGAAAATTATTGGCGGGCGCAATGCTGCCATGCGGCTTGTAGAGAACGGTCTTCCAGGCGTCGGCTTTTTCCTTGGTGGTTTCCGTTCCGTCGGCTTCGTAGAACCGATACCAGCGGTCCTCGCCAATGCCGGCGCGGGTGATGCCCTGGATCTCGCCCCAGTCGCTACGGCCTTCGAGCGCCGACCGCATCGTCGCGTCGTACCAGCTGTCAACGATCATGGGCAACTGCAGCGACGCAAGATAGACATGCAGCGGCGTCGGCGCGATGCTGTCGTTGAAGGCTTGCGACATCAACGTCGAGACAGTCGAACGATGCTTCATGTTCTCGATGTGCTGCGCGCTCGCCCAGGCGTTGCCCTTGGCGCGTTTGGGCAGCGCCACCTTGGTCCCGAAAAACGCGGCGAGCGCTTCGGGCGTCATCGGCGCCTCGGTTGGCGAGAGCTGCGTCAACCCAGGACCAATATAGGGAATGACGGTCCCCGTCTTCAGCTCAGCGGCGATTTTGCCGAGCGCCTCTTCGGCCTTCTCGCCTTCAAGGATGGCATAGCTGTCAAATGGCGCGTTCATCGCTTTCACTCCGCTTCGCCGCGCTTGCGCGCATTGACCGTTATCGGGAGCGAAGTGCCGGCCGCCATTTCGGGCAGATCGAGAACCCAGCCATTGGCGATCTTGATCCAGCCGCCCCACAGGCTCTCGTGCTCGGATTCGACGATCGGCTCTTCCAAATCCTTTTTGGGGACGTAGATCGACAAGCCGGTCTCTGGCGAACGGCGGATCATGATCTTCATTACATCGACTCCTTTGGCGCGGTCATCGCGCCCGCGCTAGTTCGAGAGCAGCTGCGCTTCCGTATGGCGCGACGCCCGCGCGATTTCCCTTAACTTGGCGACGATGCCGGGCAGCGTCTCCAGCACATCGTCGATCTCTTCAATCGTGTTTTCTCGCGACAGGGAGAAGCGTATCGCGCCATGCAACGCCTCTTCCGGCACATTCATCGCGCGCAGCACATGCGAAGGCTCTGTCGATCCCGCCGTGCAGGCCGAACCGGTCGAAGCGGCGATGCCGACGCGATCCAAATGGGTCAATATCGCTTCGCCCTCTATGTCGGAAAAGGCGATATTGGATGTGTTGACGAGCCGATTGTCGACGTCGCCCGAAACCTGACATTGGCCGATCCGCTGCGTGACGCCGCATTCGAGCCTGTCACGCAAAGCCGCGATATGGGCGGCGTCTTCGTCCAGGCGCGTTCGCGCCAATTCGGCGGCGGCCCCCAGTCCAACGATCCCCGGCGTATTCTCTGTCCCGCCGCGGCGCGCCCGTTCCTGATGGCCGCCGCGAAGGAACGGAGCGAATTTCGTCCCCTTACGCACATAAAGCGCGCCGATTCCCTTCGGGCCATGCAGCTTATGTCCGGAAAGCGAGAGGAAATCGATCTGCGTCGTTTTCAGATCGATCGGAATCTTACCGACCGCCTGCACGGCGTCGGTGTGAAACAGCGCGCCAGCCTCATGCGCGAGACGCGCCAATTCTGCGACGGGAAACAGCGTGCCGGTTTCATTGTTCGCCCACATCGCCGAGACGATCGCGGTCTTCGGCCCCAGCGCCGCGCGAAAGGCGTCAAGATCGATGCGCCCGCGCGCGTCGACGCCAATGAGATGGACGGCGACGCCGCGCGTTTCTTGCAGATGCTCGACGAGCGACAGGATCGCGGGGTGCTCGACGGCGGTGGTCACGATCTCGTCGCGACCCTCGCGCGCCGCGAGCCCCGCCAAAATCGCCGCATTGTCGGATTCCGTACCGCCCGAGGTGAACACGATTTCGTGATCATGCGCCGCGCCGAGCAGCGCCTGCACGCTGCGCCGCGCCTCCCGGACCGCGCCCGAGACCTCGACGCCGAAGCCGTGCGATGACGAAGCGTTGCCGAATTCCTGGCTAAAAAACGGCAGCATCTTCGCCACGACCTCGGGGTCGGTGCGCGTCGTCGCGTTATTATCGAGATAGACGCGCCGCATCGGCACTCTCGCTCAAAGACGCGCCGCCGCGCCCGGCACAGGCACCAGCCGCACGAATTCGCCGAGCTCTTCGATCAGCTTGGCCTGGATGCCCTCGAGCGTCGCGCTGCTCAATTTGCAGAGCACGCAGGCGCCCGTGAGGCGCACCATGATCTTGTTGCCGCAAATCTCGATGAGCTCACAATCGCCGCCGTCGCGGCGCAGATTGGGACGAATCTCGTCGATGACGGCGCGAATGACCTGCTCGCGCTCCGGCGACAGGGCCGTTTCGAGCTGGCCGGCCTCTTCGTTCTTCTGATCGTCGTGCAGCATAGCTTCGTCCTCCGCAACGCAGTCCCGCGGACGCGCTCTCATGAATTGTGAAGTCGGGCCGAACCTATCCGAACGACTTGCCACAGGAGCAGCTCGATTGCGCGTTCGGATTGTCGAAGGTGAAACCCGAACCCTGCACCGCGACGACATAGTCGATGGTCGTGCCCGTCAGGAGTTCGTGGCTGGTGTTATCAATGAACACCTTGACCCCGCTGCGCTCAATCACCGTGTCGTCGGGACTGGCTTCGCGCACGAGGCCCATTTTGTATTGATAGCCAGCGCAGCCGCCGGCCTCCACCATGATTCTCAGCCCATCGACGGGATCGGCGGCGCTGGAAATAGCCGTCTGCACTGCATTTAGGGCGCTGTCGGTCAGGTTGATCATGTCGCTCTTCCAGTATCCAAATGCGGCTGCCTCACTCAAAGCAATTCATGTGCCGCGACAATCGCGCGCTAAACAGCCCGCGAGCCGCGGAATATCGGGTGGTTTTGTCATGTTTCGTACATAGCTCGCCGCTCCGTGTCGCTTCCATCGCGCCGATCGCGCCAGGGACGCAGCGAAACTGCGGCGAAGTTTTTGCATGAGGCGCGGCGTGACGAAGGATCCCCCGCGCGGATGCTGCGTACGGATTGCAAAGCGGAGAACTGTCGATGACTCAAATTGAGAAGACTGCCCTTGCTCGGCTGGATCGGGAGGGCCGCCTGCTCAACGCAGTGCTTAAGGGGCCGACCGGCAAGCCGGGACGTTTCGGTTTTCGGGGCGATATCGCGCTCAAATTCCAGGCGCAGGTGGCGGACGAGAAGCGGCCGCCGGACTTTAGCATCGAGCAGGTGCTCACCTACGCGAACGAAGGCGAAGCGACGATCCCGATCCTCGCCGGCTATCTGCATAATTTCGCCTATCTCGAAGCCGCCCATGAAGTGATCGGCGATCTTCTCTCGCCGACTGGCGCTTACTTCATGTTCTGCAACAATATCGACCTGCTCGCGAAATTCCGCGTCAAGCTCGGCGAGATCACATACAATGTGCTGCCCTGCGACGAGTCGACGGTTTGGAAAGAGATGATGGATCTCGCCATGGTCGACAAGAACGACATCAAGAAGCTCGACACCGGCGGCAAGCTCGACGTTCTTCTCGACACCGCGCTGAACTTCAACGACGCATACGAAGTCATCGCTTATCAGCAAGGCGTCGAGCGTATGGAGCCAGTCAAGAACCGCAACGAAAACCGCCCGGTTTGACACGCACGCCATGGAGCCGGGGGTCGGCGGTTTAGGCCGACGGCCCCGGCGGCCCGCCGCTCCTGTCCGCTGCGCGAGAGCGCGCCGCAAGAACGTGGAGACGGGCGCGAGAGGCGCGCGCTAGAGTACAGTTTCAATCGCGAAGGTTGAGAGGGCGCGGCCTTCGCCCCCTGTCCAGCTCCGCGCATCGGCGCGACCTTTCGGCCGATGGAAAGGCGGAGCCGGATCTCCTCCGCATCAGTCGCCTGCGCATTCCCCTTCCTCGGCGTCTTCGTCGACGTCTTCCGCCAATTTGACGCCGACGACGCAGATGTCATTGTCGACGACCACGAGATCGACCGGAACGAGGCCGCGTCCCTTGCACGGGCCCTCGATGCACATGCCGGTGCCAAGCTCGAACAGCGCGCCGTGCTTGCCGCACATCAAGCGGAGGCCGTAATTCGGCTCGAGGAACGTATTTCGTTCCCAATCGAGATTGACTCCGTCGTGCGGGCATTTGTTCTGATAGCCGAACACTTGCTTGCCCCAGCGCACGACGACGATCGGGAACGGCTTCTCTTCGCCGTTGTCGTCAATCCGCACGAGGTTGAAGCCGCGCGCCTTCTGACTCGGAATGTCGCTCATCGCGCAAAAGGCGTAGACGACGACTTCCGGCGCCGCCTCGTCCCGCTCGATCGTCGTACCCTGCTCGCTCATCGCGACATCTCCTGCTCCTGCGCTTCGCGCCGCTTCGCCAGCAACAGTCCATTCGCCGCAAGCGAAAATTCCCGCCAGGCCGCGGCGATGTCCTGCATGATGACTCGAGTGTAATCCTGAGACAATTTATGTTCGCCCGGGAAATTGGAAAGGGCGCAGGACGTCTGGTTGAAGGCGACAACGTCGTCCATGATCGACTGCAGCAAGTCGCCAAAGGGCTTTTGGATGCGCGGCGTCAGCGCCGTTCGGCCGCGTTCGATCACGACGTCGTCCATGTCGAAGGGCAGCGTCGCCAACAGGCTCAGCGCCTGCTGGAACACCTCCTCCATCGCCCCGAGCACAGCCACCTGCGTGAGATTGTCGCGCTCTTGCGACGCCAGGGCGCGATTGAGCCGCCGGCGATAATTTTCGAAAACCTCGTCGGCGCGCGCGTCCACCCAAGCGGAGAAACGCGCCAGACTCGCCTCGTTCACCGGCATATCGTCAAAGAGGGCGTCGCCGGAGGTCGCCTTTTTCGCCTCGATCGCCGCCAAGACCCGCTCGATGCGTCTCGCGGAGTCCAAGGCGCCCTCCAGGTAACCGGCGTTGCGCGCCGCGGTTTCGGAACCGCCGAGAAACAGCTTCTTATCCCACAGCGCCTGGCGCAACAGAGGGTTCGCCACGTCGTGCGTGCCTTCGCCGCCCTGCTGCGCGCGGTCGGCCGCGCTGCAGGTTAGCCGCTCCTTCGCCCAATCCTGATAGTGAATGTGCAATGGCTCGACATTGCGGGCGAAGACATTGCAGATTTGGCTCTCGAGCAGCACCGGCAGACCCACGCCGAAGGACTCGCGCAAGTCGGCGTCGAGGGCAAGAAAGCCGCCGAGCGCATGAAGTCCCGCCGCCATGTCGCAGGCGTCGAAGATTTCGCCGATCACGGCTTGCTCATGCGTGACGAAAGCGGAGCCGGAGAGATTCTGCTCGCGCCAGAAGGCGTCGCGATACTCCATTGCAACCTTCGCCTGCGCCGCCATCCAGGTCTCGGCGCCAAGCATGGCTTGGTACGTCGTCTCATCCAAAGCCGGCGTGAAGCGAACGGTCTCGCGCAGCAAGCGCGGCGGCAGAGCAAGCACGACGCGGCGCGCCGCGACCTCCATGGGTTCTTCGCCCGTCTTGAAAGCGAGCATGACATGGTCGCCGCAATCGCGCAGGCTCGCAAGTTCGTGACCGAGATGTACGCTGGCCGCCGGCAATGCGCCGGCCAAAGCCTCCACCAGGATCGCCATCCCGCCGTGCAGACGCCGCGCGTCGTCATAGAGGCGCTTGTCTTCGATGCGTTCGGCGCTTTTTTCGGCCTCGCGCAAATGCAGCACGGCGCCTTCGTCATGCTGCGCCAAGTCCGGCAGCGCGAGGTCTTTGACGAGTTGCGCGATCAGCGGCTGCGTCTTCGGCCAAAACCACGTCGGGCCGAGGTCCAAGCCGCCGCCGTCGCCGCGCGCGACCGTGAGAATTCGCCCGCCAAGCCGATCGCGCGCCTCGAAGATCGCAACCTCTCGTCCGCGCAGATGGAGCTTTCGCGCCAGCGCCAAACCGCATAAACCGCCGCCGATGATCGCCACGTCCAACATGTTGCGTCGTCCGCTCCCTGTTCGCTGCAGTGGATAGCAATTAATGTGCAAGATAGTCGGCGACGCGCGAACGCGAAAAACTATAAGTCATCATGGCATGAAACTTGAACCTCTCGGCTGGAGTTGAACAGCTAAGGAGTCGAAGATGAATCTGGCCACCGAATTCGCCAACTGCGCGCCGGACGAGTTGAAGGAATTGCTGAGCGGCGGCACGTTGACTGTCTACTCCGTCGCGCGCCCCGCGACGGCGGATATAGCGGTCGACCGCAGTGGCGTGCTGGCGGTCTTTACTTTCGCCTCGCCGGCCTTTGGCCCCTCCGCCGACGGCGTTGAGACGCCCTTGTTCGTCGCCGATTCCGTTCCGGCGTCCACGACGGGCACGCCCGGATTTGCGCGCGCCCGCAAGGCAGACGGCACGGTGGTCGCGGATTTTTCCGCCGGCAGCGGCGATCGCGAAATCAAATTCGCCGAGGTCTCCTGCTCGCCCGGCGCCCCGGTGAAGGTGGTCAAATTCACCATCAAGCAGGGCGACTGGCCCGAGCGGCCCGACTATTACGGCACGCGTCCGCGTTCCGGCTATCCGCTTCCCGTCGCCCCGTGACGCATGGACGCGCGACTATTGTGAACTTGCAGACAAGAGGTCCGACCGATGGCTGAACCCCTGACCGGCGCGCTCGTCAGCGCGGCATGGCTCGCCGAGCATCTGAGCGACGGCGACATTCGCATTCTCGACTGCACATGGCACCATCCGAGCACCAATCTCGACGGCCGCAATCAATATCGCGGCCGGCATTTGCCGGGCTCCGTCCATTTCGACGTCGATCACGTCGCCGATCCGAATTCCGATCTGCCGCACATGCTGCCGGATGCAGCGGACTTCGCCAAAAAAGTCGGACTGCTCGGCGTCGGAGACGGCGATCGCGTGATCGTCTACGACCGGCTCTTCGGCGGTTCGGCGGCGGCGCGCGTGTGGTGGATGTTCCGCGTCTTCGGCCACGACAATGTCGCGATGCTCGATGGCGGATTCAACCAATGGGTGGCCGCCAAACATCCTACTGAAATGTCGCCGGTGCGTCCGCAGCCCAGGACCTTCACGCCGACCTTCAAGCCGGAACTCGTGCGGAATTTCGATCAAGTGAAGAGCGCTGTCGCGAACGGCGGCGAGCAGATCGTCGATGGGCGCGGACCAGGCAAATTCGACGGCTCGCAGACCGATGTCTTTCCCTTCAAGAAACTCGGACATATTCCGGGCGCCGTGAACGTGCCTTGGGCCGATCTGGTCGATCCGCAGACAGGCGTGCTCCTCGACCCCGAGGCGTTGCGCGCGCGGTTCGAGTCAGCCGGCGTCGATCTTAGCAAGCCGATCGTGACCACCTGCGCTTCGGGCATGACGTCCTGCATGGACGCCTTGGCGCTCTATCTCCTCGGACGGACCGATGTCCCGGTCTACGACGGATCATGGGCGGAATGGGAGCGCGCCGACCAAGCGGCGGCGGCCGCGGCTTAACAAGGAGTGCAGCGTGTGAGCGTTCGCGACGACCATGAGCTCGAAACGGGAGACGAATATGCTCTCTCCGCCGCGGCCGATCGGACGCGCTTCACGCTCCACAACAAGGCCGACGGCATGATCGCCGAGCTGCGCGACGACGACGCCGCGCGCTTTCTCAAGGACTATGAGGAATTGAAGATTCAATTTCCCGATTGGAATGCAGATAGGCTGCTCGCCCAACTTTGGGATCAGGGCGGCTATGGCTGGCTCGCGCAACAGGAAGAGTGACGATGACGACTCTCGTGAAGATCACTGAAGACGGACGAAAACTCGAAGTGAAGGGCTTTGCG
Source organism: Methylocystis sp. SC2 (assembly GCF_000304315.1). Lineage (NCBI taxonomy): Bacteria > Pseudomonadati > Pseudomonadota > Alphaproteobacteria > Hyphomicrobiales > Methylocystaceae > Methylocystis > Methylocystis hydrogenophila. Next base: position 2,721,884 of record NC_018485.1, on the reverse strand, counting down.
CTCTATCTTGACGGCGTTCTCGAAGCTGTCGATCTCACAGAAGTGAAGATGCACCCAGCGAAGCGAAAAATCTGGTCGATCATGCCGGACGCGACCCATGTCGCCGGCCGCGTGGCGCTGAACGCGGAAGAGACCGCGACCGTCAGGAAGGCGCTCGCCGACGCTCAGGCGATGATGCTGGCCGATCCGATCGCGATCGCCGAGCGCTTCCGCATCGCCGCCATGTGGAAGGCGCGCGAGCAGGGAATCGAGTAGCGCGATTTGGGCTTTATGTTGCGAGCCTCCTGCACGGAGGCTCGCATTTTCTTACTCAGACCAGCGCTACATCTTCCGCCGCATGGGTCTGACAATTGGTCGGACACACACGCGCGCAGGCGCCGCAGCCGATGCAGGCGCCGATATCATTCATCACCATAATTTTCTTTTCGACTTCTTCGTCCTCATCGTCGTCCAGCGCAACCAGCTCGCCGTCTTCGTTGAGACCTTTCAGCGTCATCACGTCGCGACCGCACACCTTGAAACAGCGTCCGCAACCGATGCATTTACCGGGATCGATCGCAACAAGGTATTCTGGACACCAATCGCGCCCATCGCGCGTCGCTTGTGACATGGCCGTATGCTTTCTTTCTCGAGTTAGACCGTCTCCAGGGACTTCAACTTCGCGCGCTTCTTCTCCAGCTCGGCGAAAGCTTCATGCGCCTTTTGCGCGACCTCGGGGATAGTGGGCCAATTGATCGGCAGTTCTTCCGAAAGATCATGCAGATCCATTTTGGCCTGCATGGCCTTCGCCGAAAGCTTTTTGATTTCGGCCTTCAGATCGTCGATCTCACTCATCGCTCACCTCAGTATTTTGCGACGTCCGGGAATTTTTCGATCATCTCGACGCCAGACTGAACATATTTGTCGCCTTCCGCCGCGAGCTTCTCGAAACTGTCGAATCCGAAGCGATGCACGTCGCGCAGCTGCTTGTTCACGACGATCAAGCGTCCGCCGATCAGCACCATGCGGCCGAAGCCCTCGTGACTCATTTTCAGCATGGGCGAGATCATGACGCCCGTGGCGCGTTCGATGGAGAGCGCAACGGCGTTGAAGAAGAGCTCCATCCGCCAGATCGTCTCGGGGTCGGGATCGCCAATGATCGGCAGCGCGCGGCGCGCCTCTTTGTCGAGGACATAGGGGGCCAAGAGATCGAGGTCGGACTTCGTCTCCCAGGTCCCATGCGTGTCCTGGGCGCGCCAGATCTTGATGAGCTCCTTCATGAAGGGAAGCTCGGAAACCGAAGTTTTCTCCAGCACGGCGGTAGGTTCAGACATGGGCGTTCCTCACTCTTCGAAATCGAGCACGCGCTCTTTTCCCTTGGTCAACGCTTTGCGCAGCCATGGCGGCGGCACGCCTCTCAACACTTCCTGGAGCTTGTCCAGGAGATCTGAGATGGCCTCCGGTTGATTGACCTTCATCGGATGAATGTTGTTGGCGACGACTCGCGCCGCGCCAGACCCGCCAATCGCCGCGACGTAGAGAATGGCGCAATCCTTGATCGCATCGATCTTCGGCGCGAGCTTGTCCTCATTGCCGTCTTCCTTGAGATCGCCGTCGAATTGGATGGCCTCAACGAATTCGTAGCCTTCCGGGCCGATCTCATAGATCGCGATGTTCTTGGCCCAGCCGAAATGCGCGTCGACGCGTTTCAAATCCTGGGTTGCGAATGCGACTTTCATAGCGCCTCCGTTGTCGCCCCTAGTGCGAGGTTGCGGCGTGCGACGGGCCGACGCCATCGCGCCAGCTGTCGGGTGTCGGTTCGTGGTTTTCCTCGTGATCGGCCATCAACAGATTGCTGATGTCAAAGATCAGATCGCGCCCGCCGCGATAGCCGACCATCAGTTGATGGCCGCCGCCGAGACGGTCGAACATCGGAATGCCCATGCGAAAGAAGGGGATCTTCAAGCGAGAAGCGGCTTGCCTTCCATGCGAATGGGTGACCATCAGATCGCAGTCCTTGGCCTTCGCCAAATTCTCCAGGTCTTCGAGATCGCCGATCAGCACCTCTTCGGTCGGCAGACGTTCGAGCACCGGCGATTGCGTGGTCGTCACCGCGACAAGCAATTGCGCGCCCATTTCGGTCAGCAGCCCGCCGATCTCATTGAGCAGATCCGGCTCGGCGCCGACCGCGAGTTTGCGGCCGCCGATGTGGAAGTGACCGTCCAGCATCGCGTCGACGAGCTGGCCGCGCTGGCGACGATATTTCATCGGCGCGGGCCGGCCGCTGATCTCCGTCAGGAACGACATCAGCGCATCATTGGCCTCAAGCCCGCACAGCCGCTCGAACAACCGGAACGGAACGCCGGTCTTCTGCTGCATGGCTTCGGCGGCGCGCCGCATTTGGGCGCCGATCGCGATCGTCCAGCCGGCCTGACCCATCATCGAAATTTCTTCGACGCCGACGCCGCCGATCGTCGTCGGGGTGAAATCGTCCGGTATGTGGCCGTCAAGCGAACCGGCGAGATCCGGCAGAAAGGTCGGCTCCAAGCCGAAATCCTCGATGATCGTGCGCAATTCATCGAGGTCGCCGGGCGTCAGGTGACAGCCTGGCAGCACGTTGATTTTTGTCGGATCGCGGCGTGCGGCGCTCCTTGGCGCCTCGACCATCGTCTCGACGATGCGCGTCACCGTCTTTTCCCAGCCGTCCTGGAAGGCGTCCTTAAAGTCGGGCGTCGACACATAGACGATCGGCAGATGCGCGACCGCCGCGTTTTTTTCACGAATAAGCTTGATATAGCCGTCGACGTCGTCGCCCTTCGTCTCGGTGACGCCGGTCGAACAAATGCCGATGATCTCCGGCTTGGTGCGGTTGTAGATATTGAGCACCGCCTGCTCGACATTTTCATAGCCGCCGAGGACCGTCGCGACTTCGCTCATCGCGGTCGTCTGCATCGGTATGGCTTCTTTGAAGTGCCGCGTGAACAGCACCAGGCCGAAAGACGTGCAGCCCTGCGAGCCGTGCAGGAGCGGCATCGCGCCCCGTAGTCCCATGAATGCGAGGGCGCCGCCGATCGGCTGGCTCATCTTGAGCGGGTTAACCGAGCAGGCCTTCTTGCTGACGGTGACGGTCGCCATTGCGTTACTCCGCCGCGATCGCGTGAGACGCCGAGACCATCCGCTCAAGAATTTCCTCGATGCGCACGGCGCAGGCGCCGCAGCCGCCTGAGGCGTTCGTCGCGTCGCGCACGCCCTCGACCGTGGAGAGGTTGCTCGCGATGATCGCATCTTCGATCACGCCGAGTTCGACGCTCTTGCAGTTGCAAATCTTTTTCGCGCGGCGAACCTCTTCCGCCTTCACCGGATCGGCCGCGAGCGCCGCCGCCTCGGCTTCCGCCTGCGCCATCGCGCGGCTCTGCCAATTGTCGCCCGACTTTTCCCAAGGCGCGGGCTTGCGCACCTGCGCCCAAACGGGATTGTAAAGCGCCTTGTCGATCTCTTCGACGAGCTTCACCATGCCGACATAGCCCATATAGGCGTGATGCCGCTCCTGATTGATGTCGAGCCAGGGCATCGACGCCTTCAGCGCGATGAACTGCGAGCGGCCGCCCGAGAGCATGATATCGGCGCGCGCATCCTTGAGCATCTTGTACATTTCGCGCGGCGTCATATCCTCGATCATGTGGGCGTCCTGACCCATCAGCTCCTTGATGCGCTCCTTGTCCTCCTTGGTCGACTTCTTGACGGAGGTGCCAACGAGTTCGAGACCCGCTTCTTGCAGCGCGGCGACGACAGACCAGGATTTGACGCCGCCGGTGATCAGCAGCACTTTTTTGCCTTGGAAGCGAGGCTTGTATTTGGCGATCGCCGCCCAGGCCTTGGCCTCTTCGCGCGCGATCAGCGCCTCGGTTCTCTCCATCAACTCGGCCGGCGCGCCGCGTTCGATCAGCATGCGCGCGATTTCGCGCAGCGAGTCGCTGCTGTCCTCAATGCCGTAGAAGGAGCCTTCGAAGAAGGGGATGCCGTAGCGCTCCTCCATCTTGCGCGCCACATTGATCATCGCCTTCGAGCAAACCATCATCGCGGCCTTGGCGCGATGCGAAGAGGCGACCTCCTTATATTTGCCGTCGCCGGAGATGCAGGCCATGATACGAATGCCGAGTTCGTCGAGCAGCGGCTTCACCTGCCACAATTCTCCGGAAAGATTGTATTCGCCGATGATATTGAGGTCATAGGGCGTCGTATATTCCGGCTCTTCGGTGCCGATCACATGCTGCAGCAGCGCTTCGCCCGCGAGCTTGTTGCCGAGATTTTTCGGCCCGACGAAACCGGGGGAGTTGATCGGTATGACCGGCTTGTTGAATTTCTCGCGCGCCGCTTTGCACACCGCGTCGATGTCGTCGCCAATCATTGCGGGCACGCAGGTCTGATAGACGAAGACCGCCGGCGGATCATATTTCTCGATGATCTCGCGGATGGATTTGAACAGTCGCTTCTCGCCGCCGAAGACCACATCGGTCTCATTGATGTCGGTGGTGAAGCCGGTGCGCCACAGATTGGAGCCGGAGGATTTCGCGCCGCGATTGTCCCAGCTATTGCCCTCGCAGGCGATCGGGCCATGCACGAGATGGGCGACGTCGGTGAGTGGTTGAAGAGCGATCTTGGCGCCGTCAAAGGCGCAACCGCCGGCCGCGCCGCCGGGCTGCAATTGCTTGGTGCATCCCTTCTTGCGTTCGGCTTCCGATTTGTTCGCGTTCTTGCCGCAGCCCGGCTCGTTGAAAACGTCCTGGATCGTGGCCGAAAGCGAACTCATGCCTCTTCTCCCTCACGTTGCGACAGCGCTACTGCGAGCAAGTTGCGGCTCCCGCCCTAGGGCGGGAGCCACGTCGTCTTAGCGGATGATGTCGAAGCTATAGTCGCTCTTCGCCGGGACATTGGTGGTGGCGTCGATCGATTCGAAGATGCGATCGAGGATCCACACCAGAACGTTCAGGCCGCCCTGATAACCCCACACCGGATAGCGATGGTGATGATGGCGATCGAAGATCGGGAAGCCGATGCGGATCAGCGGCGTGCCGGTGTCGCGCTCGAGATATTTGCCGTAGGTGTTGCCGATCAGGAAATCCACCGGCTCGGTGAAGAGCAGCGAACGCATGTGCCAGAGATCCTTGCCCGGATAGACGTGGCAATTCTGACCGAAGGGCGAGGAGTCGAGCAGCTTCTGCACCTTCTCCGCCCAGGCCTTGCCGCCATTCGTTGCGAGGATATGCGTCGGCTCGGCGCCAAGCTCCAGAAGGAAACCGGCGAGGCCGAGGCACAGATCCGGATCGCCGTAGATCGCGAATTTCTTGCCATGAATATGCGCGCTTGAATCGGCCACCGCGTCAACGAGACGACCACGCTCACGCGCCAGCTCTTCGGGGATCGGCTTGCCGGTGATCTGCGACAGGGTCATGAGGAACTTGTCAGTCGCAGAGACGCCGATCGGATGATTGAAGGCGGCGACTTCCTGACCATGCGCGGCGATCAGCGGCAGCGTCTTTTCGGTGCAATATTCCTGCATCGAGATCGTCGCCTTGGCGTTGATCGCGCTCGCGGCTTCTTCCAGCGTCGTGCCGCCGTCATACATGCGGAACTCGCCGTCCGTCGGCGTGTCGAAGACTTCGCTGTTGTCAGCGAGGATTGTGTAGTCGATGCCCATCAAGCCGAAGATGCGCTTGACTTCGCGCATGTTGCCGACCGTGTAGCCGTCGAAGCCGCCGATGAAGTTGATCTTGTCATTCGCCGTGCGCTCGAGTTTGGGCGCCGTGCCGGCCTTGCCGTCCCAGAAGTGCTCGATGATGCCCTTCAACGCATTGTCGTAGCCGGTGACGTGGCTGCCGACGAAGGCAGGGGTATGAGCGAAGGGAACGTCGTATTCCGCCGGAACCGAACCCTTCTCCTTCGAGGTCTTGATGAAGGCGTTCAGATCGTCGCCGATGACTTCCGCCATGCAGGTGGTGGAGACGGCGATCATCTTCGGCTTGTACATATTGTAGGTGTTGGCCAGGCCGTCGATCATGTTGTTGAGGCCGCCGAACACCGCCGCGTCCTCGGTCATCGACGACGAGACGCAGGAGCTCGGCTCCTTGAAGTGTCTCGACAGATGACTGCGGTAATAGGCGACGCAGCCCTGCGACCCGTGAACGAAGGGTATCGTTTGCTCGAAGCCGACGGCGGCGAAGACCGCGCCGAGCGGCTGGCAGGCCTTGGCCGGATTGACGGTCAACGCCTCGCGAGCGAAGTTCTTCTCGCGATATTCGGGGGTCTTGGCCCATTCCCGAACGCGTTCCACCTCGGCCGGATCGCGCGGGTTTTCGAACATCTTCTTCTTGTTCGCCAGCATCTGCTGGTACTCTGGACCTCTAAAGAGGTCGAAATGGTCTAGGACGTGTTCTGCGCTCTGCGGCATGGTCGAACCCTCGCGTCATGCATTTGGGGGAGCCGGCGCGCGCCTTCGCGACGCGCCGGCGCTGATTTATTCCGCGGCCTGGAGCAGCGGCAGTTCCTCGGTCTTCCACGGCGCCTTGGTCATTTTCCAGACCGGCGAGTTGATCGCCATGTCCATGTCCCGCGCGAAGATCGCGAAACCGTCATAGCCATGGTAGGGGCCCGAATAATCCCAGCTGTGCATCTGGCGGAAAGGCACGCCCATCTTCTGGAAGACGTATTTTTCCTTGATGCCGGAGCCGACGAGATCGGGCTGAATCTTCTCGACGAATTTTTCGAATTCGTAGCCGGTCACGTCGTCGTAGATCAGCGTTCCGTCCTTGACGTAATGCTGGGCGGTGCGCTGATAGTCGTCGTTGTGGCCGAATTCATAGCCCGTGCCGACGACTTCCATGCCGAGGTCTTCATAGGCGCCGATCACGTGACGCGGACGGAGGCCGCCGACGAACAGCATGACCGTCTTGCCTTCCAGACGCGGACGGTATTTGGCGATCACCGCGTCCATCAAGGGCTGATACTTCGCGATAACCTGCTCGGCGCCTTCCTTGATCTTGTCGTCGAAATAGCTGGCGATCTTGCGCAGCGACTCGGCGATCTTGCTCGGGCCGAAGAAGTTGTATTCGCACCACGGAATGCCGTATTTTTCTTCCATGTGGCGCGAAATATAGTTCATCGACCGGTAGCAGTGCAGAACGTTCAGCTTCGCCTTCGGCGTCGCTTCCAGTTCGGCGAGGCTGCCGTCGCCCGACCACTGCGCAATCACGCGCAGGCCCATTTCTTCGAGCAGGATGCGTGACGACCAGGCGTCGCCGCCGATGTTGTAGTCGCCGATGATGGCGACGTCATAAGGCGTCGGCTCGAAACGCGGCGCGGAGTCGGGAGCGATCTTGTCGAACACCCAATCGCGGATCGCGTCGTTGGCGATGTGGTGGCCCAGCGATTGAGAAACGCCGCGGAAGCCCTCGCAACGCACCGGGACGATCGTCTTGCCATCATATTCCTTCGACTTGGCCTTCGACACCGCTTCGATGTCGTCGCCAATGAGGCCGATCGGGCATTCCGACTGAACGGTGATGCCGTTGTTCAGCGGGAACAGCTCCTGGATCTCATCCATGATCTTCGCGAGCTTCTTATCGCCGCCGAAGACGATATCCTTCTCTTGGAAGTCGGACGTGAACTGCATCGTGACGAAAGTGTCGATGCCGGTCGTGCCGATGTAATAGTTGCGGCGCGCCGCCCAGGAATACTGGCCGCAGCCCACCGGGCCATGGCTGATGTGGATCATGTCCTTGATCGGACCCCAGACGACGCCCTTCGAGCCGGCGTAAGCGCAGCCGCGAATGGTCATCACGCCGGGGATTGACTTGATGTTCGACTTCACGCCGCAATCCGGCTTGCCTTCCTGATGCACGTTGAGGTGCTTGGCGCGGCGCTTGGCGGTCTTCTCGGGATAAACCTTCAGAACTTCTTCGATGAGCGCTTTGTTGCGGTCCTTGATCTCCGCGACGCTCAATGTGGGCGAAACACTCATTTGATGTCTCCTTTAATGCTTTTCGGAACTTGAGCCCGGCCTCCGCATGCGGGAGGCCGACGCTCATGCGTTGACGGGTTAGGCGATCGCCTGGAGTTCGGCCGCGGTCTTGCCGATCTGGCTCTCGTCGACCGCCTTCATGATGCCGTGCTCCATCAGCATGTCTTCGAGCTCGTCCATCGTGATCGGCGTCGGGATGATGCCCTTGCCCTGATTGGCGTGGATCTTCGTCGCCAGATTGCGGTAATGCCCCGCCTGCTGGGACTCCGGCGCATATTCCAGAACCGTCATGCGGCGCAGCTCGGCGTGCTGAACGATATTGTCGCGCGGCACGAAATAGATCAGCTGCGTGCCGAGCTTCTTCGCCAGCGCTTCCGCAAGCTCCAGCTCCTTGTCGGTCTGGCGCTCGTTGCAGACCAGGCCGCCCAGGCGCACGCCGCCGGAATTGGCGTATTTCAAAATGCCCTTGGAGATGTTGTTGGCCGCATACATGGCCATCATCTCGCCGGACATGACGATGTAGATCTCCTGCGCCTTGTTCTCGCGGATCGGCATCGCGAAGCCGCCGCAGACCACGTCGCCGAGCACGTCATAGGACACATAGTCGATGTCCTCGTAAGCGCCGTTCTCCTCGAGGAAGTTGATCGAGGTGATGACGCCGCGGCCGGCGCAGCCGACGCCCGGCTCCGGACCGCCGGACTCGACGCAGCGAATGTCGCGATAGCCGACCTTCATCACCTCTTCGATTTCGAGGTCCTCAACGCTGCCGGCGTTGGCGGCGAGGCTCAGGATGGTGTCCTGCGCCTTGGCGTGCAGAATGAGGCGCGTCGAGTCCGCCTTCGGATCGCAACCGACGATCAGAATGCGATGACCCATCTCGGCCAGAGCGGCGAGCGTGTTCTGGGACGTCGTCGACTTGCCGATGCCCCCTTTGCCATAAAATGCGATTTGCCGTAGTGACGACATGTCTGTCTCCTCTTGGGCCCTTACTCATTGCCGCAGCTCTCTCGCGGCGCCTTGCTTCGCTGCCGAGTTAGAGAAGGACTCCAGTAAGAGGTTCTCTTCGACGGCCCTCGATTCTTTCGAGCCGGTCCCTCTTTCGCAATGTCCATGCCAGCGCTTGCGGAGTGCGGTCGTCATAAGAAACATTCGCATATTCAAGCTGTTGTGGATAAGCGGCGACAGGCTGTTCGATGTCAAGAAGCTAACAACCCATGTGATGTGGGCGACAAAGTCATTGCCGGTTCGGTCGTATGTTTTTGGGCGTTTTTTCGCGGCGTTGGGGCGTAGTTTTTAAATGTCCGCTTCCTTGAGAAAGGCGGCGCGACGACGAACCGCGAACGAGAAGCACGCCATGCGCGTTCAGGCTCAGATTTCAGCCGTGGCAAGATCGTTGCTTTCTGAATCGATCCAGCGAGTCGCGCGCGAATGACAAACCGCGGCGGCTTACAGACGCGGTTGGAGCATAAGACACAATGTCAGCCGTCATCAGCCTGCAGGATCGCGGCATTGTCGAAATTGCCGGGGCCGACGCGACGAAATTCTTGCATAATCTCGTCACCAACGACATCGCCAAACTCGCCCCGGGGGAAGCCCGATTTTGCGCGCTGCTGGCGCCGCAGGGGAAGATCTTGGTCGACTTCCTGGTCTTTGCGGAAGGCGAGGGCGAGTCGCGCCGCTATTTGCTCGACTGCCCGATCGGCTTGGAGCCGGATCTCCTGCGTCGCCTCGCCAAGTACAAATTGCGCGCGGCGGTCAGCGTCACATCCAAGAGCGACGAATTCGCCGCCTTCGCGGTCCTCGGGGAGGCGCGGCCGGAAACTCCCGCGCTGGCCATAGCGCGGGACCCGCGCGCCAAGACGCTGGGCTGGCGACTGATCGCGCCGCGCGGCGCGCCGGCGGAAGACGCCCGCGAAGACTATGAGGCGGCGCGCATCGCCGCCGGCGTTCCGCAAGGCGGCGTCGATTTCGCCTATGGCGCCGCATTTCCGCACGAAGCGAACATGGACCTGCTCGCCGGCGTCGATTTCACCAAGGGATGCTATATCGGCCAGGAAGTGGTCTCGCGCACGAAGCATCGCAACCTCGCACGCAAGCGCGTGAGGCCTTACCATGTTGAAGGCGCAGCGCCAGTGCCGGGAACGAAAGTCATGGCGGGCGAGATCGAAATCGGCGTGGCGGGGTCGCACAGCGGCGATCGGGGCCTTGCCTTGATCCGCCTGGACAGGCTCGCCGACGCTAGGGCGGCGGGAACGGTCCTGACCGCCGGCGGCGCGTCCTTGGAGTTCGACGTCGGAGCGAGTTGACGCCGGCTTAAAACCGACGCGGCGACGTCAATGGCGCGACGCGGGCGCCGGAGAAGTCATCCCTTCAAGGCCGCGCCCGCAAGACGCTCGCGGGCTGCTTCCGCGACGAGCGGATCGCTGTCGTTGATCAAATGTCCAATTTCTTCCACGTTCAGTCTGGTCGCGACGTAATGGCGCACGCGCCAGTCGGCGTCGTCTCGCAAGTCCAACAATTGTTCCGGCGTCAGTCTTTGCGCCGCTTCAAGGCGCACTTCGGCGTTGGAATCTCGACACACGCGCCCGAGCCACTGGGCGTCGATCCGTTGCGCGACAATACGTCGGACTTCCACTTCCGGGTCGTCGAACATCATCACCAGCAGCGCCGGCGCGACCTTCCGCGCGATGACGATCCGCACGTAATAATCCTCGTCCTGCATCATCGGCAGAAGGTCTGGATCATCGAGCAGAGTGGCGACGCGGATGCGCACTTCGCGATGCGGATCGTTGCGCAATTCGCATTGATAGCGCGCAGGCAATCGCCGCACAGCTTCCCAACGCACGGTTTCATCGGGATCCGACAATAGGCGCGGCAGGAGAAACGGATTGGCGAATTTCGCCGCTATGGCGCGCACTTCGAAATGCGGATGCGAAAGATAGCCGTCGGCGAGTTCGGGATTCCAATTGAAGAAGCGATCGATACGCCGCGCATATCGGTCGTGCACGCAGGCTTTGCGCAGTTCGCATCGCCCTGCGGCCAGCAGGTCCCGATGCGCACAATTCGCGCAATCGATATCCAACCCGCGCCAGTCGCGCGCTTCATCGATCTCACGCATCGTCTTCGAGGCCGATTCTATCGAGAACGCCGAGAAGAACCTTGGCGCCAATCTTGTCCGTCGGATCGAGTTCGAGAAGCTTGGCGATTGCGACCCGACTTTCCTCGAGCGCGCCCAGGCGCATCTGCAAATAGGCGTAGCCCTTTAAGGTGAACAGAAAGAACCGCGGCAGCATTTCGTCGTAGCGATCAAAAACCGCGTCCTGCGCCGAGGCGCGTCGCCAATCTCGCGGCATGTTGTTTTCACGCGCCGCTTTTTCAAGACAGCGGTTGGCGATCTCCAATGCTTCCTTCAATCTGCCTTTGTAAAAGTAAAAGCGATAGAAGCCGATCAGCACCGCGGCGTGATCCGGAGCCCATTGCTGGGCTTGGCGTAAATAGCGCTCGGCCGTTTCAGAGTCGGCGTAGGTTTCGCTGGCGAGATGGAGAAACTCTTCGGCTTCCTCCGGCAGGCCCTCGCCAAGCAGCGCCCCGGCGAGAAGTTCCTTCTCGTCGGGGCTCAGAACGGCTTGCTCGCCATTCACCATGACGCCCGCCTTTAATGCGCATGCTCCACGAGGGGCCCGGCGGCGCTCTTGCACGATCCCGTGTTCTTTGGATCGTGGAAAACGAGTCCCCCGCTCGAAGAGGAATCAGCAAAATCGATCGTCACGCCATCAAGCAGCAGGCGGCTTTCGGCCGGCAGGAAGAACTTCAAGCCTTCGACGATGAATTCCTGATCGCCGGCGCGCGGCGCGGCTTCGACGTCGAACAGCGCGCTAAGCCCCGAGCACCCCCCTGGCGACACCATCAAGCGAAAGCCGCCGCCTGGATTGGCGCTGAACTGGATCATTCGCCGGATGAATTTTTGTGCGGCCGGCGTAAGCATAAATTTCATTGCAGGCCTCCTCAAGCCGGCGCTTGGTAACGCGGATACGCATTGTCGATCACGCAGGTGTTATCGACCGGGCAGACGGCCGCGCATTGCGGCGCGTCGAAATGGCCGATGCACTCCGTGCATTTCTTGGGATCGATCACGAATGTGCCGTTCTTCTCGGTGATCGCCACATTCGGACATTCCGGCTCGCAGGCCGAACAGCTCGTGCACTGCGACGCGATGATCTTAAGCGTCATGTCTTGCTCCTTGGCTTGGTTCCTTGACGCATCTCTCAGGCCGCGTTGATGAGCGCGCCCTGACGGATTTCGGCGTCGCCGCGCTCCTGATGTTCGATTTCGCCGCTGTTCACCTTATCGAGATAGGCCTTGAACCAAGCGATCGCCGACTTCTCGATGAACTCATGGGCGAATTGATCGACAGGCTCGATCCCGGCCTTGATCAGGTCGTTCTTCGGGCAGCCGCCGATCTTCGCGACGAACACCGCATGGCAGTCGTTGATCGCGCGGATGACGGTCTCGAGGCTGTCCTCGTCGCCATATCCGCCCTGGCAGTAGAGGTCGACGCGACGATGGCCGACGAATTTCGCGCCCGAGGTCGAGAGTTCGTAAACCTGGAACTCCTTGGCGTGACCGAAATGTTCGTTGATGAGGCCCGAACCCTTCGTCGCCACGGCGATCAGCAGTTTGATGTCGCTCGCCGCGCCGGCCAGCGTCGCCAGCTCTTCCTGTTTCGCGGCCACTTTGGCGACGCGCTCTTCTTCGACCTTCTCTTGATAGGCCTTGCGCGACTCGAGATCGTAATCGACCTCCATCGCCATGATCTTTTCCGTGGTGAACTCAGCGCTGCGATCTTCGCCGAGCAGGCCGACCGCGTCGGCGCGGCACTGGCGGCAGTGGCGCATCATGTTCATCTCGCCTTCGCAGCTGTCCTGCAGCGCCTTCAGCTCTTGCGCCGACGGACCGCGCTGGCCGTTGAGGCCGAACACCGTGCCGTGCTCAGGAGCCGAGATCAGCGGCATGATGTTGTGCAGGAACGCGCCGCGAGATTTGACGGCCTTGTTCACTTCGACGAGGTGCTTGTCGTTGATGCCAGGGATCATCACCGAATTCACCTTGCACAGAATGCCGCGCTCGGTGAGCATTTCCAGGCCCTGCAGCTGCCGGTCGGTGAGCAGCTTCGCCGCTTCGACGCCGGTGTAGCGCTTATGCTTCCAGAACACCCAGGGATAGATCTTGGCGCCGACTTCCGGATCGACCATGTTGATGGTGATCGTGACGTGATCGACGTTGTAGCCGGCGATCGTATCGACGTGATCCGGCAACGCGAGGCCGTTTGTCGACAGGCAGAGCTTGATATCCGGCGCGGTGCGCGAGATCAGATCGAAGGTCTTGAAGGTTTTTTCCGGATTGGCGAGCGGATCGCCCGGGCCGGCGATGCCCAGAACCGTCATTTGCGGAATGGTGGAGGCGACGGCCAAAACTTTCTTCGCGGCCTGCTCCGGGGTCAACTTCTCGCTGACGACGCCCGGGCGCGATTCATTGGCGCAATCATATTTGCGGTTACAGTAGTTGCACTGGATGTTGCAAGCGGGCGCGACGGCGACATGCATGCGCGCATAATGGTGGTGCGCCTCTTCGCTGTAGCAGGGGTGGTTCTTGACCTTCTCCCAAATCTCGGTCGGCAGGTCGCCCTCGCCGGCGCCCGAACCGCAGCTCGCCTTGCCGCTGCCGCCCGACGTGCCGCAACCCTTGTGCTCGGCGATCTTCTGCATCACGTCGCCCATGGCGACCGCCGCGTTCACCCCTTCAGCTGCCTCCGCCGTTCCAACATCCAGAGACGTCATGGCTTTGCTTCCTTCTGTCGCTGCAAAGTCGCCTATGCCGACTCTCGGCGGAGACGCACCGTTGCATCAGTTTGTCGGAGGGATCGCAACAACCATGCCAGCGCCTCAACTATTAGTTCCCTATATAAATCAAAGGCGTATCGTGAACCAACAATGTAAATATTCAAACACGTTCCTACATTCTGTGTGACGACGCTTGTTACAGATTCAACATCGTGGAGAGGTTGGGCGGCGCCGGGCGGCTCATGCGCTCAGACGAGCATCCGCCGCATTATCCATGTCGAGACATTTGCGCGTACGCCGCACGATCCCGATAGACGAGCGGCTACCGTGAACCTTTTGCGTCCAGGTCGGAACGTCCCGACGCAACCGAGCGAGCGACGTCATGAATGCGTCGCCCGCCGGTGTGGGATATCGTCACATTCTCAGCCGCTCGGAAACGAGCGCCGATAGAGCGTCTCGCACGCTCCGATTCTCCACGGCGTCGATCACTTCCCCGACGAAGGCTTCCGTCAGCAGCGATTGCGCTTCCGCCTGGCAAATCCCGCGCGCCATCAGATAGAAAATCAAGTTCTCATCCAGCGCGCCGACGGTCGAACCATGCGCGCATTGCACGTCGTCGGCGAAGATTTCCAGCTCCGGCTTGCAGTTGGCCTGCGCCCCTTCGGACAACAGCAGCGTGCGGGCCATCATGCGCGCATCGGTCTTTTGCGCGCCGGGCCGCACCAGGATCTTCCCTTGAAACACCGCCTGCGACGAGTCGTCCAGCACGGATTTGAACAGCGCCTTGCTCTCCGAGCGTTCCGCCGCATGATCAAGGAACAAGGTGGCGTCGGCGTGCTCCTTGCCCTTCAACAGGTTGGCCCCGCGCAGGCCGGCATGGGCGCCCTGCCCGTTGATGTTGATGAAGGACTGGTTGCGCAACACGGCGCCGCCGAGATTGAACCCGAAGTCGCTCAGCCGGGCGTCGGCGGCGAGCGAAGCGACGAATGTCGAGACATGCATGGCCGCGGCGCCTTCGTGGCTGATCTTGAGCCGCTCCAGTGACGCGCCCTCTTCCAGCACAACCTCGGTCGCGGCGTTCACATGATATTCCTGGACCGTTTCGCCCTCGAAGCTCTCGATCAGCGTCGCCCGCGCGCCTTTTTCAACGATGACAAGCGAGCGCAGGAAATAGGTCGCCGGCTGCGCGCCCGCGACGAAAACCAATTGTATCGGTTTGTCCACGCAGACGCCCGCGCCAATGCGAATGACGACGCCTTCGCCCATGAAGGCGGTGTTGAGCGCGAAGGCCGGATCGTCGACCTCGCCCACATTGCCGATCTGCGTCATCGCCGCAGCGTCGCCCTTGGCCAAGGCCTCCGACAGCGACACGACGCTCAGGCCTGCTTCCAGATCGCCAAGATCGGAAAGCTCCGGAACGAAATAGCCGCCGACGAAGACGACGCGTCGCGACGCGACGCCCTCAAGAACCGCCGCATTGCGCGCGCCTTGCTTGGCGCTATCTTCCGGCGGCGCGGCCAGGGGCTTCACGTCGCGCAGCAGAGCGCGCAAATCCGTGTATTTCCATGCCTCATCGCGTCGATTGGGGAGGCCGGTCTTCGCAAAGGCGTCGAAGGCGGCGGTGCGCAGCTTGGCAAGTTGCGGCGCGCCGGCGCTTTGCTGCATGGCGAAGATTTCCGCCAGACGCGCCTCGGCGTCGGTGAGTTTGCGCGCGGGAGTGATCGGTGCGTCGCCCATGACTTAAGCCGCCTCGCTTTGGTAGCGCGCGTAGCCCGTTTCCTCAAGCTCCATGGCAAGCTCCTTCCCCCCGGTGCGCACGATGCGGCCAGCCGATTGCACATGAACGACGTCCGGCGTGATGTAATCGAGCAGCCGCTGGTAATGGGTGATCACAACAATGCCTCGGTCCTTCGAGCGCAATTGATTGACGCCATTGGAGACGACTTTCAGCGCGTCGATGTCCAGTCCAGAATCGGTCTCGTCCAGGATGCACAGCTTGGGTTCGAGCAGCATCATCTGCAGCGTCTCGGCGCGCTTCTTCTCGCCGCCGGAGAAGCCGACGTTGACCGGACGCCGCAGCATCTCCATGTCCATGTCCAGGATCTTGGCGAGTTCCTTGACGCGCTTGATCAGATCGGGCGAAGACATTTCCTCCTCGCCGCGTTTCTTGCGCTGCGCGTTGAGCGCGGCGCGCAAAAACGTCATCGTCGCGACGCCCGGCACTTCCAGCGGATATTGAAAAGCGAGGAACAGTCCGGCCGCGGCGCGTTCGTCGACGCTCATCTGCGACAGATCGGCCCCTGCGAGCAGCGCCTGCCCCTCGGTGATGTTATAGCCGGGCCGACCGGAGAGCACATAGGACAGCGTCGATTTGCCCGAGCCGTTCGGCCCCATGATCGCATGCACCTCGCCCGCCTTCACGGTGAGGTCATAGCCGTTCAGGATCTGCTTGCCGGCAATCTCGGCCTTGAGGTCCCGAATTTCCAGTAGCGCCGTCATTCCACCACTCCCACTCTATAGAGGCGTCAGCCGACGCTGCCTTCGAGACTGACCGAGATCAGCTTTTGCGCTTCTACCGCGAATTCCATCGGAAGTTGCTGCAACACGTCGCGCACGAAGCCATTGACCACCAGCGCGGTCGCATCTTCCTGCGATAGGCCGCGCTGCATGCAGTAGAACAAGACGTCCTCCGAGATTTTCGACGTCGTCGCCTCATGCTCGAACACGCAGGACGGGTTCTTCGCTTCGATGTAGGGGATCGTGTGCGCGCTGCAGGCGTCGCCGATGAGCAGCGAGTCGCAATTCGTGAAATTGCGGGCGCCCTCGGCCTTGCGATGCGCCGAGACGAGGCCCCGATAGGCGTTCGATGAGCGACCGGCGGAAATGCCCTTGGAGATGATGCGGCTCGTCGTCCCCTTGCCGAGATGGATCATCTTGGTGCCGGAGTCGACCTGCTGGCGACCGTTGGAGATCGCGATGGAGTAGAATTCGCCGCGCGAATTATCGCCGCGCAACACGCAGCTCGGATATTTCCAGGTGATCGCCGAACCGGTCTCGACCTGCGTCCAGCTGATCTTCGAATTGGCTCCGCGGCAGTCGCCGCGCTTCGTGACGAAATTATAGATTCCGCCCTTGCCGTTCTCGTCGCCCGGATACCAGTTCTGCACGGTCGAATATTTGATCTCGGCGTCGTCGAGCGTCACGAGTTCGACCACCGCCGCGTGCAACTGGTTCTCGTCGCGCTTGGGCGCGGTGCAGCCTTCGAGATAGCTGACATAGGACCCGCGGTCGGCGATGATGAGCGTCCGCTCGAACTGTCCGGTGTTCCTTTCGTTGATCCGGAAGTAGGTCGACAATTCCATCGGGCAGCGCACGCCGGGCGGGATATAGACGAAAGAGCCGTCCGAAAACACCGCGCTGTTCAGCGTCGCAAAAAAATTGTCAGAGGTCGGCACCACGGTGCCGAGATATTTGCGCACCAGCTCGGGATGCTCGCGCAGCGCCTCCGAGATCGGGCAGAAGATCACCCCGACCTTCTTCAACTCCTCCTTGAATGTCGTTGCGACGGAGACGGAGTCGAATACCGCATCGACCGCGACGCGCGGGCGCTCTTCGCCCTCCGGTCGTTCGACGCCGGCGAGAATTTCGCGCTCATGCAGCGGAATGCCGAGTTTTTCATATGTGCGCAGCAGCTCTGGGTCGACTTCGTCGAGCGATTTCGGGCCGGCCGTCGATTTCGGCGCCGCGTAATAGTAGAGATCCTGATAGTCGATCGCCGGGTAGTCCACGCGCGCCCATTTCGGCTCGGTCATCGTCAGCCAGCGGCGATAGGCCTCCAGCCGCCATTCGAGCATCCATTCCGGCTCGCTTTTCTTTGCGGAAATGAAGCGGATCACCTCTTCGGAAAGACCCTTCGGCGCGAGGTCGGATTCGATGTCGGTGATGAAACCGTATTTATATTGATCGGCGCCGACACGGCGAACCTGTTCAACTGTCTCTTGCACCGCCGCCATTTTGCTCTCCGTTCACTGTTGCGCTTCGTCCAGGCGCGCCTGGACGAGGCGCCTCACTTCCGGATCAGGATCGTCGCGCAGACGCGCCAGCAATTCCGTCCCACATCGCTCCGCCACCAGGAAGCGGACTCGTAAATCGTCGTCGGCGACGAGCAGTTCCAGCTGCGCCGGCGCCAACCGCTCTGCAATAATCATGCGCACGCGGGGTTCGGGATCGCGCGCCATGGCCGGAAGCTTGTCGAGGGCGATCCGACGCGCCGCTTCGCAGCGCACCTGCGGGTCGTCGTCATTCGTGGCGCCGGCGAGAATATCGGGCGGCGCGCGACGCGCCGCAATCAGGCGCACGCCGCTGTCTTCATCGAAGAGCAGCTTGACGAGGCCGGCGCCCTCGACTCGCTGGGCCATCGCCATGCGCACCTTGCGGTCGCTGTCGACGATCAGTTTTTCGGCGAGACGCAACGGCAGACGTTGCGCCACCATGGCTCTGACGTCTGGCTCCTCATCATCGATCAGCGCGCGCAATTGAAAGACGCTCGCATATTTCACCGCGCCGACGCGCAGTTCAAAATAGGGATGATCGAGATACTTCGCAGACTCTTGCGGACTCGCGGCGAAGAATCGATCTATGCGGCGCGCCCTTCGGTCGCGCACGCAAACCTGGCCGAGATCACAAAGGCCTTTCTCGCGAATCTCCACATGCGGACAATCGCGGCAGGACAGGAAGTTTCCAAGCCAGTCGACGGCGTCCATGCGATCCATGCGATGCATCGCCCCGCTCAGCCGCGCTTAGAGCGCTATGCCGGCACGCATGTGTTTTCGACGGGGCAGACGACCGCACATTGCGGCGTGTCGAAATGCCCCTCGCACTCGGTGCATTTCTTCGGGTCGATGATGTACATGTCGTTCTTGAGGCGAATCGCCGCATTCGGACATTCGAATTCGCAAGCCCCGCACACGGTGCATTGTGAGGCGATAATTTTGTACGCCATGTCGCGATTCCTCATGGATTCACTGCAAGCTTTTCCACTCCCTTCAAATCGCATGCCAGTCGCGCGTCACGCCGGTTTGCCCCACCCGCAGGCCGCGGGACGATGGCCGACGATCGCATGCGCGCCTGCAAACTCGCGGGTCAAGGTCAGTTTAGCCCGGCCGCCTCAAGGCTCGTTCGTTCGTCCCCTTCGGGTGGAACGATGCAGCCCGCTTGGCCGCAGGAACTGAACAAATGTTCTAAATACGACAATCGCCGGATGCGGTCAGATGCGCTTTATTTCGATGTTGTATTTCTTCAGCGCATAATTGACCTGGCGCAGCGACAGGCCGAGCAGACGCGCAGCCTTGGCCTGGACCCAGGCGGCCTTCTCCATGCCCTCGATGAGGCGCTCGCGGTCGATCATCTTGCGGGAGGACGCAAACCCGTCGCCCTCCTCCTCCCCGGCGGCGTCCAGCCGCGACGAGGCCTCTCCGACGAAGGTCGACGCCGACGCAGCCGCGCCGCGGCTCGCCGACGCGATCTCCTCAGGCGGAGCGGGGGCGCGCAGGCCGGACGGTTCGGCATGCGCATGCTGATAGGCGCCGCTGGCGCTGCTGGTCCACAGCAACGCCGAAAGGCATTTGCCAGAGGCGCAGGCGAAATCATGATCGACGATGGTTTCGTCGCGCGCCAAGGTCGCCGTGCGGCGCACGCAGTTTTCCAGTTCGCGCACATTGCCCGGGAAGTAGCAGCGTTGCAGCGTCTCGATGGCGCTCGCCGAGAGTTCGTGCCTTTGATCATTTTCGCTGTTGAACTTCTCGATGAAATTCTGCGCCAACAGCGAAACGTCGCCAGGCCTTTCGCGCAGCGGCGGCAGGAACACCGGCACGACGCTGATGCGGTAATAGAGGTCGGCGCGGAACTCGCCCTTGTCGACGGCCTCTTCGAGATTCTTGTTGGTCGCGAAAACGAATCGGACATTGACTTTCAAGGTCTTCGATCCGCCAACCCGCTCGAATTCGCCTTCCTGCAGCACGCGCAGCAGCTTCGCCTGGAAGGCGGGAGAGATTTCGCCGATTTCGTCGAGCAGCAGCGTGCCGCCATTGGCCAGTTCGAAGCGCCCCGCGCGCTGCGCGACGGCGCCCGTGAACGCGCCCCGTTCATGCCCGAACAGCTCCGATTCGAGGACGCTTTCCGGCAGCGCGGCGCAGTTCAGCTTGACGAAGGGCTTGGCGCTGCGGCGCGACAAGTCGTGCACCGCGCGTGCAAAAAGCTCCTTGCCTGTGCCGCTCTCGCCGCGCAGCAGCACGGTCGAATTGGACTTCGCGACGATGGCGATGGTGTCGAGCACTTCCATGATCGCCGGGCTCTCGCCGATGATGCCGGGGACGTCGGGCCGCTCTCCACGAATCTCCTTGGGCAGGCACGAGACCAGCGCCTTCTCCAGCGTGCTGCATTCATTCAGCAGCCGCTGCCGGTCGGCCGAAAACATGCGGTGCAGCTTCACCGTTTGGCCGATCAGATTGGCGATCATCGTCAATAAGCGCAGATCGGCGTCGAACGCGTAGGAGATCCAATCTTCTGACGTGCGATTGATCGACAGCGTCCCGACGACGCGGCTATCGCTCTTGATCGCAACGGCGAGGAAGGAGACTTTCGCGCCGATCGCCCGGGTGATCGTCCCCGCGGCCGTCGCGAACAAGGGGTCGCGGGACACGTCCTCGACAATGACGGGCATGGCGGTGGCGACAAGCCGGTCGATAACCTTGGTCGGCAGCGTGTCGATCGGCCTGCCGCCGTCGCGGCTGGTCCAACCCGAGGTCGCGACGATCTCCGGATTGCCGTGCTGATCAAGGATCGTGATCATCCCCAATTTCATATCGAGGAAAGAGCTGAGCACGGCGACGACATTGCCCAGCGTCTGCTCGAGACGGGCCGGCGCGGTCAGGATTTTCGAGATTTCATAAATGCCGAGCAGCGCCGTATCGGCGGACGGGGGTCTCGCCCGCGGCGGCTTTGCCGCCATGCCTTCCGTGAGCAGAGAGCGTGAAGTGGCTACGTCGTCCATGGCCGCCTTCCTCGAACAGCCGCCGTCAGCCTGGAGCCACGGTTTCCGTTCGCACATGCGAGGATCGATTCCGATCGTCTCGCGCGGTTCATAGTTTGTTTGATGCAAGAACCACGCAAAGCGGCGCCGTGTCGCCCCAGCGCCGCGCGCATTGTCTGGTTTACGACAAGGTCGACGCGGCAGCGGCCGAAGCGTGACATTGGCGGGAATTTTTGTTGCGGTTGCGACATGGCCGTGTCTTGCGCATCGATTACACGCTGCCCTGCGCCAGTTCCTCGATCACCTTCCAGCCGACGCTGCCCTGCGGATCGGCGCGGGAGAGGATATCGAGATATTCCTTTGCGGTTTCGCTGCGGCCCCGCTTCAATTCGATGAAGCTCAGCGCCTTCAGCGTATAGAGCGCGAAGCGCGCCGGCCCGTCATGCGCCTCGGCCGTCGCCGGCCAAGCCGTAGGATCGCTCGGCCAACCCGCCTGACGCGTGGCCTCCTTCATGCCTTGCGCCGCGACGTCGGCGGCGTAGTCGAGACTGCCCATGTAGGTGTGAATTTTGTACAGGCAGTAATAGGGCGCGAGTTCCTGCGGCGTCAGCGCCAGCGCCTGCTTGAAGAGACTGTCGGCCTTTTCTCGGTCGGTCCGATAGGCGACGACGCCCTGCTGCAGGAGTTCGTTGGTCTTTGGGTCGAGTTCGCCAAAGTTCACGACGTCAGCATCGGCGCGCGGAGTGTTCATGGCCGGCTCAAAGCAATCGCTGAGCCACATAATGAGCGACATCGCTTTCGCGCCGGCCGCGGTCGATCACAAGCGAGAAGACCGTCCGGCGAAATCGCGCCGCGCCGGCCACGCCGTTCACGCTTATTAGAGGGACGTCTTCGGCGGGATGGGCGTGGCGCTTTTCTATGCTTCTCAACGCCTCTTGCCTCATTCAAAAGCAATTTCCGCGACTCTTCGCGCAAAACGAAGGTCAACGACGCACAAATGGCACGCAGTTTGCGTGCGCGCCGGGCACGCGGGGGCCGCCCGAAAAGCCAAGGCGCGCAATCGCGGACACATCAAGCAAATGAAAAAAAGGGCCAGGAATGATACGCGAATTCCGCTACAAGGGGGAAACCTTCCGGGTGAACGCGCACGGCTCTCCGGGCCATGAGGAAGTGTTTATCATCCATTTGGTCGACGACGAGGAGATGGGTGAAATCTCCATCGACCGCATGACCGAAGAAAACGACAGAGACGCGCCGATCGACGCCATTTGCATCATGCTCTGCGACAAGCTGATCGCCGAACAGGACATCGCCTGCGCCGACGCCGACGGCGCTTTCGTCTGGGTGGAAGGCAAGCGTATCCGCGACGTGCTCCCCAGCAACGAAGTCGCCCCACATTGATCGACGCGCGGCGCCCCTGAGCCAATCAGGCGGAACCAGGCGCCGCGCGCGACTCTCCCTCCCCCGATACGCCTCTTCCCAGCCGTTCAGCGTTTTGCGCCCGGCGAAATCCCTGGCCCGCGGCGCATCGACGAGATCCGCCGGCGGCGAATGGCGCTTGACGTCCGGCAGCCATATGTCATCGAGGCGCGGAGGACCGCTCCATGACCATCGAGACCAATCGGCTCGGTCAAGAGACCAGCCCCTATTTACTGCAGCACCAGCACAACCCGGTGCACTGGCAGGCGTGGAGCGCGGAAACGCTCGCGCTCGCCAAGCAGACGGGCAAACCGATATTGCTCTCGTCCGGCTACGCCGCCTGTCATTGGTGCCATGTGATGGCGCATGAATCGTTCGAGAACCCCGAAATCGCGGCGTTGATGAATGAATCTTTCATCAATGTGAAGGTGGATCGCGAAGAGCGGCCGGACGTCGACTATCTGTATCAACAGGCTTTGATGATGATGGGTCAGCGCGGCGGCTGGCCTTTGACGATGTTTCTGACGCCGGAGGGCCAGCCCTTCTGGGGCGGCACATATTTTCCGCCCTTTGCGCAGGGCGGGAGACCCGGCTTCGCCGAGCTTCTAAAAACCATCGCGGAGCTGTGGCGCGCGCGCGCCAACGCCATCGAACATAATGTCGCCGAGCTCAGCGCGGGACTGGCCAGCCTCTCAGAAACGACTCCCGGAGAGCCGGTCTCTCCCCACCTCGTCGAGAGCATTTGCGCGCAGTTGGCGCAACGGCTCGACCGCGTCGACGGGGGCTTCGGGGCGGCGCCAAAATTCCCGCAGACGACCAGCCTCGACTTTCTCTGGAGGGCCTGGAAGCGAACGGGCCGCGACTCGTTACGGCAAGCCGTCGTTTTGACGCTCGATCATATCTCGCAAGGCGGCGTTTACGACCATTTGGGCGGCGGCTTCGCGCGCTACTCGACCGACAATCGATGGCTCGTGCCGCATTTTGAAAAAATGCTCTACGACAACGCGCAGCTGATCGAACTGCTGACAGAGGTCTGGCAAGACGAACGGCGTGAACTGTATCGCCTGCGCGTGACAGAGACGATCGAGTGGATGACGCGCGAGATGCGCGCGCCCGGCGGCGGGTTCGCCAGCAGTCTCGACGCCGACAGCGAGGGCGAAGAAGGCAAGTTCTACGCGTGGAGCCAAACCGAGATACGAGAAGCGCTCGGCGCGCGCGCGCCATTCTTTGAACGCGCCTATGGCGTCAGCCGCGAAGGCAATTGGGAGCACGGCAAATCCGTTCTCAATCGCCTCGGATCAATCGAGCTGCTGGACGAGGAGACCGAGGCGGCGCTGGCGCGAGACCGCGCCGCCCTGTTCTTGGCGCGCGCGCGCCGCGTGAGGCCCGGATGCGACGATAAGGTTCTGGCGGACTGGAATGGATTGACGATCGCCGCCATCGCAAAGGCGGCGTGCGTGTTTGAGCGTGAGGACTGGCTCGATATCGCCATCGCGGCCTTCGATTTCGTCAAAAGCGCGATGACGACGGACGAAGGTCGTCTGCTGCATTCCTGGCGATGCGCGCGCGCCCGTCATATGGCCGTCCTCGACGACTACGGCGCGATGTGCCGCGCCGCGCTGGCGCTCTACGAAGCCGCCGGCGCGCCGTCTTATCTCGAATGCGCGCGACGCTGGGTCGAGCATGTGGAGCATCATTACCGCGATCGAACCGGCGGCTATTTCTATGCCGCCGACGACGCTGATACGCTGATCGCGCGCGTGAAAATCGCCGAGGATTCCGCGCTTCCCTCCGGCAATGGCATGATGCTGCAGGCGCTGGCGCAGCTTTATTATTTGACGGGCGAGAGCGTCTACCGGGAACGCGCCGAGGCGATCGCGCAGGATTTTGCCGGGACAATTCGCGAGCGCATTCTTGGTTTTTCGTCTTTGTTGAACGGCATGGAAATGCTGCGAGAGGCCTTGCAGATCGTCGTGATTGGCGAAAACGACGCGGCGGATACGGCGGCGCTGAAGCGCGTGATCTACGGCGTCAGTCAGCCCGGTCGGGTCTTGAACGTCATCGCGCCCGCGGCCACGCTGCCTCGCGCGCATCCGGCTTTCGGCAAAACCATGCTCGGCGCGCGCGCCACGGCCTATGTTTGTCGCGGAATGGTCTGCTCATTGCCGATCATCGAGCCCGACGCGCTTGCGGCGGCTCTGCGCGAGACGTGACGCGGTTCTCGCGGCGCCGCCTATTCGCGTCGCCATACGCTCGCCAGCCATGGCTGTTCGCCCGGCGGCGCGCCGCTGGGCCGGTAATAGCGCTCGACCTCGACGAAGCCCGCCATCGACCCGAACGCGCGCCAGCTTTCGGGCGCATGAAACACGCCATAGCGTTCATTGCTCCATCCTTCCTGATCCGCGCCATGCGGAATGGAGCTGAACAGGACGCCCCCCGGCTTCAAAGCGGCGTGGAGCGCGCGCAGGACGCGCGGCAATTCGCTGCGGGGCACGTGAAACAGCGACGCATTGGCGAAGACACCGTCAAAGTGGCGTTCAGGAAGATCGAGCGCGAGAAAATCCTGCAGCCAGACCTCGCATCCGCTGTGAATGCGCGCCATTTCGACGAAGCGCGGCGCTCCATCAAGCCCGATCGCGACATGGCCAAGCGCCGCGAGCGCCTTCAAATCGCGTCCTGGCCCGCAACCGAAATCGAGCAAGGTGAAAGGAGGCTCGCCGCGAATGTGGCTGAGCATCGCCGCGATATTTTGCGAGACGTCGTGGCTGCGCGTTCCCTCCCAGAACGCCTCGGCGCGTTGATTATAGTGTCGCAGCGTGCCGCCCGTGACCGCTTTCAAATCTTCCGAGATTGGAGCCATCGTGGGGCCTCCGAACAGTGGCGCGCGGCGCGACACCATCGCATTAGAGCCTGGCGAGCGAGAATGCGGCACATAAGATGCTTGCCAGAGCGCAACTTTGGGAACAGCTGAAGCGTCGGCGATCCGTGGCGCGGTTGCGACAAGTCTACACCATACGGACCTGCGATGAATGAACCGGTGCGCGCCATTTTGATCGAGCTCGAAGGCGCCGCCGTTCCGATGGCTTTCGTGACCGGGACTCTCATGCCGCTCGCGCAGGCGCGGCTCGGCGCCTTTATCGCGGAACATGCCTCGGACCCGGATGTGGAAGACGCCTTGGAGGAAACGGGGCGTCTCCTCGGCGGATTCGACTTGAAGCTCGAGGAAGCCGAAGCGCTGTTGCTGCGCTGGATGAAGCAGAACCGCAAGGCGACCCCGCTGAAGACGATACAGGGCCTGATCTGGCGAGAGAGTTATGCAGCGGGTGCGATCAAGAGCGAGCTTTATCCCGACGTTGCGGAATCGCTGGGATCATGGGCTGCGTCGGGCCGTCGCCTGTTTGTTTACTCGTCCAATTCGAGATTGGCGCAGCAACTCATGCTGGGCCACGGCGCCTGGGGCGACCTCACACGCCTGTTCGAGGATTTCTTCGACACGTCCATCGGTCAGAAAATCGAACCCGCCTCCTACCGCGCGATCTGTGAGCGTCTCGATTTGCCTTCGGAGACGGTGCTGGCGCTGTCGGGCGATGGGGAGGAATTGGACGCCGCGCAGTCGGCGGGCCTTGCGACGACGCTCATCGCGCGAGAGGGTCCTGCAGACAGTCGCCATACGGTTTGCCCTGATTTCGCGTCACTGAATTTGGGATCGTGACGCGCTGCCGCGCTGCGCCAAGGAAAACATCGCTAACGCCGTCGGGCGGATGGAGAAAGATGGCAAAGTTCACTCTTGAAACCCGTGACGGCGCCAGACAGGACATCGCCGGCAAGAATGGCGTCTCGCTGATGAAACTGATTCGGCGCGCCGGCGTCGAAGAGCTGGTCGCGCAATGCGGCGGCAGTTGCGCCTGCGCGACCTGCCATGTCTATCTCACCTTGCCTCAAGGGATTG
This sequence comes from Methylocystis sp. SC2, assembly GCF_000304315.1. Taxonomy (NCBI): domain Bacteria; kingdom Pseudomonadati; phylum Pseudomonadota; class Alphaproteobacteria; order Hyphomicrobiales; family Methylocystaceae; genus Methylocystis; species Methylocystis hydrogenophila. The sequence goes on along the minus strand of NC_018485.1, from coordinate 2,695,650 downwards.
AAATGGCCAGCTCCGGACCCGGAGAAAGCCGGATGCTTGCGACAGCCAGCCACCGCAAATTCAATTCGCGTCTCGCCTGTCAAATCAGGTTCGATGACATTTTGGACGGAATGGAAATCCGCATCGCGCCCGAGGATGCGACCGGCTTCTAATCCTCCCGCATGGGTTCGAACGTCAACGGCGCCGCAACGAACGCTCCCGGGAAATTCTATATGGTCTGGAACTTGCTCACCCACCGTGCACGCGGCGCCAAGATGCGAGGTGAGCATCCATGCCAATGAAGGAAGAAAGCGTTCTGCCCGGGAAGTGCTATCGAACGAAGGGCGGCGAAATCAACTCGGAAAAATACACGGTGATCAGCATCACCCGTGGGATCGTCACTTATCAAAGCTGGACCTCCGACCCCAATCGCCTGTCTCTGCGCACGAATACGGGCCTCAAAGCCTTCGCCGAAGTTCTGTTCAAGGAAATTCCCTGCCCGAACAGAGACCCAGGTCAAAAGATCGAATATTTCGATCCCTCATAGGAATTGTCGCTTTCTCCTTTGGATCATTCTCTTCAATCCCGGAGCTCATTCTGAATTGAAAAGATATCGTAAGGAGGAGCGTTTTCCGCATTGGCGTAGCCCAATGGCTGCGCGTCCATACTTTCGCGTGACGCGCCGGTTCGGCGAGTGATCGCTCCGATGTCGCCGCCATAAACATGAATGACGATGGATGTCCGATCATGCAGCGCGTTGCAAAGCTCCACGACCTCCCCGCTCCCGGACGCGCGGGCTTCCACGGCGGGCGCATGCAACAGACGGGACACGCCGGCCTGAGCGCTCTTCGTCGAAGAAGCCTCGGGTTGCTGGCGGTTGACCGCGCCGCGCAACACGCCGGCAATCTCCCAAACCGAAGGCTGAAAGATGGTCACGCAGGCGCCGCCTGACAAAATTGTGCTCACGAGCGAAAAGCGATCCAGCACGTCGCGATAAATCTGGAATTGCTCGCCTCCGGCGGGATTTGGGACGGCGAAGACCGTTGGCAGCCAATCGTCCGTCGTAAACAGCCGGGCCATGAGATCGCGGCCGATCAGCAACACCTCCCGCTCGCTTTCGGCGAGTTCGACCATGGACTGAATGTCCCAGATGAATCGCCGCAGAGCGGGGGGAACAGGATCTCGCTTGACGACTCGCGAATTCGGATCAGCCGCATTTATCTCGGTCATAATGTTGAATGGTCCACGATTTGAGGGATGCGCGCGCGCTTCGTTGAGGTCGCGCCGAGAGCCGCCGACGCCGTTCCGGCCGGATTGGACGGCGCGTCCACGACAGTGAGGCGGAGGCAAACGACTCGCGCGCTCATCGTTCCTCCCGCGCGCAAACCATATCAATGACGGATATCGCCGCATCGACGTCGCTTTCCGCAACTGTGAGCGGAGGGAATAGACCAAGGACCGGCCCCATCGCGCGCGTGAGGAGCCCGTGTTCGGCCAGCTTCGCGCACAGGGGCTCCGCGTCTCCCGCAAGCGTTAGCGCCTGCATCAGGCCAAGGCCATCCAGCGCCGTAAAGGCTGCACGACGTCGATAAAACAACGCGGACAGTTGGTCTTCGAGATACCAGCTTCGGTTCTGCACGCGTTCCTGAAAGCCTGGCGTCGACAGAGCGTCGAAAAGGGCATGACCGGCCAGAAGCGCGGCCGCCTGAACCAGCGCCGAGCCGCCGAGCGCCCCTCGCGCCAGTCTTTGCGTGACGACGAGCGCGGCCAGCGGCGGGGCGTCTGCAGGCGCATGACTGGCGACCATCAGGTCCGGGGTGACGCCTGTCCATTCGTGCGCCCAAAGCATGCCCGAGCGGCCAAGGCCGCAAATGGTCTCGTCGAACCCGAGCATGAGCCCATATTCGTCTGCGGTCTCGCGCAGCCGGGCGAGCACGCTTCCTGGGACGACCTCAAAACCGGCGCGCGTTCGAACCGGAGCGATCAAAATTCCCGCGGTCCTCACGTCGACTTCCGCCTGCACTGCGGCGTGATCGTCCGTTCGGAGAATGACGATCTCGTCATCGCCCTCAAGGCCAGGCGGAAGGCTCGCCGTTCCATCGGCGGGCCCGACGCAGATGATGAACCGGCGGCGCTTGGGACGACCGACGAGGGCATGGTAACGCCGAACCATTGCGACGGCGGAACGCCAGGCGTCGGGCTCGGTGGGAAACAATAATACGCGGTCGCCAAAAGAAACGGGCGAAATCTTCGCGCATAAAGCGTCGGAAGGCGCGGCGGCTTCCGGCGCCGATTGCGGCGAATCCATTGGCGCATCCATGCGCGGCGTTGATCCTGTAGAATTCTCCGGAAAGAAGAGCGATGCGCCGGAAAAGTCGAGCGGCGCGCCGGCGTCGACTGTATCGCCGACGGCGGGTTGGATGTGTCGGTTAGGCTCGCGCGTCGACTCTGTAAATGTGACTGACATGTTGCTCTGAGCTCGCCATTGGTCGCCGCTCAGATGAGCTCGGAGAAGCGCGGCGATTCAGGCGCCGTGCTCGATGAGGTCAGGGAGTCTTTTAGCAAGAGAGTTCAACACGCTCTGCGAGCCTTTGAGCATGACGTCATAGACCGCGTCCGCCGTGGCGGCGGCGTCGATTCCCTCCTGGACGAAAACAAAATGCGTGCCGCCATTCGGCAGCTGCGAGATCGTCCAGGTGACTGTCGTGTCGATATATCGGCCAAAACCCTTCAGCTCGTCATCGCCGCCCGACCAGCGGAAACGCAACATACGGCCGGGCTCCACCGCGAGCACCTGGCATTTGAACTCGCCGTCCCAGCGCTCGATGGGCCGGCTCCAGATCGTGAACTTGTGACCGACCACCGGCTCAACGTCATTTGGAAAGAACCAAACGGCGAGCCATTCGGAATCGGTCATCGCCCGCCAAACGGCCTCGATCGGATGTTCGAGGTCCTTCTCCGTCGTGAGGCTGCGTGTCTGTCTAGCGTCAAGCACCGAGTCTTGCTCCCCTTAGCGGGTGACAAGCAAGGCTCACGCCAAGGCGCGGGGCGCGGAATCCAACATCATGCGATTGTCTCAATTGAAGCACGATCCCGCGGCTCGGGTTCGCGCGTAGCCCGCGCCTTTGGCTTCGAACCTGCATGCCTCATGGCCCAGCTCTTGTGAACGCTTTTGGACAAAAGGCGAAGCGCGGGGTCAGTCCATCCATGAGCGCTGCGTATGACGGACAAAGAGGAATGGGTCGTCTGGAACGGCTCGATGGGAATATTGGATATGGCGACGATCGGCGATATTCAACATGACGAGCACGGCAGGAAGGCGTCTCTGGCGCCGCCCTATGGCGTCGTGGGGCCCTTCGACCTTGACGAACTCGAAACGCTCGGCCGAATCGCCTTTGGCGAATGTCTCGTTATGTCGCGCGAGCGTTGGCGGGAAGATCAGCTCACTCTGCGTCTCGCGGCGCGAGAAAAGCGCCGCACGCTATTGTTGCGGACTGATATCGACGATGACCATGAACATCGCGAAGTCTTACGGCTGCCGTTGGAAGGCCGGCTCAATCCGTCCGAGATCAACGCCGCCTTTCGACAATTGGCCAAGACCGCGCATCCGGACGCCGGCGGCAGCGACGAACAGTACCGTCGTATCGTCGAGGCGCGCGACGCGCTGATGAAGCAATTCCCCTAATGGATCGTCATCATCGAACGACAGCGTGGGCGAGGCCCAGCCTCCAACTGCAATCGACATCCGACAGCTGCCGCTTTTTGCGAAATGAACTTTGCAGTTCTCTCGTGATTTGGGGCGTCATTTGACATCAAATCCCAGTTTCGTTGCGAGCGCTCGCGCGGCGCTTTTTAATATAGTGCGGAAACACATCAGGAATTCTCAAGCTTGGCGAGCTAGAAGCGATCGCTTCAGACAGAGGCTAGACTGCGATTTCGGAGCGAAGGCGCAAGTCGATGGGGAACAACTTGGCCGGCGAAAGGTTTAATGCTCGTGAAAGCTAGGCCCGGGCTCGGCTTTCCAAGGCGTCGCCGCGACTGCGGCCGCCTCCTGTCAAGGAGGAATTCATGAACTGGGACACGATCGAAGGCAATTGGAAGAAGTTCACCGGAAACGTGAAGGAGCAGTGGGGCAAGCTCACCGATGATGACATTGCGCGCATCAACGGGAACCGCGAGCAGCTCGAAGGCATGATCCAGGAGCGCTACGGCGTCGCCAAGGACAAGGCGAAGGAACAGGTCGACAGCTGGATGTCGCGCCACTAGCTCCAGCGCATCATTGCAGAACGCCGGCGAGACGACCTCGCCGGCGTTTTTATTTGCAAATGCGACGCGAGAGTTGTGTCCGGCATTTTGCGTCAGCGTTCGAAGGCTGGAACATCTGACGTGACGCCGAGGTTTTATAAGGGAGCCCCTCAAGACGAAGATCTATCAATGAAGAAAGCCGTTCGCCCATTCACCGTCGAATATCGATCGAAACGCGGCAGATCGCCCACACGAAGCGGCGGCGCATTCCGCTATACGGATCGGTCCGCCGAACGTGCGTCCGCGGGCAAAGACATGCGCGGCGCACGCTCCGCGTGGCGGTCGTTGTTCAAGCAGGAGGCGCGCTCGATATGACCGCCGCGCCTCCAAAATTCGAGCATAGAAGGGGCAAGAGAGCACTGCTGCGACGCTCGATGAGCGAGGCGCTTGGAAAGCGCTTCTCGCTTTTATATCTCGATTTGATCATGAAGCCGGCGCCCCAGGGCCTGAAAGATCTCCTCGTCAAATTGGACGTCGCGAATCGCCCGAACAAGACGCAGTGAGATTGGCCTCGCCGCCTGTCGCTTACTCGACGGCGTTCGCCTGACTAAGCTCTTCCAAAAGCGCGAGCATGTCGTCCGGCAGCGGCTCCGAGGCAATATCGGAAAATTGGCGTCTAAGCTGCTCGCCGAGCCGCCTCACGCTCGGCTCCACATCAACCGCATCGCGTGTGTATCGATTTCCTCGCATTGTCGTCTCTGTCAATCTCGCTCGGTTGTCATGTGGCGGCATGAGCAGCTCTCCACACGGGGAATGAAGCGCCGATTCGAAAATCTGTTCCGACAATGCTCCAAATTTTTTAACGAATAGAAAAGCTTAGCCGCGAAGAAGGGTTGTGGAGAACTCCAAACTAATCTCCACATGCTTCAGTCGCAGCTGAGTTCGTCCTAGCCGGGTCGGAAATCGTGCGGCGATCGAACAACATTCGACCGCCGCATCACTATCTTTTGCCGACGCGAAATTGCACGGGCACTTCGAAGGTCAGCCCCTCGTCCGCGATTACCGGCGGCGGCGGCGGGACCGGGTCGGCCCGCTTCATCATCGCCAGCGCAGCGTCGTCGAAGAGCGGATGTCCCGCAGAACGTTTGATGCTGTAGCTGACGACATGGCCGCGCCTGTCGAGCGTGAAGGAAACGCTCGCCTCAGCGGATCGGCGACCGGCCGCGCCCGGATAGCGCTTGTGTCGGTTGAGATGCGAGAGCAAGGCCTTTTGCCACGTGAGCTTCACGGCGTTGGCCACGGCGTCTGCCCCCTGAACAGGCGCGACCGGCCTGTCGGATTGTCGTTCGGCCTCAGACTTGGGCGGCGCGGTCGCTTCCGAAGCGGCGGACTCGGCCGAGACGACCGGCTGCGCCTGATGCGTCTTCTCCTCCTCGATCGGCTTATCTGGGCGGACGTTGTGCGTGAGCTCGGCGTCTTCGGACTCGGCGTGGGTGATCCGCTCTTCATTCGTCTCTTTCGCCTCCGAGGCGGCGACGGAAGGCGCAGCGGCGGCCGCTTCGTCCGAGACGGGGCCCGGCGGCAGATCCGCGGCCTCGGCGTCGCGCGGCGCGGCGGGCTCGAGAGACAATTCGATCGCCGGCGCGCCGGAGGCGCTCTCGTCGAGATCGCCCTGTAAGGTTATTAGCGCCGCGACGGCGCCGCCCACGTGCAGAAACAGGGCGAGGGCGACTGCGGCGCCCCAGAGCTTGCCGTTCGATTGCGGCTTCTGAAGAGCGGCGGCGGCGCTCATTGCGGCGCCTGCTCCTTGCCGCCGGCGTCGAGCGCGACGAGCGCGACGCGCAAATAGCCGCCGGCGCGCAGACGCTCCAGGATCGCCATCATTTCGCCATAGGGCACGCTGGAGTCGGCCCGCAAATAGATGCGTTTCGACTTGTCGCCCAGGAGCCCGTCGAGCGCCGAAACGAGATCGTTGCGCTTGACGGGCGTCTCGCCCAGGGCCAGCGCGAGGTCGCCCTGGATCGTCACGTAAATCGGCTTGTCAGGCTTTTCATGCGGCGCGGCGTTGGAAGCCGGGAGATCGACCGGCAGATCGACGGTGGCGAGAGGAGCCGCCACCATGAAGATGATGAGCAGCACGAGCATCACGTCGATGAACGGTGTGACGTTGATTTCGTGCGTTTCCTGAAGATCGCTTTTGAGATGGACGGCCATGATCTACTCCGCCGCGTGAATCTTGTTTGTGGCGGCGGCATGTCCGGCGCGGTCGAGATCGCGCGAGACGATGCGAAGCAATTCGCCGGAGAGATTAGAAACGAGCTCGAGATAGGCCGACGCCTGGCGCGCAAGATGATTGTAGATGAGCACAGCCGGGATGGCGGCGAAGAGGCCGATCGCCGTTGCGAGCAACGCTTCGGCGATGCCGGGCGCGACGACGGCCAGATTGGTGGTCTGCGCTTTGGAAATGCCGATGAAGCTGTTCATGATGCCCCAGACGGTGCCGAACAGTCCGATGAAGGGCCCCGTCGATCCGACGGAGGCGAGCAGTCCGGTGCCCCGTTTGATCGAAAGCGCTTCGGCGCGTTCGATTTCCGCGAAGCAGGCTGCAATGCGCTCCTTCACGCCGGGCGCGGCAACGATATCGGACGAAAGCTTCATCTCCCGCGTCGCCTCGCCAAGCAGCGCCTGCGTCAAACGATCGCCGCCGCCAAGCGCCAGCCGCGCCTCGGAGAGGCCGCGCGCTTCCGAGAGGCGACCTATCGCCGTCATCACGCGCTCGCGCGCCCGTTTCAGTTCAATCGTTTTGGCGATGAGGATCGTCCATGTCGCGACGGACGCCAGCAACAGGCCGACCATCACGAACTTCACGACGATGTCGGCGTTGACGAACATCGTCCACACGGAAAGATCATGAGGCTTGGTGGCCGCAATCGCTGCGTCGAGCGCTGGCGACCCTGGCGCGGCTGCGACGCTCTGCGCAGCGAGAAGCGCAATGATTGAGATCACGAGAAACTGCAAAGGACGTTTCATGCTTCAGCCCATGTTCGGATCAGATTGTGATAAACGCCCGACAATTTGACGCAGGCAGGATCGCCGGCGCCCAGCCGAGTCGTCAGGGATTGGATGGCCTGATCGAGGTCGAAGAGCAAAGCGCGCGCCACATTGTCGCGAATCATGCTCTGCATCCAAAAAAACGAGGCGATTCGCTCACCACGCGTGACGCCTTTGACAAGATGAAGGCTCGTCGAAGGATAAAGCACGAGATCGCCTGCGGGAAGTTTCACTTCCTGCTGGCCGACCCGATCTTCAATCACAAGCTCGCCGCCGTCATACTCCTCCGCCTCCGAGAGGAACAGCGTGCATGAAAGGTCCGTGCGAATGCGAATCGGCGTTCCGGGAATGCCGCGGATCGCATTATCGACGTGCAATCCGAAATCGTGCCCAACGCCATAGCGATTGAAGAGCGGCGGAAAGATCTTGTGCGGCAGCGCCGCGGAGACGAACATCGGCGACCGCGCAAGCGCCTCGAGCACATGTTCGCCGAGTTCGCGCGCGGCTTCGCTGGCCTGCGGCAGTTGAAGATTGTTCTTCACCAGAGAGGACTGCGAACCTGCGGTCGCGCGCCCATCCTCCCACGCCGCTCTGTCCATGGCCGCGCGAAAGAACGCCACCTGCTGCTTGGAGAGAACTTCGGGTATGCAAATAAGCATCAGCGCTATGCTTCCCCCCAGTAGCGGATGAGATTGTGGTAGACGGTCACCAGCTTGCGCAAATCCGGATCGTCTGCGCCCACCCGCGGCGCGAGCTCCTGTATCGATTCGTCGAGATCGCAAACGAGGCTGCGCGCCTCGTCGGCGCGGATCATGCTTTGCAGCCACAGAAATGAGGCGAGACGTAGGCCGCTGGCGACAGGCGTCACCATATGCAGACTGCCGGCCGAATAAAGAATGAGATCGCCCGCCGGCGGCTTGAACCGCCTTGATCCGTAGATGTCCTCAACAATCAGTTCGCCGCCCTCATATTCGTCGGGATCAGAAAGAAGCACAGTCGCGGCGAGGTCGACGCGGATACGCGCGCCGGTCATGGCGTCGCCGCGTATCGCGTTGTCGACGTGCGGATCGAAGTGGTCGCCGACGCCATAACGGTTGAACAATGGCGGATAGATGCGCAGCGGAACAGCCGTCGAAACGAAAGCTGCATTGGCGAGGAGCGACGAGAGCAGCCGCTTGCCGAGCGCGCGCGAGATCTCAGAGTCGGGCGGGAGCTGCTCATTGCGCTTCGCCTCGCCGGCGTTGGCTCCGGCGGTGGAGGCGCCGTCCTCCCACGCCGCCTGCGCCATCGCCTCGCGAAGAGCGTTAACCTCCTTCCGATCGAGCGCGCCCTGTATGTGAGCAAGCATGCGAGGCGCTCCCTTAGAACAAGATGCTGGTTTCGAGATAGACCGAGCGGCCGGGCGACATCTGCGCGAAGGGCGTCGCCGTCTGATAGAAGGCGTCGTAGATCGTGCGGTCGAAGAGATTGTTGACCGAGAACTTCATCGTGATGTTCTGGCCAATCTTCGCCTCCGCAAAAATATCGAAGCGCCAGTACGAAGGCAGGATCGTCGGAACGTTCAAGAGATTCGTGGCGGTCGGAGTCGGCAAGCCAAACGCGTTGAACGATGTGCCGCCATTGGCGACAATATTGTTGCCGCCATAGATCCTGGAACGATAGATCGCCTGGCCGCCGAATTCGAGCGCGTTCGGAGCAAGGCCGATCAAGTCGCCGAATTTGTATTTCGACAGCAGGCTGAAGGACTCATGCGCGATATTGGCGAGTTGAAGACCGATATTCGTTCGCGCGTAGGAGCTGGTCACCCGCGAGTCCATCAACACGATGCCGCCAAGCACCATCCATTTGTCGGTGACGTTGCCCGCAACCTCAAGATCGACGCCCTGGACGTAATAGGACGCGTTGCCGGTGGTGACGCCGGAGTTCACTTCTCTCGCGCCGCTCACATCCGTCTTGAAGAAGGCGGCTGTCGCGAGCAGATGCCTGTCGAACAGCTCCCACTTCAGACCGACCTCCGCCGCCTTGTTGAGTTGAGGAGCGAAGATTTGCGACGCCGTGTTCAAGCCGCCGTAATTCGCCGCGCCGCCGTCAAGCTCGGCTCCGACGGGCGTCGCCGAGGTGGCGTAGGCGGCGTAGGCGCTGACGTTCGGCAGCGGCTTGAAGACGACGCCGGCGTTCCAATTGAAGAGACCTGAATGGTTCTTGGCGAATGTCGAAAGGGTCTCAGTGCGGCTCGTGATGTTGTAATCGTCAAATCGCGCGCCGCCGTTCACGATCACGACGTCCTGATAGTTCGCGGTTTCGATCAGATAGCCCGATTTCGTATCGACCGCGATCCGCGTCGGATTGGTGTTGCGGTAGGGGGTGTTCAGGAACGGCAGATAGGTGCACGGAAGATAGAGATTGCAGGTCACCGTGTTGCCGGTGGGAATCCCATTCAACTCGGAGGCGAGTCCCTGATAATTGGTGCGCGTGACGCCTTCGCGCGCGAATTCGACGCCGGCGACCAGCGCGTGTTTGACCGGGCCGGTTTCGACTTTAAGCGTCGCCTCCGTCTGGTTGTCGAGCGTATTCACCACCTGGTAGCGGCTTTGCGCGCCGATTCTCACCGTCGAGGCGAACAGATCCGCGCTCCCGGTCAGCGATCCGATATAATCCAGGACGGAGCGGCTCTGCCGGAAACGATTGTCGAATACGAGATTGTCATTGTAGCGATAGTGGGCGGTGAAGGTGCCGAAATTCTGCAGCGCAACTTGGAAATCGCGGTCGAGGAAGCCATACCAGTTGGAGCGAGGAATGACGCCTTCGGGGAACGGCCTGTTCCAGATCCGGTTGTACGGCACGCCGAAGTCCGGCAAGCCATTCTGATAGACATGCGTGTATTGAGCGGTCAGCGTCAGGTCGTCGAGCGGCTTGAACACCACTGAGCCGGCGACGCCGTCGCGATAGTCGGTGACGAAGCTGCGGCCGGCGACATTCGAGTCGTGATAAAGCGCGTTGACGCGCACCGCGAGGATCGGGCTGATCACCTTGTTGACGTCAGCCGTCACCCGCTTCATGTGGTCGGAAAAGCCGCCGATGGTTTTGAGTTCGACGAAGTCGCGGTCGGTCGCCTGTTTGGTGACGATGTTGATCGCGCCGCCCGCAGTGCCGCGACCGGCGAACGTGGACCCCGGCCCGCGCAGAATTTCGACCTGCTCGGTATAGAAGTTCTCGCGAATGCTGACGCCGGGATCGCGCACGCCGTCGACGAAGATGTCGTTGCGAACGTCGAAGCCGCGAATGAAGAAGCGGTCGCCAAAAGCGTTGCCGCCTTCGCCCGTTCCCAGCGTCACGCCCGCCGTGCTGCGGCCGATTTCACGCAGCGTGAAGGCGTTCTTGTCGTCGAGCACTTCCTTGGTCAGCACCGTGATGGTGCGCGGCGTGTTGAGCACCGGCTCGGTGAATTTCGGCGACGACAGGCGGTCGACCTTATAGGGCGCAACCGGATCGGCGTAAGGATTGGCGTTGGGCGCCGTAGCGAAGATCGGAAGGCCCCCGCTCCCCGCGCCCTGGCCGCCGGCGCTCGAAGCGCCCGGCGCCCCGCGCCGCTGTCCCGAGGCCTGGTTGGCGGCCGGATGATGCGCCGGATGCGGCTGAGCGACGGCGATGGGCTTGGGTTTCGCCGGCGCCGCGGCGCGCGGCTTCTCGTGCGGCGCATCGACTTTAACGGGCGGCAACGTCGTCGAAGCGGACTGCGCCAGAGCCGAAGCGCTGACGCTCGACGCAAGCGCCGCAGCAACGCTCAACGCCTTTACCGACGTCAGATCTCCTGCACGAGTCCGCGGAAGCGACTGTGTCAGCATGCGTAGGGAAATCGGAGATTTTACGTCGCTCATCGGGAACCGCCAGGGAGAGTTATGCGTTGTCTACTTTCGCCTCGTGCGAAGAAGTTGATCAAAGCTAAATTTGGCGCCGGGCGGGGTCAACTGATCAAAACGTTGAATGGAAGTATTGTAATCTGTATAGTTTCAGACACATACAACATTTTTTTTGATGATTGTTGTCTTTCTGCCACACGTCTAGTTTGGAAACGTTTTAATTCCAAACTATCTGGCGCTACTTTCAGAGAGATATTGTGTGCATGGCGTCGAATGGCGCAGAGGATCGCGCCGTGAGGCGCGGCGGGAGGGCGCCTCGTTTGACTGATCTGGCCGTCGGCGTAAGCCCGCCAAATCTATGCGGCCATTGCTGCAAACAGCTGTGCGACGATGGCGATCCGGTCGACACGCCATAGCGGTCGCGCCGCTTCGCAGCGCTCCATGCGCGGCATGCGACTTGCTTTCATCATCGTGAGTCAATCACCGCGCGAGGCTGCCATGCAGATCGGCGTAAAGATGGCGAAAGTCATCGAACGCAAGCGCGTTTTTGTCGTGGACGACAATGAAGCCTTTCGCGCGGCGATCGAGTTCATGCTCCACGACGAGTATGAGGCGCATGAACTTGCGAGCGCGACCGAAACGCTCGCAAAAGCGGAGCAAATACGGCCGGACCTCCTGATGCTTGCCGAAGGCGTCATCCGCGTCAATGGCTTGGATCTCATTCAGGAGTTTCTGGCGCGCGTTCCCGAAACCAAAATCATCGTCATCGTCGATCAAATTTCGAGCGGATTCGGCCAAGAATGCGTCGCTGAGGGCGCGCACGGCTTTCTGGCGAAGCCGCTGCACATTGAACGGCTGCGCGACGCGGTCGAATCGCTGCTGAGCGCCAGAAAGAAGGCCGTCGCAATCCCGCGCGCCGTTCTGAACATGCGTTAGCGCCGGAATCGCCGCCACGCGAGTTTTATTGCAGGGAGGTCCCCATGGAGCCCGCCATTCCGCCGATAGAGGACGCCGCCGAACGCGAGAGGTTAGAGGTCGCGATCGACGATTGCGTGCGTCGGTTCTACGCGAAGGGCGCCGAAGATCCGCTGTTGGCTCCGATCTTCGCGACGATCGACGGTCTCGACCAGCATATGGGGATCGTCGCGAATTTCTGGTCCAGGACCTTGCTCGGCACGGAGCGCTATCAGGGCCAGCCTTTCGCCGCGCATATCAATTTGCCGATCGAGCCTCAGCATTTTACGCGCTGGCTCGAACTCTTCAGCGAAAGCGCCAATGAAGCGCTGCCGAAGACGCAGGCCGCGCAGGCGATCGCCAAAGCCGCCCACATGACGCAATGTTTCCAGTCGGGGCTGTTTCCCTTCGTCGACGCCGATGGAAAGCCGTCGCGCGTTCCGGCGCAATAGCGTCCATCGGCCGCCCACGAGCGTCAGTCGACCGCGATCATCACATCCGACGACTTGATGACCGCTTTGACCTTGGACCCTTCGCGGAGTCCAAGCTCCTCGACGGATTCGTTGGTGATTGAAGCTGTGACCGTCAACCCGTTGACGTCAATCGTCACATGCGCCGTTGTCGCCCCCTTCTGGATGTGCTTGACCGTCCCGGGAAGGCAGTTACGCGCGGAAATCTTCATGCCGTCGGCTCCTAAGAAAAGTGGTTTTCGCTATGGCTTCCCCTCGGCGGCGACCGACGTCGTTACGGCTGCGGCACAATAATCAGCCGCACGAGCCGGTTCCTTCGATGAAATGGGACTGCACGATCGCGTCTATATCATCGGCGATGCGCGGGGCATACCAAACGCCCGCCGCAATAAGCGACCAATAACTATTCAGTCTGTTGTAAATCTAGGCAGCGGCGCTCCCAAGCAACAATCCTCGTAGAACAGCGGCCGCATGTCCGGCCCTTCGCGCCCAATTCATCAATGATTGCGCTCGACGCATCGCGCCGCTGCGTTCGTCGGAGCGCGCTGGAAAGACAAAACCGCGCCATGGCGGCGAAATGCCGCATAACGCGCTGAAACCCTGCAATTCCGCGACCGGTTTGTTGCGATGCGCGCGGCGCGTCGCGCATCGCAAATCTCTCCGCCGGCGTCCAGCGGCGTCAATGTCGGTTGCGGCGAGAGCACGGCTTCGATGAGCCGGTCGCCGATCAATCGGGCGGCGGCGCCGGAGGAGACGGCAGAAGGCGCAAGAGTTGATCAAGCATGCGCGCCGACGCTGATTTCCAGGCCGTCGCAGGCCGTTGTTTTCACGAAGCTAAGGGAATGCGGGCGGCATGGCACGATGTTTGCGTCAAAACTGTCGAAAACACCCACGCATGCCGTGAGGCTAAAAGGTATGGGTTTGCAGCTGGCAGGCGGCGCGTGCGCGCCGAAGGCGCGCGAATTCGATGTGAGAGACACCGCTCTCGTCGGCATCTACGAAATATCGAAGCTCCTGGCGTCGCCAAACCGTCTGGAAACCACGCTTGCGGGCGTGCTGGCGCTGCTTTCGAGTTTTCTTGATATGCGCCATGGCTTGGTCGCGCTGCTTGACGCGGCGGGCGGGCCCGAGGTTGTGGTCGGATCGGGCTGGAGCGAAGATTCCGCCAAGCGTTTCTTTGACCGGCTGCCCGAACGCGCCGTGGGGCAGATCGTCGCGACGAAAATGCCGCTCGTCGTCGAGAACGTCGCAGCCTCGCCGCTCTTCCAAGGCTCCGACTTTTCCGAATGGGGACCGACCGACGGCCGGCCCTTCTCACTGATCGGCGTCCCTATCAAGGAGGGCGACGCCGTTGTCGGCACGCTGACGGTGGACCGCGTCTACGACGATCGTTCGGTGACGCTGTTCGACCATGACGTGCGCTTCCTGACGATGATCGCCAATCTCGTCGGCCAGACCCTTCGACTGCACAAGCTCATCGCACGCGACCGTGAACGTTTGATGCAGGAAAAGGCCTGGCTCGAAAAAGGCGACCGCCTTCCGCAGATTGAAGCCAAGATCAGCGGCATCAACGGCGTCGTCGGCAACAGCCCGGCGCTGCGCGCGGTGATCGATAAGATTCGCGTCGTCGCCAAGGCCAAGTCCACCGTCCTGCTGCGCGGCGAATCGGGCACCGGCAAGGAGCTGTTCGCCGCGGCGATCCACAATCTCTCGCCGCGCCGCTCAAAACCCTTCATCAAGCTGAATTGCGCGGCGCTCCCCGAGAGCGTGCTGGAGTCGGAACTCTTCGGCCATGAACGCGGCGCATTCACCGGCGCGGTGAACATGCGCAAAGGCCGTTTCGAACTGGCTGACGGCGGCACCTTGTTTCTCGACGAGATCGGCGAAATCACGCCGGCGTTTCAGGCAAAGCTGCTGCGCGTTTTACAGGAAGGCGAATTCGAACGGGTGGGCGGCACGCGCACGCAGAAGGTCGACGTTCGACTCGTGTGCGCGACGAACAAAAATCTCGAAGAGGCGGTCAAGCGCAATGAATTTCGCGCCGATTTGTACTATCGCATCAGCGTCGTGCCCATCTTCGTCCCGCCGCTGCGCGACCGCAAGGGCGATCTCGAACCTCTCGCCAATGAATTTCTGCGTCGCTTCAATGCGGAGCAAGGCGGACGGCTGAGCTTTTCCGAGTCGGCCCTGCATGTGCTCACCGCCTGCGCCTTTCCCGGCAACATCCGAGAGCTGGAAAACTGCGTGTTTCGGACGGCGACTTTGGCGCAAGGGAATGTCATCACCGACAAGGACTTCTCCTGTCGCAACGACGGCTGTCTCTCTTCGGTGCTTTGGAGCGGCTCGCTGGAGCGTTCAGCGCCTCATGCGCCCGTCGCAATCTTGCCGACGCTGGCGCCGCCGCGCGACCGCCAGCCTGCGCCTGCGCCGCCGCCGCCGCCGATGACGACGAGTGAGCGCCCCCAAGCCGACACTTCGCCCGAGACCTGTCCCGGCGCCGAAAACTGCGCCGCCGTGGAGCGCGACGCGCCCTCCGATCGCGAACGTTTGATCGACGCCATGGAGCGGGCGGGCTGGGTCAAGGCGAAGGCGGCGCGGCTGCTTGGACTCACCCCTCGTCAGATCGGCTACGCGCTGCAAAAGCATGGCGTCGAAGTAAAGAAGTTCTGAGCGCTTCCCGATCACATGGAAACAAGTGATCGATAAGGAATCGCAAAATGTTGGAGCAGGTTCTCATCGAAAAAGTCTATCAACTTTTTCGGAGCCTGCTCTAAGCGCCTCGGCGCCGCCAGGGCCTCGGCGATTTGACGGAAAGGCGACAATCATGGCGCCGCCGACCCGTATATTGGTTGCGCGCCGGCCGTAGAGATGCGCTCAAGGCCGAGCGCGGCGGGCGCGAACGACGCCCGCATGGCTTGAGACGACGCAGATCCCCGGATCAGGCTCCCGTGGCGGGGGTGGACCGGCGCGGTCGCGCTCAAAGCCGGCGCGCCTCGCCCGTTCAGCAGTCGCCCGCATCAATTGGGACGTCGGCGATCATCTCGCCCTTATTGTCCTTCAGCGAATATCTGATGATGGCGCCGCTCGAGCGGTGATTCGGCATCGTCAGACACACGCGCTCCTGCAGCTGGGTCTTCAATTCGGCGAGCTTCTTGGCGTTGCCGATCAGAGTTCTCGCCGCTTCATCGTCAACGATCGTATAGCTGTAATTAAAGGCGTTGCCGGGGCCCGCCGTCGCCTTGTCGAGACGAACGCCCTCGCTGACCATTTCCGGAAGCGTCGCGTTCACCTCTGCGGCCTCGCGTTCCAAAGCCACCGAAAGAGGCTCCAGCGGCTCATCGACGTTAAGGCTTTCCCGATAGTGCCTTGCAAGAAGGAAAGACGTCGCCACGATAAGGATCAGCGCGGCCGCTTCCCAGACTCCTATCCACGATTTCGTATCGCTCTCGTCCCTCACGGCGCCCTCGCTCCAACCCGCTCGATTTTGTCTCGACCAAGCTCGTTGCGCAAGACGCCGGCCATATTAGTTTTTCAATGCACGTTGAACTCCTTGTCGAGGAGCTTTAACTCAGCCGGTTTGATGAGGTTCGAATGCGCGACGGTGACGGAATGCAGCGGGCCATCGAGGCTGCGCATCCAGAAATCGAGAAATTTGCGCAGCTCTGGAAACTCGGGATGAAGATCATATTCCTGCCAGACGTAGGATTGGATGATCTTCGGATAGTCCGGCAGACGATAGAGAATATGCGCCGTCGTCAGGCCGTAGCCTTGAAGCTGCAAACGGAAGCCGCTGGAGGCCATGGCCTGCTCCTTGACGATCTGATTCCTTTCAGATTAGGAGCAAATCCGCGGAGAGCAAGCGCCAGGAAAGGCAAAGGCCTGAAAAAACAATATGCTATCAGCACCCGCGGGTGAGTGCCAAAAATGCAGGGCTCACTGCCCGCGCAGGTCAGAGCACCTCTGCGTTCCGCAACGCCGCAGCTCGCATCGCAGCGGCATACGGCTGCGCCGTCGCAAGCGACGGCGCCAGCTCAGTTTGCTCGGTAGACCCGCGCGGCCTGTTGCTTCAGGTTAGGCGCGCGCGATCCAGACCGCCGCGACAGGCTGATCAGATCTCAGCCGATTCGTAGCTGGTGATTTCCATACCGACGCAGATTTCGACGATGATCGGTTGCGACCAGGCCATGGCGTTGCTCCTCCAATTTACTTAGTCCGCCTGACATGACGGCTCCGGTAGAGAATAATGAAGGGCGCGTATCGTTACACCTTCAAAATTTCGCCTTCCACGCTTCCAAACTTTCCCGTTCGGTGCGAGCGTCCCGCGCCGATGCGCCTTCTCTCAATCACTCGCCGTCGTCCCTCAGCGGAAGCGACACCGTAATCCGCGTGCCGCCGGACTCCCGCCTTTCCATTCGCTGCGCGCCGCCCAGCGCGCGCACGCGCTCGTTCATGCCCAGCAGACCCATGCCTGGAGCAAAGCGCTCCGAAATGCCGACGCCATTGTCCTCGATCGTGATTTTCAATTGCGGCGGCGCTTCGGCGTCGAACCCGGAGGAGTCCGCCGACGCGTCCAAGCCGAATTCCAAAGTGACCTCGCCCTTATCCGCGCCCGCGTGGCGGAAAATATTGGTTACGCCCTCCTGCACCACACGATAGGCCGCCAGCGCCGTCTCCTCGTCGAGGGACGAGAGATCGTGGCGCGCGACGAGCCGCAGATCGACCTCAGGATGGGTAAGCGCCCATGAGGCGAAGAGCGCCTTCAGCGCCGGTTCCAGACCAAGTTCCTCGAGGCCTTTTGGCCGCAGCCGGCCGAGCAGGCCTCTGAACAGCGATTGAAGCGACTCGCTCGCCTTGTCGATCGTCACGCTCATCTGTCTCAGTCGGCTCATGTCAGGAGCAGGTTGCGAGAGAAGCTCCTGTAGCGCCGCGGACGTCGCGCGGATCGAAAACAGACAAGGACCGGCTTCGTCATGCAGATCGCGCGCGATATCCTTGCGCTCGCCTTCCTGCACCTGAAAGAGCCTGTCGACGAGTTCGCGATTCTCCTGCTTGACGCGATCCAGCGTCGCACCGAGCGAATTCAGCGCGGCGGCGATCGATCGGAATTCCGTCGCGCCGCTGACCGACAGGCGCACGCCGCTCTTGCCCGCCTCCAATTGCGCCAGGCCGGACTTCAGCGCATCGAAAGGCGCAAGCGAGTGGCGCAGGAACAGGAGCACGAGCGTCAGAAAGATGATCGTGACGGCGAGGCTGATCGCCGCAAGCCATAGCATGTCGGACCAGATCTCTTCGAGCTCGTCGAAGGGATTCGAGATCACCACAATATTGCTGTAGGCGCGCCCGCCGACCGTCACCGGAATCGTCAGGACGCGCGGCGAGGCGCCGACGAGCTTCACAAACCATTCCGGCACGTCCTGGCCAGAATGGCGGATCTTCTCCAGCCAATCGCGCGGCGCGGTCTCGTTGGCGGCGAGGATCTCGACATCGGCATGGCGAAGGCTCCCCAGCGACCCGTAGAGACGCCGCAATGCGGGGAGCGGATCTTCGTTTTCGGGAAGATTTGCAATCGTTGCTAAGACAAATTCCCGCATCAATCTGAGATTGCTTCCCGCTTCCGCGCGCACGCGGGGGCCGGCGTGAAGCAGCTGGATTGCAAGATTGATCAGCAAGGTGGCGATGAGCACGACGCCGATTAATCCGCCCAGTCTGGCTTTAAGCGAAACCCCGCGCATCATCAACGCCCTCATCTCCATGCTTGACCGTTGACGTCCATTTACAGTCGATTGACAAGACTAGCGGTTTTCACAACATAGGATCAGGCTCTCAAACAAGCGAATATGGATGCGCATTCTCATCGTCGACGACCACCCCATGGTGATCGAGGGCTGCCGCGGCATGCTTTCGGGACAAAAAGACATCGAAGTGCTCGAGGCGCATGACGCCAACGAGGCGCTTGACTCGTACGCGTCCGCAGCGCCCGACGTCGTGGTGCTCGACATTAATCTACCCGGCGTCTCCGGCTTCGAACTGCTGCGCCGCATCTTGAAGCGGGACGCGAACGCCCAAATCATCGTTTTCACCATGAACGACGATCCGGTGTTCGCGGCGCGGGCGATCGAGGGCGGGGCGCGCGGCTATGTCGCGAAGAACGAGGACCCGCGCGTCTTCATCAAGGCGATCCGCGCCGTTGCGGCGGGCGAGCGCTACCTGTCAAACACTCTCGCGCTCAAGCTCGCATTCGCCGACCAGAGCCGCGCGAGCAACCCCCTCGACGCGCTGAACGGCCGGGAAATCGAGATCCTGCGCAATCTCGCCGACGGCAAGGATATGACCGAGATCGCGCATATTCTTAAGGTCTCCTACAAGACCGTCGCGAACAATTGCATTCTGCTGAAGCGCAAGCTCGGCGCGCGTTCGAAAGCGGATCTTCTGCGCATCGCCGTCGAAAACAAGGTTGCGATGAAACTTGTCTGAGCGGGTTCCGAAAAAATTGACAGACTTTTTCGATGAGAACCTGCTCCAACGTTCTGATTTTGGGCGATTGCTTATAGATTACATGATTCCATGTGATCGATAAGCGCTCCAGGCGCCGCTATCTGAATTGCTTCTGCGTTCGGTAGCGGGCGGCGAGCATCCTCAGCGCATCCTGCCGTTCAACCCCGCTGTGGCGCAGATTGTAATAATGCTGGCAGACCTCGCCATAGGTTTGCTTTTGGCCGGCGGTCACGGCGACCTCCACGAGCGAGGCGATCAGCTGCGCATAATCCTCGGCATGGCCGTCGGCCGCGAGCATCTGCTCGACCTGAGCGGTGCGATTGGCGAGCATGCGGTCGGACTCGAGAAAATGCGGCTGCGCCGAGAGCAGCGCCGCGCGTATGCGCTCGACCGCAGGTTCGCGCACGCCGACGGCGCCGCCGGCTTCGCGTTGCGCCAGCCAGAGCGCAGGTTCAATGCGATCGGTGGCGCGCAACCAGACGTCGGCGCCCTTACGGGCCTCGGACTCGATCAGCTCATCCGGCTCGGCGGCGCGCCGCTCTTCGCCGCATGAGGCGAAGAGCGCGCAGACGCCCGCAAGAATGATCGCTTCGCGCAAGCGCATCGCAGAGCTACTTCCCTTCCACTTTCTTCTTCAGGCCCTGGAGACCGTCGCGCAAGTAGCTCGCCATCGCCGCGCGCGCGGCGTCATCATTGAGGTTTTCCGGCGGCTCGTTGCTTGTGTCGCCGCGATAGAGACGGCCATACCATTTCACCATGCTCCCTCCCGCCGCCGCAGGTTCGATCGTGAAGGTGACGGTGTAGGAACTCACAGGCAGCGCATCGAGATTTGGATCTGACATGCGCCAGGACAGTTTGAACGCCGAAGCGTCATATTCATCGAGCCCTTCCTTCAGAACGCCGCCCTTCTTGAGGGTGATTTCGCGCTCCGCGCCGGCGGCGTCTCCGCCCTTGGCCGTCACGCTCTGAACGTCAGGATGCCAGTTCGCGAGCCCGTCGAATTTACCGGCCACAGCCCATACGGCCTTGGGATCGGCGGCGATGACGATCGACTCGTCGACCTTTATCGGCGTCGGACCGTGCGCGAGCGCAGGCGCGCAAATCAGAAGGGCGAAGAGCCCCAGCAGCTTCCTCATTTGGATCTCCTTGGTTGGGGAAAGCGGTAGAACGGCGCCGCGCGGCGCATCTGAATGAACGCCTGCGCGAAAAAAGTTGCGGCGGCGGCCATGAACGTGAGAATTGCCGCGGCGGCCCCAAAGAACGGCCGCAGGTCGAGCGCCGCTTCGCGCGGCCGGACGGAGGCGACCGCGGCATAGTCCTTCCACAGTCGCGCGCCGTCTTCGAGATGGGCGTAGGCAAGCCCGGTCTTTTCGGCGAGCGAGCGAAGATACTCCTCCTTTACGGAAGACAGATGCTCAACGCCGACCGCCGCCGCCGCGCCGAAGGGGGCGTTGCGGGCGTTGTAGCCCTCGCGCCGCTCCGCGCCTTCAGGCGGCAAGCCGAAGCGGCTCTCGTGCGGAACGTCGTCGACGCCGTGGAATCCAATCTCTCGGCCCCTGTCGTCAAATTTCGGGATGGGCGAAAGCTCGTAGCCGCCGACGCCAACGACAAGGCCGCGCACCTCGCCCGCACGCCCTTCGAACGTCGGCGCGCCGCGCGCTGGAAGCGGCGGCGCCTCCTGGCCATCGCTGAAAAACAGCAGGTCGCTTTTCAATTCCCTCGCCATATCGATCGCGCGAAAAAAGCCCGCCGAAATTCGGCTGTCGCCTTCCCAGGCCATGCGCCAGTCGAGCGCCTCGATCGAAGCTTGCACAGGCGTGAAATCTGCGCAGACGTCGATCGGTTCGAACAGCAGGAATGGCCTGCGTTCGGTAAAGACGCCAAGAGCGACATGCGATGGACAGGGCATTTCCGCGAGCATGGCGCGAAGCGCGGCTTTCACGGCGTCGAGACGGCTGACCGGCCGGCCGGAGACAGCGTAATCGCGAACGTTCATGCTGCCGGTGATGTCGACGATGGCGAGAAAATCGAATGACGGCCGCCGAAGCATAATCTTTGGCGCGAAAAACGTGGCGGCGAGCGACAGCGTCGCCAGCGCGAGAAGAGTGACGCGGGGATCGCGCACATCCGGGCGCATCACGGCAATCCCTTCGGTTTGCCGGGAATATCGGTCCAGAGTTTTTTTGGATCGGCGCTCAATTCGTCGCCGCTCTTTCGCTCGAAATCCGGAAAATCCCGGACAAGCCGCGCCGCGACGTCGAGATTGAATTTCGCGTCCCAATAGTCGGGCGCGAGCTGCAGCGCACGTCGATATTCCCGCTTGGCGAGATTGACGAATGGGTTGGCCGCTTCGAGTTGCGAGCGTTCGATGTGATCGAACGCCTTGCGCAGCAGCGCGTTCGCCAAGAGATAATGACCCCGCGCGCGCGCCTCGACGCTCCCGCTACGGTCGAGCGCCTCCACCAAGGCTCGGGCGCGATCGACTTCGCTTCGCGCCGCAAGAAAGGCGACGCGCGCGAGAATCGCTTCCGGCCTGCCATTCGCGTCGACGGCGACGTCACGGCCTTCGCGCAACGCCTCGATCGTATCGTTGGCGTCGACGGCGCCGCGCCATTCGGCGAACAATGCGGCCGTCGTGACGATAAGCGCGAAAAAAAGCGCCGCCAGAAGCGACGATTTTGCTTCTCGCCAAAGCGCGCGCGCCTTGTTGCGCAGGATCGCGATCCTCGTCTCGAAGGCGCTCATCGCGCATTGTCCCCGACGCTCAGCCTGACCTCGGCGAGCTTTGCGGCGAGGAGAAGCAGCGTCGCGGCGAGCGCCAGCCCGAAGCCCCACGCGCTCAGATCCGTGCGCGGCAATATCTCGACATATCGAACGGGATGACGTTCGAGCCTGTCGATCTGCTTTAAGGCCTCCTCCGTCGCCTCGACGCCTTCAGCCTCGAAGGCCCGGTAGGGAACGCCGAGCGACTTGAAGAAGAGATCGAGATGGCGTTCCGGCGCGGCCTGTGGCGACTCATCCTCGCCGGCCGGCTGATCGGAGATGCCCCGGCTGCCTTGGGTGCGTAGGAACAGCCAGTAAAGGCTGACGTTCGTCTTGCGGAATTCCGCCTTCAGATCGTCGCGCAGCTTTGGATCGATGACGCCGGCGCCGTCGGATATCAGCAGGACCGCGCGCGACAGATCAGCCTCGCTGGTCTTGAACATCGAGAGCGCCATGGCGAGCCCGCGCGCAATATTCGTATAGTCGAGGCCCGGGCGGTCGATCGCGTCGATGGCGGCTTCGGTGGCGCCGATGTGGTCCGAAATCGGCGTCACCAGCATCGGCGCCGTCGAAAACGCCGCGACGCCCACGAGATCGTGACGGCGCGCTTCGACAAAGCGCTTGAGAATGCGCTTCGCCGCCGCCGCTTTCGACTCTTCGCCCCCAGACGGCGTTCGCCCCGCAAAGGTCTCGTTCATGCTGCCGCTGCGGTCGATCAGCATGACGATCTGCGCGCCCTCGGAAAAGCGCTCGACTTCCGCGCCCGCGACAAAGGGGCCCGCCGCGCCGAATAGGCTCGCGCCAATCGCAACGACGCCCCCAAGCTTCATGACGCTGCGGACGACGGCGGAAAGACTGTCGGCGGGCGCCGCGAGGAGCGAGGGTATCGTCGCGCCGCGCAGGACCGACCGCAGCAGTGGAAGCAGCGCCAGAGGCGCTAGGAGCAGCGCCTCGAGGTGATCGAAGCCGACGGCGCTCATCCTGAGCGCTCCCGCCTGGCGAGCCTGCTGACAAATTGCGCGAGCTGCTCGGCGGCGAACTCGTCGTCCATCGAGCTTTCGCCCCCGAAAAAACGCCGCCTCGAGGTTTCGAAAAATCGCTCGAAGTCGACGCGCAGCGGCTTGAATTCCGGATGTTTGCGGAGGAACTCCGGAACGTCGCCTGACAGCAGAATTGCGCCATTGGCCTGATCGAGCGCGCGATGCACCAATTGAATCGTCGCGGCTAAATTGCCGTCCTCGGCGCCGCGCCGCGTCGAGATCTGACGCGCAAGCGCTGAGAAGATTCGCGCCTTCCGTCGCTGGAAGGGCGGCCAGGCGCGATCCCGCGCGACAAAAGCGAGCGCCAGCAGGGCGGCGGCGGCGGCGGCGAACGCCAGATTGAGCGGCGTGGCTTCGTCAACGAACGCCGGCGAACCGTCGGGACGCAGATAATCCGACGCCTGTTCTTGCTTCTGCGGCGCAATCTCGCGCAAAGGAGAAACGCCAATCCGCCATGCGGGAACGGCCACCGTCTGCGCGCCCGTCGCCGTCGAAAGAGAGAGTTCGAAACCAGGAATCTCGATCTCGCGCGCATCGAGCGCGACATAGAAATTCTGATATGTGAGATCGAGACGCCACAGGCGCGCGCGGTTTTCAGACGTCTCGCTAAGTTTGACGTCCCTTAGATCGAGCGAACCGGTGAGCGGACCGGGACTGGGCAAGGAGGCGCGCGACAGCACGGCGTCCGCGGGCGCCGCGACGTCGATGCGCGCATGGATGAGATCGCCCACGAAATAGCCGAACGGGCGCGCCGAATGAATGCGCACCGTCGTTTCCTGCGCACATACAGGAAGCGTCGCGGCTAGCATGAGGGCGACCCATGCGATGCGCATCGCAGGCCTCACGCCGCCGTCAGCCGCAGGCTGAGATCGCTGGCGTCGAAACCGTCCTGAATAAAAATCGGCGCGCGGCTGCGTCTTGCAGACGCGCGGGCGAGACTTCGCCGACGGAACTGCTCCGCTTCGACCCAGCGCCGTTGGAGCGCGGGCCTCATCACCAGGATCCGCCGGCGGCCGCTCTCGCTGTCGCAAAGCTCCAGCACGCCCCATTTCGGCGGCGCGGCTTCTAAAGAGTCGATCAGAACGAGCGGCGCGACATCATGCAGTGAAAGCGCATCGAACGCCTGCTCGATCAAATGCGCGGGCCAGCGAAAATCGGAAATGAGAAGCACGAGCTTGCGCGTGGCGCCGAGCGCCGCCGCGGCGTCGAGCACGCCTTTGGCGCTCGATCCGCTGGGCGTTTCCACGCCGATCCTTTCGACGGCGGCGAGCGCCGCCCTTCTCGAACGGGTCGCCGGCAGCGTCGCGCGACCGATCAGCGACTCCCTGAAAGCGAACGCGCCAAAGCGATCGCCGTTGCGCGTCGCCGAATACGCCAGCGCGCCGCAAAGATCGACGGCGACCTGAAATCGGTTGACGGCTCCAGCGAACCCCATCGAGGCGGAAAGGTCCACAAGCGCGTAAACGTCGATCGCCGCCCTTTGCTCGAAGCGGCGCACGACGGTTGCGCCGAACGGATCGCGCAGCGTCGCGCGAAGGTCGATGCGGCGAGCGTCCGGATAGCGCATAAAATCCGCCTGATCGCGGAAGACTCCAAAGCCGCCGACCTCGCTCGACGTATGGGCGCCGACGTGGTTGGCGGCGAAGCGTCCGCGCGGTCGAAATAGGATATCGACGATCCTATTCATGGAACGGGCGTCGCGTCGAAAGCCGCGCGGCACAGCCGCTTGACGATATCGTCGCCGCGCAGAGCATGGATCGGGTCGACAAAGATGCGATGCGCCATGACTTCGATGAAGACATCGCGCACGTCTTCCGGAATGAGATAATCGCGCCCTTCGAGCCAGGCGCGCACCCGCGCGGCGCGCACAAGCGCCGCCAGTCCGCGCGGACTCGCGCCGCCCTTGACGAGACTGTCGAGGTCGACGTCCGGCAGCGACACGCCGGCCGAACTTGGATCGACAAGAGCCCGCCAGAGGTTCAGCACATAGCGTTCGAGCGCCTCGCTCGATCTCACATGTGTCTGGATCGCGCGCGCGATGGCGGGCGTCTCGCGATAGTCCAGCGTTCCGGGGCTCACCCTCTCGAGAAGCGTTTCCGTATCGTGGAACGCCGGATCGAAAACCAGCCTGCGGCGCGCGTCCTCATCGTCCGGCGCGGCCATGAGAATTTCCATAAAAAATCTGTCGCGAGCGGCCGCCGGCAGTTCGAAGGTTTCTTCCCGCTCCACCATGTTCCGATCAGCGAACACATTGAGATAGGGGAAGTGATGCACGCGATTGAACGCCGACACGCTGCGCTCGGCCATCAGCCTCAGCAACAGCGAATGAACCTGCGGGCGCGCGCGGTTGATCTCATTGAAGAAGAAGACCGGCAGCGTTTCCGCCAGGCGCAGAAGCTCGGAAGGGTCGACGCGCGGGCGACCGTCTTCTCCCAGATAGGTATGATAAAGAATGTCGCTCGGCATCATGTCGACCGTGCCCTCGACGCGAGCGAAATCGCCGCCGAGCGCGCGCGACACGGAACGCAGCAGCGTCGTCTTGCCGACGCCGACGTCGCCCTCGATCAGCACATGGCCGCGCGCGAAAATGCAGATCGTCACAAGCCTGACGACGCGCGCTTGCCCGATGACCGCCTTTTGAATTTCCTGTTCAAACTCAAGGGCGCGCACGCGCCAATCGGAGAGCTTCTGGTCGACGTGCAGAGTTTCGTTCAAGGCCTGACCTTAGCGCGCCAAACATAAAAAGGCGGCCACGATCTCGGGAATGGGACCGATGCGCTGTTGTCGAATACGCCGGCACCAGATCGTGGCCGCTAGATCATCGCGCTTTTGTCGCGATGAAACTCATTGAGCAATCTTACTCACGTCATATTCCCACTTGCCGGTCTTCTTGAAGTTCTCGACCCGCTTCTTGTTGCGTTCTTCCATGCCCTGAATTGACGCCTGCTGTTTGGCGATTTCCTTCGGGTCGTGTTTGGGATCGTATTTCGACCCCTCGACCTTGTCCGGGAAGCCTGGCTTGGGCTCCCAGCAATTTCCGGGCGCCTTGCACTTGGTGCCGTCATAGGCGAGCGCGCTTCCGGCGCTGAATAGAATGCCGACGGTGAGCGCCGCGGCGAAATGCATCTTACGCATCCCTGCTTCCTCCTTTTTGCGAGGCTTGCGCCTCGGTGTTTGCGCCTCCGGCGACGGCGGCGTGGGACTTACTTCGCCTTTTCCTGACATTTGCCAGTCGGGTTGTCCGGCAGCGACTCATGGCCGGCGTAAGGCTTGAAGGTCTTCTGCTGCTCGGCAGTGAGCCAGCTCGCCTTCTCCGGCGCTTCCTTGAAGAGATGTCGGATCCAGGCCATGACCTTCAGCATCTCGTCGAGCGTGAGGTTCTGGTACTGCGGCCCCATCGACGCCTGGCCGCCGCCATAGATCGTCGAGAACAGCCCTTCGTCGGTTTCGTTCTGCGGATAGGTCCAATAGGCGTCGTTGAGGCCGGGGCCGATCTTTCCTTCGGCGAGGTGGCCGTGACAGCCGGAGCAGGCGGAAAGAAAGAGCTGTTCGCCCAATTTCAGGCAGCTCGCGTCCTCATTATAGGGATTCTTGCCCGACGCCATGAATTCCTTGACGCCCGCGGTGTCTCTTCCCTCAGGCAGCGCGTCATTGAAGTTCAACACCTCGCCCGTGATCGTGTTGCGGAATGTGATCCCTGCGGTCTGCGCGATGGCGCCGAGAGCAACCAGAGAGGCCGCAGCGCCAATGAGGGACAGGGAAACGCTTCTTTTTTTATTCGACACGTATTTCGTCCTGTTTTCGTTTGCGCGCGGCGCATCACTGGGTGACGGGAAGAAGTGGAACGCCTTCCGCTTTGAGAATGTCTTCGATCTTTGGCCGAGCGGCGACGAGCGCCTGATCGATTTCAGCCAGCAAGGCCTTGTCGTCGCGCCGCACCGCGACCGATTGATCGAAGCGCTGCGGCACTTTTTCGCCATTGCTCTTCGCCGCATCGTCTTCAATCAGCGTCATCCGCAGCGGCGCCGACGACGCCTTGACGTAACGCGCGACGTCGGGCGCGAAGCCGACCGCGACATCGGCGGCGCCGCTGATCACCTCCCCGACCATGCGGGCGGGATCGATCTGCGTGTATTGATTGCGCGCGGATTTGAAATTCACCAGCG
Source organism: Methylocystis sp. SC2 (assembly GCF_000304315.1). Classification (NCBI taxonomy): domain Bacteria; kingdom Pseudomonadati; phylum Pseudomonadota; class Alphaproteobacteria; order Hyphomicrobiales; family Methylocystaceae; genus Methylocystis; species Methylocystis hydrogenophila. Next base: position 2,668,627 of record NC_018485.1, on the reverse strand, counting down.
AATAGAGATAGGCCATGTTATCTTCATACTGGCCCATGTCCTTGAGCAGCGTTTCGCCCGGAGAGCCGAAAGCCACGGCGATGTGACCAAGCTTCTTCAGGCGTGGATCGGACCAGGATTTGATGTCGAGGTCGCGATCAGCGCGACTGACGAAGACATAGCCGGTGCGATAGTAGGGTTTCGACGTCGCGACGCGCGGATCGCCGGTATCGAGCCCGATGACGACGTCGCAGAGCTTCTTGTCGAGAGAATCGCGCACGAGATAGATCGCCGGCTGCTGCGACCAGACGAATTGGGCCTTACGCTTCATGGCGTCGGCGAGCGCAACGCCGATCTTGTTCTCAAGTCCCGAGCCGTCTTCCATCGAGAGCGGCGGCTGGTTCTTGGCCGCGCAGATGCGAAGCGTACTGGGATCGGACGGCCATGCCGTCGAAGAGGTCGCGGCGTTCGAGACGGCGTCGCCGGAAACGCCGAGCGAAGCGCCTTCTGCGCTCATCGCCGCAAGAGCGACGAAGACCGCACAGCATGCGCCGACGGGAAAGCGAGTGAATCGCGACATGACTTTCTTTCCGTGATCATTTCGATCGCCTGCTCGAACGCATGGGGGCGCGTCCGAACAGGCGTCTCGTAACCGCCTTAGGCGGATGCGATCGATGGAACGAACGGCGATTAGTTCGCCTTGTATTCGCCCACGCTCAGATCGTCGTAGGGGCCTTTGCCGTCGAGCGAGAACACCATCACGCCGCCGCCCATCTGCGTGTAGTTGGCGAGTTGCTTGAAGGCGCCGACCGCGCCGAGACCGGCCGTAGGATCCTGGAGGTCGAACACGAGGCCGACGCCCGGCCAACCGCCGACGCCATACATGATGGCGAGATATTCGACGCCCTTGTGCTGGTAGACGATCGGATGTCCGATGACGCCGGACGGCAGCTTGAACTTCCACAGCAGTTCGCCGGTGTCGCTGTGACGGGCCTTGATGAAGCCGTCGAGCGTTCCGTAGAAGACGACATTGCCGGCGGTGGCGGCGGTGCCGCCCCAAACAGCGAAGCGCTCCATCTTCTCCCATTTGAACTTGCCGGTGATGGCGTTGTAGGCCTTGATCTGGCCGAGGCCTTCACCCTTCTGACGGTCGCCCTTCGGCCCCGGGAACATATTGAGCGTCGCGCCGACGAAGAACTGACCCGCGCGATAGGGAAGCATGAAGGGCTCCCAGTCCATGCAGATGTGGTTCACGCCGAGGAAGAACAGCTCCTTGTTGGGATCATAGGAGTCGAGGCCCTGGTTGTGATAGCCCATCGCCGAGGGGCAGATGTCCTTCGCGAGATGATCCATCCGCGTGCCATATTCCGGATCGCGCACCGGCAGACCGCTCTTCAGATCGACCTTCTTGAAGACATTGACCGTGTCATCGATCTTGTCGGCGGAGACCAGCGTGCCGTCGGTGCGGTCCAGCGTGTAGACGATGCCGTTACGGTCGGGATGGGTCAGCAGCTTGCGCAGCTTGCCGTCCTTGTCCTTCTGCTCGCTGAGCATCATGAAGTTGATGCCGGCGTAGTCCCATTCATCATGCGGCGTCTTCTGATAGCCGAACTTCGCCTCGCCGGTGTTGAGGTCGCGGCCCCAAATGGTCATCGTCCATTTGTTGTCGCCGGGACGCATGGTCTCGTTCCACGGCGCCGGATTGCCGCTGCCGTAGTAGACGAGATTGGTGCCCGAATCATAAGCGAACCAGCCCCAATTGGTGCCGCCGCCGATCTTCCAGGCGTCGCCTTCCCAGGTCGCTGTGCCGAGGCCCTTCTGGCCATAGTGCGGATTGGCCTTGTTGAAGTCGTCGCCGATCAGCACATCCGAATCCGGACCGGTCGCATAGGCGCGCCACTTCTGCTCGCCGGTGCGCACGTCATAGGCGGTCATGTAGCCGCGCACGCCCAGTTCCGCGCCCGAGCTGCCGATGAGCACAATGTCCTTATAGATGTGCGGCGCGACGGTGAGCGTGGAGCCGACCTTGAAGTCGGAGTTTTCGATCTTCCAGTATTCCTCGCCAGTGTTGGCGTTCAGCGCGACGACATGGCCGTCGAGCAGCGTCTTCACGATCAGCGCGGGCGCCTTGCCGTCGCCAGGCCAATAGGCGAGACCACGGTTGACGATGTCGCAACAGGCGACGGCGCGCGCCGCGGCGTTCTGCTTGGGCTTATGCTGCCAGAGAATGCGAGTCGGATCGTCGAGGCTGAGCGCGAAAGTATTATTGGGGAAAGACGTGTGAACATACATTTTGCCGTCGACGACGATCGGCGAACCTTCGTGACCGCTGAGCAGACCGGTCGAAAACGACCAGGCGACCTTTAGGTTCTTGACGTTATCAGCGTTGACCTGGGTCAGCGTGCTGTAGTGGTTGGAGCTGTAGTTCTTGCCCTGCATGGCCCAGTTGTCTTCGCTCTTCGTCAGAGCTTCGAGCTTATCCTCGGCAGTCGCAGCGGACATCGTCACGATCGGCGCCGCGATCAGCACGGACAACAGGGACACGGAATTCAGCAATTTCCTCATCGACGAGTCCTCCTGCAACCTCGCCCGGACGCCTTCACGGCGTCTTCGATGGCGACGTCGCCCCGCAAATAGACGGCAAAATGCAAGCCGCCATGGTTCATTGACGGTCGCTTATTCTCGCTGCGCGTTCGCGCGCAAATTCGAGAGACGATCCGCCGGCATATAAGTTTAAGCGCAAGGCCGAGTCTTCACGATTTATCGGTAATGTGTCTCGGGAAATGTTGGTATATCTGTTACCAATATGTCCCGGCGCCGTGGCGCTTGACGCAAAATCGCACACAGATTTTGTTGAAGGGCGATCATCCCCTCCTCAGCAGAAGCGTCGAATGCCGAAATCTCTTGAGCCAATGTATTCGCCTGCGCGCCGCCATCGCCTGTTCGCTCCGGCGGACCTGCGCTCGTTCGCACTTCCTACCATCCTGATCATGCTCATGCTGCTCTGCGCGACGCTGGCGCGCATCGGCGCGCAGACAGGCCCTGCCGCGCTTTACAGCGACGACAAGCGCCAGGCGATGACCGACGCTGACGCCAGTCGCTTTGCCGGCGCCGGCGTGCTCATGTGCTACTCTGATTTCGGAACGCTGGAGCGTGCGGCGGCGGCTTGGCTCATCGGGTCGCATGACCTCGTCGTGATGAACGCGCATAATTTCGTCGACCGGCGTCTCGCCCCGACGCATCCGGTGACGAACTGTTTCTTCAGGATCGCGGGCGGCGATTACTATTTCAATGAGGACAGCCTGCGCATCGGCGCATCCGTCGAATCGAAGGCCCTGCACATCACCGACGACTGGGCCTTGCTGCGCCTGCTGCAGCCGACGCCCCAAGACGTCAAACCGCAGCCCGCGCCCGAAGCGAGCGATATCGCCACGGGCGCACGCTTCAAGGTCGTGATGGTCTCGCCGGCCGGACATTCCAATTCCCGCCTCATGGCCACCACTGAGTCATGCGATGTTTATCGCGTCGACGAACCCACAGAAGGCCACACTCGTCGCGTGCGTCACGACTGCAATGACGGCTATGGCGGCTCGGGTTCCGGCCTGTTCACCGAAGACGGCCGTCTGATCGCCATGCACAGCGCTTCGCTCGACATGAATCAGAAGCGGCCTTTCGATATCGAAACGCATTTCGGTTCGGCGATGCTTTTCGAAGGCGAACTCGCCGAGGCGATCCGTGACGCCGCGTCGAAGCCGCGTTAGCTCATTCTTTTGGCGGAATCGTCCGTATCCAGGCGACGAGCGCATCGAGATCATCGGGCGACATTTTCGAAAAATGCGCCTTGGAGAGCGTCGACATCGGCGGCCTCAGCGGCGCGCCGTCACGCGCCACGCCTTGTGTGATCGCGCGCTTCAACTCGTCGTCGGACCAAGCGCCGACGCCCTTTGCCGGATGCGACGTGATGTTGGAGGCGACGACGACGCCGGCGGCGTTGCGGAAGGTTTTCCCGCCCGCGCCGAGACGATCTTGATAATCGGGCGCGCCGTCGATTTCCTCGCTGTGGCAAGACAGGCAGCGGGCAAGCGACGCGACATAGAGGCCGCGCGTGTTTTTGTCGGCAAGAGACGCTTCATCGAAGGGCGCCGCCGCTCCGGGCATCGGGTGGGGCGCCCATTCGCCGCTGCGCTGCTGCGGCGCCTGAAGCGGCGCGCGGATCGGCGTCGCCGAGCGCAGAAAGGCGATGATCGCGTCGAGATCGCTTGACGTCAGCGGCTTATAGGAGTCCGACGGCATGACGGGCGCAAGGCGACCCTTCCGGCCGACGCCGTCGATAATGGCGGCGCACAATTCTGCGTCGGTCCACGCCCCGACTCGGGTGTCCTTATCCGGCGAGATGTTGGAGCCGCGCACGACATAGGATTTGTCGGAAAATGTCTGCGCGCCGCCGCTAAAGCGATTGGAGAAATCGTAGCCCGCCGCGCCGCGCGGCGTATGGCAGTTGTCGCAGGCGGCCAGCGCGTCGACGAGGTAGCGGCCGCGTTCGATTTCGCCTGCATCGGCCGCAGGACCGATCAGGCAGAAGGCGAGCAGAGCGATTGGCGCCGCCGGACGCAATGGCGAATCTTTGGCGCTCATGATGCAGACGCGCTGTTGGCGGATACGGGGCGGTTAATGCAAGCTTCTCTGTGCGTCTCACGGAAATATTCCCGCACTGGGCGGGACATTTCGGCAAGGACGCCGCAAGCCTCAGCGCCCGAGAGAAAGATTCGAGCCATCGAGGACCGCATAGTCGAAGCGTGCGCCGGAGACGATCGCCGCGGTGAAATTGGCGCCAGTGAGAACCGCATGCGTGAGATTGGCGCGCGTAAGGTCCGCCCCGTCGAAATTGGCGTCCGGGAGTTCGGCGCGCACGGGCGCCATGCCCTGATTGGCGGGATCGGCGCCGAGATCCGCGTCGATCAGCTTCGCATTGCGGAAGTTCACGCCCTTCCCGCCGCCAATGATGCGCGCATTGGAGAGGTCGGCGTCGGCAAATGTCGCGCCGTCGAGAAGCGCGGCATAGAGCGTCGCGGCGTTCATCCGCGCGCCCGAGAAGTCGGCGTTCTGCAAATCGGCGCGCGTGAAATTCGTCGCCGACAGATCGGCCTTCGCCAGCTTCGCGCCCGCGAGCTTGGTGGAGAAGAAGTCTGCGCCATGCAGGTTGAGGCCGGACAGATCGACGCCTGAGAGATCGAGATTTGAAAGATCGATCGGCTCACCATGCGCTTCGGCGAGCTTTTGTTCGATCTCTGCCCGACTACTCTCCGCAGCTGAGGCCCACAGCGGCGCCGCGATGGAAAGAAGCGCGCTCGCGGCGATGAAAAGGTCGCGACCGATCCACTTCTGATTGGGCGACCTCATCACGCGAATCCCCGGCATATGGCTCTGCAAAGCTATGTAGGGCGGCGCAAAGACGCAACAGGACAATCTCCTGGACACGCAGGGAAATAGCGGCAGGCATGGCCTCGGCGCCGGCAGGACGTAGATCGCCATGCGCTTTCACGATAAGGAATGGAGATGCAACGCGCGCAAATTGTTTTCCCCGGTCTCGTCGTCGCTCTCTTGTTTTTGGCGGGCGCGCGTCCGCCCGCCGTGGCGAGCGACGCGGAATTGCCAAAGCGCCGGCCGGGCCTGTGGCGCATTTCGACGATCTCGCCGGAGATCGGGCTGCAAACCAATGACGTCTGTATCGAAGACGGCGACAGCATCATCGGCGCCCAGGACGAAAGCTGCGCGAAGCCTTCTGTCGCGCACGCGAATGATCAGATCATCGTCACCATCGAATGCGGCCCGAAGGACGCGCGTGACGTCACGAGTCTGCTGTTCACCGGCGATTTCCAGAGCTGGTATCGCGCGCAGTCGAAAACGACGGCGCGTTCCCATCGCTCGGGCTTCACGATCGACGCGAAATTTCTGTCCGAACGCTGCACGAACTAGCCGCCCCCGACAAGCCCAGTCGGGACTGCGGCGCCGAAAGCCCTGCTCTGGCGAGATAGCCGGCGCAGGCGAGGCCGTTCCTTTCCGGCTCCGATGACGATGCCGTCATAGGTCTTAGGCATTGGCTCCGTTTGACTGGGCGAATCCCGCACGCATCTTTCCGGACTAACCTGCGGACCGGGCCGTTTCAGCCTCAGCGTTCGATGATGTTCGCATTTCAACTGCAACGCCACGAACAGGAGATAGCATGATGACGAAAGCACAGATCACGTCAAAAACAGTCGCCATCAGGCACATCAAGATTCGCTCGGCAAAGACGTTTGCGCAGGTTCGTGAAAAATTCGAAGCTGCGCTGCCAAAGCTCGATGCGCAAATCGTCGAACAATTAAACAAGGGCGACGAGCAAGCGGCCAAAGCGTACGGAGACGCCGGGCCCAAGCTATCGATTTTCCTTGTCCGGGACCATGGCGCGTTATTGCAAATCGCCGGAGGACGCCGCAATGCGATTCAATACGAGATTGGCAATCCCTTAACCGCATCCAAAATGACGCGTCACCGTCTTGCCGCTGCTCTCTATGCGCCGCTACGCGTCGTGCTGTTTGAAGATGAAGATGGGAGGTCGGTCTTTGAATATGACCAGCCCTCATCGCTCTTCGGGCAGTTCGACGATGAACGCGTAACTGAGGTCGGCCGATATCTCGACGCCGCGCTTGAAGCTGCATTGCTCCAGGCGGCCGCTTAGAGGCGCTTCCCGATCACATGGAATCATGTGATCGATGAGGAATCGCTCAAAATCGAAACGTTGGAGCAGGTTCTCATCGAAAAAAGTCTGTCAACTTTTTCGGAACCTGCTCCAAGACGGCGCGCGCTTGGTATGCCGACGCAATCCTCGTTTATCTTCTTTCTTGCCCGTCTCAGCGAGATCCACCGGGGGATGACGAACGTCCCTGATCGGGTGGAGTCGTGGGAGGCGTCCGCCGCTCGGCTCGATATTTGTCGTGCAAACCGTCGAGCGTGCGATTGACGAAGCTATGGAACTGCGTCGCTTTCTCGATCGGCGCCGTGAAGATGGCGATCCCAAAACCTATCGCCGCGGCGATCAAAGCGGTGATGACGAGAGACACGAACCCGTACACGATCGTCTGAACGGTCCCGCGACCGCGCGCCGAACGGACGTCGGCATGACTGTCGTATCCTTGAGCGTCTCTTACAACCTCCGGAGCATTTTGCTCGAAAACCTGCTCCTGGGCGTGCAAGATCGTTCCCTCCTCTTGCGGTTCAAACGCCTCTTGGACAAATTGCGGTTGATCGATCTCGCGCCAGTGCGCAGGACTCTGATCCGGAGCGACGTCGTTCGCGGCGCCTACAACGATCTGTTGCTGCTCTTCCTCTCGCCGGGCGCGCGCCGCGGCCTCGACGCGTTCAGATCGCCGGCGTTCTTCTTCTCTTTGTTCCATGGCGGCGAGTCTTTGCTCCAAAGCGGCAAATCGTTTTTGCAGAGCAACGATCGTCCACTCGCTGCGCAGCGTCTCATTGTCACGCGGCGGCGCCTCGGCGGGGGCGAGCCGAGCCGCATCGCCCTGCGCTCTTCCACGACGATTTTCTTCTCTACGACGCTCTTCCTCCCTTTGTTTGAATGCGGCGAGAGTCCAGTCGCTGAGAAGGGTCTTGCTCATCTTTCACTCCAGTCTCTCGGTGTTCGCCAGATCAAACACCTCGCGGGGCATTGTCAGCATCGTAAAATCCCGTAGAAACCTTCAGGCGCGTCTCAACGGTTCAAAACTTAAGGCTGGGTCGATGTTTGACATTTGTAAAGATCGGCGTGCGGCGCCGAGCAAGTGAACCCCTTCCGATCAAATTACGTCCTCCCCTAGGCAGAGCATCCGAATGTCGATCTTGTTTCCGCCCGTGCGTCTCGGCGAGATCGAATTGCCGAACCGCATCATCATGGCGCCGCTCACCCGCTGCCGCGCCAGCGAAGGGCGCGTTCCCAACGCGCTCATGAAGGACTATTATGTGCAGCGCGCCTCCGCCGGCCTCATCCTCACTGAAGCAACATCCGTCACGCCGATGGGCGTCGGCTATCCCGACACCCCGGGGATTTGGTCGGACGCGCAGATCGAAGGATGGAGACGGATCACGGAGGCGGTCCACGATTCTGGCGGCCGGATCATGCTGCAGCTCTGGCATGTCGGCCGGGTGTCGCATCCGATCTATCTCGACGGCGCATCTCCTGTGGCGCCAAGCGCGATCGCGCCGGCCGGACATGTGAGCCTGTTGCGTCCCTACCAGCCCTATCCGATTCCCCGCGCGCTGACGCTTCCCGAGATTGCGGAAATCGTCGAGGCCTATCGGCGCGCTGCGGAAAACGCCAAGTCGGCCGGCTTCGACGGCGTGGAGTTGCACGGCGCCAACGGCTATCTGCTCGACCAGTTCCTCCAGGACAGCGCGAACAGGCGAACGGACCGCTATGGCGGTTCGGTCGAAAACCGCGCGCGCCTCATGCTTGAAGCGACGGACGCCGCTATCGCCGTCTGGGGACCCGGCCGCGTCGGCATGCATCTGGCGCCGCGCGGCGATTCCCACTCGATGGGCGATTCCGACCCGAAGGCGACCTTCGGATATGTCGCGCGTGAACTGGGCAAGCGGGGCGTCGCCTTCATCTGCGCCCGCGAACATGCGGGGCCCGACGCGCTCGGGCGCGTTCTCAAGGAGCAATTCGGCGGCCCCTATATCGTCAATGAGGGCTATACCGCAGAAACAGCCGAAGCGGCGATCGTCGCGGGCGACGCCGACGCGGTGGCGTTTGGCAAGCTCTACATCGCCAACCCCGACCTGCCCGAGCGTCTTCGCCGGCATGCGGCGTTGAATGAACCCCAACCGGCGACCTTCTATACGAAGGGTCCGGTGGGCTACACGGATTATCCGGCCATGAGCGCGTCCCAATCACATGGAATCATGTGATCGATAAGGAAATCAAAATGGTGCGGCGGGTTCTCAGCGAAAAGGCCCGTCGACTTTTTCGGAACCTGCTCTCTAACGCGCGAGATCATCAGGGGCGCCGCCGAAACCCCATCCGCATTCGGCCGGCTGGCGGGGCCTTAGCCGGAGAGGCTCACCGGCGCGCCACTTTGGCGGGAAGAACGACGACTCGGGTTCCAGGGGTCGCTTTTTGGTAGAGATCCATCGCGTCCTGATTGATCATCCGGATGCAGCCAGACGATTGGCTCTTCCCGATTGTCCATGGCTCATTCGTCCCGTGAATGCGAAAGAGCGTATCTCGGTCCCCCTGCCAGAGATACATCGCGCGGGCCCCTAGCGGATTGCCGGGACCGCCATGCATGCCAAGACCGCTCTGCAGCTCGACCAGCTGCTTTTTAAGGTCGGGCCTGCGTTCGATCATTTCTTTCGGCGGATACCAGTCAGGCCATTCCTGCTTACTCTTGATCGTCGCTTCCCCTGACCAGGCGAACCCGTCGCGTCCGACGCCGATGCCATAGCGGGTCGCCCGGCCGCCCGCCTCGACGTAGTAGAGATAGTGCCCGGCGGGATCGACCACGATTGTGCCTGGAGCTTCTCTGGTCGAGTAGGCGACGTTCTTGCGATGGAATGCTGAATCGACCTGGCCCGGTCTGACCGCTGGAACGATGAAGCCGGCGTCTTTCATTTCGCCATAGAGGTTGCCCTCCTGGACGGGGACTGCGTCGATGCTTCCCGCCGGCGCGGCAGGATCACTGCGAGGCGTCGGCGCAACCGCGGAGGCGCTCAGTGTCGGGCGCGTCTGCGTGCTGGCGCATCCGGCAAGACCCGCTCCCGCCGCCGCTGAGGCGAATATGATCAGGATATGACGGAATTTGGAAGGCATCGGCGATCCCCGTCCTCGGCTGCTTGCGCCAATATAGCCAAATCCGCGCCGTTAACCAATTCGCCCGGCGGCTCGGCTTCGCGGGCTCGGCGGGACCGATCACTTTGCAGACGTCTGATCGGGCCAGGGCTTGGGGGAACGCCGGCAGTGCCGCTGATCTCTCGAGCAGGCTCCCAAAAAGTTGACAGACTTTTTCGACGAGAACCTGCTCCAACGTTTTGATTTTGGGCGATTCCTGATCGATCACATGATTCCATGCGATCGACCAGCGCTCAGGTCCGCCGTCGCGCCTTAGCCCCGCTTTGGTTCAAGGCAAGACAACTCCTCCAGCAGATCGAGGAGCGCTTCAAATCGGACCGGCTTGGTCAATAGACCGTCGAAGCCGACATCCTTAACGAGCTGAACCGTGCGCTCGGCGCGCGAAGCGCTGAGGGCGACGAGAGAGATTCTATCGCCTTCGGTGCGACGGATCAGATCGACGACGTCCAGATACGGCATGCCAGTGTCCAGAAACACCAGCGGCGGCTTAAATTCATTCAGCGCGGCGAGGCCGCCCGCGCCGCTGTAAGCAAGCCGGACACGGACCCCGAACGTTCCAAGCAGCAGCGCAAGCGCGTCAGCGGCGTCACGATTGTCATCGATCACGAGAGCCCTGAGCGACGGGCTTGCGTTCGCGGCCGTGCGGGCGGACGCCGCTTGCAATGAGGGCCTACCGCGTTGCGCGGTGACATCATGTGCGACCCCGATCATGCGAAGCGGACGCCCTCGCTGGTCTCGCTCGACGACCCCTCGTTCGCGGTACCATGTTGTCATTCCATCCGGACCAAGGATTCGGATTTCGGTCTCGAACCGTTCAGTCTCGCCGAGCAGCGCTGCTTCGATATCTGCGCAAAATCGCGCTCGATCGTCCGGATGGACAGCATCCCGCACCGCGGCAAAACGGCTGAACATGCCTGCGCTCGAGGATGTGTCGGAGTCAAAGGGATCAAACCGCCGCACGATGTCCCGCACGATGTCCCACTCAAAGCTGATCATGGGAACCGCGCGCAGCGCCAGGCGCAGCGCAAGTTCATTGCGTCGCGCCCGTTCGTCATGGGCGGCCTTAAGTCTCAAATTCGCTTTCCGCCCCAGCTGCGTCATTGCAGCCTTGTCCGCCGTAATCTCTTGATAGTTATCATAGATCGGTCTTTCCCAGGGACGGCCGGGTTGAAATGTTAGTGCAATATCAACCCGCTGGCCAGCGGGCGCCGCCAATGACGACGTCAGCTGCGCGACCTTGTTCCGCCCCAGCGCGCTTCGCCTTTCTCTTCCGAGTCAACATAATTGCAAAACGCTCTAGCTGTGAGGTTTCTATAGGTTGTCCATCCGGACGTCGGCGCGTCTCCATGGCGCGTCTAACGAGCGGCTTTTCGCATCAAGTGTTTGAGTTTTGCGAAAACCGGCCCGATGGGATTTGAGTCCGGGCTGCGGGGCGACAGGAAGAAGCGCTTGGCTCCGGCGGCCCGAACGGCGTCGCGTAGGGTTTGCCCTTGTGGCTACCGAGGTTGTCGAGACGACATGTCGCCCTCGCTCAGCGTAGGAATCTGCCCAGAACACGGCTGATCCAGTGCGTGTCCAATTCGAGTCTGATCTCATGAAGAAAGACAGCTATTTCTCTAGAGTCATCTCCGAAGCCGACTGCTTGCGGCGACGTCGGCGCTCGGTGAATTAGCTGGATCTCGGCTAGCCTTCCCTCTCGCCTCATCGAAACATCTACCGTGCGGAGCGCTCGGGCGTGGACATCGAAATCCCAAGAGGCGACTTCTCGGCCGTTGATTACGACATCCGTCTTTTGACGGTGTCCTGGCGGAACAAACGGCGTCAAATCAAACGTTATCCTCAAATTTTTCGTTCTTCGTCGCATTTTTAATTTGATCACGGAAACCGTGCCGTCGCTCCAGACTCCGTCCGGCTCGGTTTGATGCCATCCGCTCCGGGCATGGCTCCAACATTGAACTGGGTCGGAAAAGTCGATGACGGCCCCCTTCTTCAACTCCCAGCGCGCATATTGTTCCGCGCCCGCGAGACGACCGGGCTTCCCATTCACCATCGAGGTTAGGGTTTGTCTAAAATCACTCAGCACATCGGAGATCGACGAGATTGCAGAGGCCTTTTCCGGTCCTGAGAAGCGTCTGTGCCAAGAGCCCTTGCGCTCGCGTTCCAAGTCTTGTCCGGACGGCGCCGCTGTAAAAAGAACGTCCGCATATTCGCGTATCATACGATCCTCGCCAAACAAGCGCATAGCACGCTCCCTGGCGCATTTTCCCATGCCGAGACGGGCTTCCAAATTTCGCTGCATGAACGTCATCGCGTCCGCGATAGCGGCGACGCAAGCTGCTTCTGACCAAGAAGGCGATGGAACCAAAATTCCCGACGACTGGTCGATCTGCTCGGGGATGCCGTCGACATCCGTCGCGATCACCGGACAGCCTTTCGCCATGGCCTCAATGATCGACAACGGCATGCCTTCGGCGCGGGAGGTCAAAACAAAGACGTCGCTGGCTTCTAGCAATTTTGGGATATCGTCGCGAGGTCCCAGAAAGATAACATGGTCGGACAACGCCTTTGTCTCGATAGCCTTTTGAAGTTCGCGAACATGACCTGTCCCACCGCCTCCGGCCAGAAGAAGACGGATCCCGGAAATGCCGCCGCTCTTTCGGATTCGCTCGAGAGCCTCAAGACATAGAATTTGCCCCTTGCGCGGTTCGACCCGTGCGGCCGTCGAAAAGACGAGTTCGTGGTCTCCGATCGCCAGCGCTTTCCGTACCGCCCGTCTAACTTCGTCTCCAGCCCGGAGAAAAAACTGGTCTGGGCAACTATTGGCGATCGCATATCGGTGGCCGCCTATCTGAGGAAACAACGCTTCGAACCTGAGCTTGCTCGCATTCGAAACGAAGATGATCGCATGAGCCCCTTGCATCGCTTCGATCGCCTGCTCGCGCAACTGCGTAAAGCGCTCCAAACAATCGGCGGACAAGAGATTGATTGCGGTCACGTAAGGGATCGCCCGGCGCTTGGCCGCCTCTTTAAGAGCCAGGAGCGACCAGATCTCCGCAGCTTCGATCAAAAGCAACATTTCCGGATCGGCATTTTCGAGAAGCTCTTCCGCTTCAGAAAATGCAAATGTCGACCTCTCCAAATTTCCTTCAGAGACTTTGTAATCATGCATCCGAACGCCAGCGGTTGCGATAGCGATGCGCGATGCCGCGTTCTTCGAGTTGAATGCGCAAGCGAACTGCACATCGAAAAATCTGGTCAGTCCCGATACAAGCTGCTCCGACACACGGTAGGTGCCCCCGACATTGGCGTCGTCGGTGACGATCAGGAGACGTGATTTTTTCATATTCCAAGAATCGACTATTTGGCTCTGACTCATATGTGGAACGGCCGGATTGGCGAGGCGCTTCGTGAGAAGTGAACTCCGCGGGACGGTGCAGTCATATGTCCGGCCTTTGTGTGGGGGCATTGACGGCTGGCCACGATGCGTTCCGCGATATCGGCGACTCTAATCCGCCAGATTGCCGACGCCCTGAATGCCCGAGGCGCTCCGACCGCGCGCGGCGGCAGGTGGCATCCCATGACGGTACGGAATGCGCTGGCTCGCGCTCAAAGAGCATTGCAGGTTAGGAATGAGACTAGAGCAGGTTCCGAAAAAGTTGACAGACTTTTTCGATGAGAACCTGCTCCAACGTTTTGATTTTGAGCGCTTCCCGATCACATGATTCCATGTGATCGAAAAGGATTCGCTCTAGGTTGCCTAGCTCGTTGCTTCCGTCCAAGTTCGCCGACCGCGCATCCTCGGCACATCCCGCGAATCAGAGCCAAGCCCCGCCCTGAGAAGCGATCGCCGCTCCAAATGGACCGAAGCGGTAGCCTGATGGTAGCCAGGGCATCCGGTTCGAAATAGAGCCACCACTTAGTTATTGATTTTTTTGGCTGGGGCGGGAGGATTCGAACCTCCGTATGGCGGAATCAAAATCCGCTGCCTTACCACTTGGCGACGCCCCAATGCGCAGGTGAGGCGATAGCGCGCCCCGCCGCGACAATCAACTGCCGGGCGGCGCGGCGAAGCCGCTCACACGGCGATCGCGCCGGCGCTCGCCGCCGCCCGCCGCAGCGCCGCGATATTGTCGGCGTAGCAGAGCTGGCCGCCGCGGAAGGCGGCCGAGCCCGCGACCAGAATGTCGGCGCCGGCTTCGACGATCTGCGGCGCGGTCAGCGGCGTCACGCCGCCGTCGACCTCAAGATGGATCGCGCGCCGTCCGATCATCTCGCGGATCGCGCGAATCTTGCCGAGCTGCGATGGGATGAAGCTCTGGCCGCCGAAACCCGGATTGACGCTCATCACCAGGATCAGATCGATATCGTCGAGCACATATTGCAGCGCGCTCTCATGCGTCGCCGGATTGAGCGACACGCCGGCTTTTTTGCCGAGCGCGCGGATCGCCTGCAGCGAGCGGTGGAGATGCGGGCCGTTTTCGGCATGGACGGTGATGACGTCGGCGCCGCTTTCTGCGAAAGCGGCGATATAGGGGTCGACCGGCGAAATCATCAGATGCACGTCGAGCGTCAGGGTCGTCATCGGCCGCAGCGCCGCGACGACGCCTGGCCCAAAGGTGATGTTGGGCACGAAATGCCCGTCCATCACATCGAGATGCACCCAGTCGGCGCCGGCCTCGGCCATCGCGCGCGTCTCCTCGCCCAGCCGCGCGAAGTCGGCCGAGAGAATCGAGGGGGCGATGAGAATGTCAGGCGGCAAGTCGTTTGGTCCTACTCGTCGAAGAGATCGGCGTGCGTTCCGGCGCCGGCAAGCTTCAATTCATCGCCTTCGATGCGATAGCGCAAGAGCCAGTCAGAGGCCAAGGTCTTCGAACAGGGATTCGCCGGTATCGAAACGCTCGCCTTTCCTCTCGGCCAATTCGTTCATCACTTCGACGCTTTCGGCGTTGGGCGCGCGGGCTTCGAAAGGCGGAGCGGCGGCGCGCCGTTTGGTCTCTGGGTCTATCCTGGCCTGGACGATGTCATCTGCCGACATGGGGCGCCTCCTGGCGGTTCCATGGCATATTAGCCCCGGGATGGGGGTATTCAAGATTCGATCGGCTTCCGGCCGGCAAGGGCGGTCAGATGCGGGCGGGCAGCGGCCGCCAAAGCAAAATTAGCGCTGGCGACGGAGCATGGAGACTCAATGGTTCGAGCGACCAAGTCACAGGCGAGATGCAATCGAGCGCTCCAATGACCGATCCGAGCGAGGCGCAGGTCGCCAGCTGGTCCGAAAACGCCGAGCGATGGACGGAGGCGGTGCGCGATCAAAAGATCCCCAGCCGCCGCGAGGCGACCGACGCGGCGATCCTCTCGGCGGCGCGCGCCGGTCGGATCGGAAAGCTGCTGGACGTCGGTTGCGGCGAGGGGTGGCTTTGCCGGGAATTGCGCCGAGACTGCGTTGAGGTCGTCGGCGTCGACGCTTCAAGCGAACTCGTCGCGCGCGCCCGCGAAGCGGGAGGGGCGAATTACCTCGTTCTGAGCTACGCGGAGCTTGCCGAAACGCCTGCGACGGTCGGAAAAGATTTCGATACGATCATCTGCAATTTTTCGCTGCTTGACGATAGGGCGGAGGCGCTGCTCGGCGCGCTCGCGACGATCGCCGACGCCGAAGCCAGACTTCTCATTCAAACGCTTCATCCGCTCGCGCTGACGCCCTATGAGGACGGATGGCGCATCGAGCGCTTCGAGGGATTTGGCGAGCCAGGCTGGGCGCCCATGCCGTACTACGCTCGAACGCTCGCCTCGTGGATCGATGCGCTTGCGCCAAATTGGGCGTTGAAGAAAATCATGGAGCCCAGAGCGCCGTCGGCGCAGACGCCCGCCTCGCTGCTGCTGATTTCGGAGCGTTGCTGAAAGCAGTTTGCAGGGCCGACAGTCGGATCGGACTGATTTCAATCTCCGCCGACTCGGAAAAATCGCCGTCGAATGCGAAGTTCCATAATTTCGTTGGGCTGCCGAATTTTCAGTTGACTGTTCAGGGTTGGTTTGAGATGTGCAGCGACATGGCTCCGCTGTGCAAAGTCCTCCGACTTAGCTGACCGGCCTTCTACGGAAGGTCGGTGATCGTCGTTTGCCCTTCCCTTCGGAGCCAATTCCATGACCCGCAAAATCGCTTCCGCGCATGATCGCGCGATCGTCGACCAATTCACCAGACAAGCGCCCGGCTTCGCGACCAAGCCGGAACTGCACGCCGACGATGTGATCAAACTGGTCGTCGACGCCGCGGCGCTCAATCGCGACGGCGCCGCCATCGACCTTGCGTGCGGCCCCGGCTCCGTCGCCTGCGCCCTGGCCGAACGCGCCGCCCATGTGGTCGGCCTCGACTCGACGCCGGCGATGCTCGATCAGGCGCGCCAACGCGCCGCAAGCCGCGATCTTTCAAATGTCGAATGGATCGAGGGCAGCATTTACGCTGCGCCTTTCGACGACGGCGCATTCGCGGCGGTCGCCTGCCGCTTCGCCTTTCATCATCTTACGGACCCGCCGAAGGCTTTCGCCGAGATGGCGCGGCTGACGGCTGCGGGCGGCCGCATCGTCCTCTGCGACGGCTTTGCATCCGATGATCCGGCGAAAGCGCTCGCCTTCAACGCCATGGAGCGCTTTCGAGACCCTTCGACCATGGAATTCCGGACTCTCGCCTATCTGAGGCGGCTGTTTGTCGACGCGGGTCTTGGCGAACCGGAGGCGCGGATGTTCCAGGTGCCCTATCTCGCCGCCGATCTCGTCAACGCCTCTTTCCCTGAAGGCGACGACCGCTCGGGGCTGTTGGCCTTGATTGAGAGCAGCGTCGAGGGCGACGCGCTCGGCATGGGCGCGCGGCGCAGCGACGAAGGCGTCGTCGTCTCTTATCAATCGGTCGTGCTGAGGGCGGTCAAGCCGTCCTGACCCTGCGGCCGCTGACGGGGCTGGCCAAGGAGGCGTCTGCGATGCGTCCTTGGTCTGCCCCCGAGCGCAGGCAAGCTACTCCGCCGCCTTCTTGCTCGCGAATTGCGGATCGAGCGCGCCGCTGGCGTAGCGCTTGGCCATTTCGGAGAGCGGGATCGGCTTGATCTTCGAGGCCTGGCCCGCGGTGCCGAATTCCTCATAGCGCTGCTTGCAGACCGCGCGCATCGCCTCCATCGCCGGCTTCAGATATTTGCGCGGATCGAACTCGCCCTTGTTCTTGCCGAGGACGTCGCGGATCGCCGCCGTCATGGCGATGCGATTGTCGGTGTCGATGTTGATCTTGCGCACGCCATATTTGATGCCGCGCTGGATCTCGGCGACCGGCACGCCCCAGGTCTGCGGCATCTGGCCGCCCGCGGCGTTGAAGGCGTCCTGCAGCTCCTGCGGCACCGACGACGAGCCGTGCATCACGAGATGGGTGCTCGGCAGGCGTCGATGGATTTCCTCGACGACCTTCATCGCCAGAATGGCGCCGTCGGGCTTGCGCGAGAATTTATAGGCGCCATGCGAGGTGCCCATGGCGATCGCCAGCGCGTCGACCTTGGTGCGGGCGACGAAATCCTCGGCCTGCGCCGGATCGGTCAGAAGCTGGTCGTGCGAGAGCTTGCCCTCGGCGCCGTGGCCGTCTTCCTTCTCGCCCATGCCGCTTTCGAGCGACCCCAGCACGCCAAGTTCGCCTTCGACGGAAGCGCCGACCCAATGCGCCATGTCGACCACATTGCGGGTGACGCGCACATTATAGTCGTAGTCGGCGGGGGTCTTGCCGTCGGCCTTGAGCGACCCGTCCATCATCACCGAGGTGAAGCCGAAGCGGATGGCGGTGGCGCAGGTCGCTTCGGCGTTGCCGTGGTCGAGATGCATGACGAGCGGAATGTCCGGCCAGATCGCGGCGAGCGCCTCGATCATCTTGGCGAGCATGATGTCGTTGGCGTAGCTGCGGGCGCCGCGCGACGCCTGGATGATGACCGGCGCGTCGACCGAGGCGGCCGCCTCCATCACCGCGAGGCCCTGCTCCATATTGTTGATGTTGAACGCCGGAACGCCGTAGTCGTGCTCGGCGGCGTGATCGAGCAATTGCCGCAGGGTGATGAGAGCCATTTGTCGCCTCCGCTACGTCTTATGTCTTAACTAGCGTCCGAGCAGATTGAGCCACAGCCTCGGCCGTGATTCCAAAGCGCTTGTAGAGTTCGCCCGCCGGCCCGCTCGCGCCAAAGCCGGTCATGCCGATGAAGGCGCCGCGCTCGCCGATCCAGCGGTCCCAGCCGAGCCGCGCCGCGGCCTCGACCGCGACGCGCGGGGCGCCGCCCAGCACTTCGGCGCGATAGGCCTCGGACTGCGCCTCGAACAGCTCCCAGCAGGGCATGGAGATCACGGCCGCCTTGATTCCTTGCGTGTACAGAATGTCGGCCGCGGCGAGGGCGATTTCAACCTCGGAGCCCGTGGCGAGCAGCGTGACGTCGCGCTTTCCCGCCGCTTCACGCAGCACATAGGCGCCCTTGGCGGAAAGGTTTTCGGCGACGGACCGCTCCAGCGTCGGCAGATTCTGCCGCGACAGGCTCAAGACGGAGGGCGTATGGCGGCTGGCGAGCGCCAGCTCCCAGCATTCGGCGGTCTCGATCGCGTCAGCGGGACGGAAGACGTTGAGATTCGGCATGGCGCGCAACGCCGCGAGATGTTCGATCGGCTGATGGGTCGGGCCGTCTTCGCCAAGGCCGATCGAATCATGGGTGAGCACATAGATGACGCGCAGACCCATCAGCGCCGAGAGGCGGATCGCGCCGCGGGCGTAGTCCGAGAAGACCAGGAAGGTGCCGCCATAGGGAACGAAGCCGCCATGCAGGGCGATGCCGTTCATCGCCGCCGCCATGCCAAATTCGCGCACGCCGTAATGGATGTAGCGGCCGGAAAAATCGTCCGGCGCGACCTCTCCCATGCCCTTGGTGATGGTGAAGTTCGAATGGGTGAGATCCGCCGAGCCGCCGATCGTCGCCGCCATCGCGGCGTTGATGACGCCCAGCGTCATTTCCGAAGACTTGCGGGTCGCGACTTTCGGCTTCTCCGCGGCGAGCGTCGCCCGGAACTCGGCGAGGGGCGTCGCGACCTCTGCGGCGACGTCGCCCTTCATGAAAGCCTCGAAAGCGGCGCCCTTCGGCGAAGCGGCGCGTCGCGCCTCCCAGGCGTCGCACGCCTTCGCGCCGCGACGACCCGCCGCCCGCCACGTCGCCAGAACCTCGTCCGGCAGTTCAAAGGGCGCATGCGGCCAGACGAGCGCCTCGCGCGCGGCGTCGATCTCCGCCGCCCCGAGCGGCGCGCCGTGGCAGCTTTCTTTGCCCTGCTTGGTCGGCGCGCCATAGCCGATGAGCGTGCGGCAGCCGATGAGCGAAGGCCGCGGATCGGCCTGCGCGGCGGCGATCGCCTCGGCGACGGCTTCCGGATCATGGCCGTCGATAGGGGCGACATGCCAGCCGGCGGCGGCGAAACGCGCCATCTGGTCCATCGAGGTCGCGAGGCTCGTCGGCCCGTCGATCGAGATCGAATTGTCGTCCCAGAAGACGATCAGTTTCGAGAGCTTCAGATGTCCGGCAAGGTCGATCGCCTCATGGCTGACGCCTTCCATCAGACAGCCGTCGCCCGCGATCACATAGGTGAAGTGGTCGACGAGTTCGTCGCCGAAGCGCGCCGCCGTGAGCCGTTCGGCGATCGCCATGCCGACCGCGGTCGCGAGCCCCTGGCCGAGCGGGCCGGTCGTCGTCTCGATGCCGGCGGCGTGGCCATATTCGGGATGGCCGGCGGTCGGCGAGCCGAGCTGGCGGAAATTCTCCAGCTCCTTGCGGCCCATGCCCGGATAGCCGAGCAGATAGAGCAGCGCGTAAAGCAGCATTGAGCCGTGGCCGGCCGAGAGCACGAAGCGGTCGCGGTCAGCCCAGTCGGGCCGCGCGGCGTCAAATTTCATGAAACGCTGGAACAGCACGGTCGCGACGTCAGCCATGCCCATCGGCATGCCGGGATGGCCGGATTTCGCCTTCTCGACCGCGTCCATCGCCAAGGCGCGTATGGCGTTGGCGCTATGCGTCGGACCGGATTTTGCGCCGGCCGCCGCCGCGGAGGCCTCCTTGGCCGCCGTCAATATAGTGTCGTTCACGTCACGCCTTTCCTGCGTCTGACCAGTTCGAGGATCCTTGGAGTAAGGATCAGCTGCATTGCGAGATCAAGCTTATTGCCTGGAATGACGATGGAATTGGCGCGCGACATCCAGCTTCCCGCGATCATCGCCACAAGATAGGGAAAGTCCACCCCTCGCGGATCGCGAAAGCGAATGACGACGATCGATTCGTCGGGCGTCGGAATCGAGCGGGCGACGAAAGGATTCGAGGTGTCGACCGTCGGCGCGCGCTGGAAATTTATGTCCGTTTCCGAGAATTGGGGACAGATATAATGCACATAATCGTGCATGCGCCGTAGAATCGTCTCGGTGACGGCCTCGGTCGTGTAGCCGCGCGAATGCCGGTCGCGATGCAGCTTCTGCGTCCACTCCAGATTGATCACCGGAACGACGCCGATCTTGAGATCGGCGTAGCGCGCGACATTGACGTCATCGGTGACGACCGCGCCGTGCAGCCCTTCATAGAACAGCACGTCGGTATCGGCCGGCAGTTCCTCCCAATCGGTGAACGTCCCGGGCGGCACGCCAAGCCGCGCCGCCTCGTTTTCGTCATGGGCGTAATGGCGGTAGCGGCCTGAGCCCGTCTCGCCATATTCGCGAAACAGCGTCTCGAGTTCGGGCAGCAGATTGGCTTGGGGACCAAAATGGCTGAAATTCTGGTTTCCCACCGCATGCGCCTCGGTGAGCTTGGCCTTCATCTCCTCCCGATCGTAGCGATGGAAGCTGTCGCCCTCGACATAGGCGACCTCGATGCGCTCGCGGCGGAAAATCTGTTCGAACGTCGCCTTGACCGAACTGGTGCCGGCGCCGGACGAGCCGGTGATGGAGATGATCGGATGTCTGACCGACATGGGCGCGCGACCCGGACCCTACGAGCAAGGCGAACTGGACGGCCTGCGGCGGGCCGGCCGACCGCGGGGGCTCCGCCGGCTTGTCGCACGGCGCGCGGGCAAAGGAAAGGCTCCCGCTCTCCCTGCGGGCGCTGGGAGGCGCGACGGCGTGGGACGGCGGCGCGCGCAGACGTGTCGGCTGCTGCTCGTAGCGGGCGCGCCTTGCCGGCGCCGGTTGCGGAATGGTTGAGAGCTCTCCGCCGGCTTGCGTCGGCGACGCGCCTATTGACAGCCGACCGTTCGGCGTGACATTGGCTTCATATGATCATCATCGCGACTCTCGGCCAATTTCTTTGGTGGCGCTCTTTCTGAAGAGCGGCGCGTCGTCATTTCATGAAGATCGACCATCGCCGCCGTGATTCCGCGGGCGTGGTCCTACTCTCTCCAAAATTCCTCGATCCCAGCGGCGGTGCGGCGGCTCCTGTAACTGGAGAGCGCCATGAACTTGTCCGAGTTCGTTCCGCGGGGACGAAGCTTTGCGGAATATCGCGCAATGTTCGCGCTGTCCGACGCAGATCTGCGAGGACGGGCGCTGGGTTGCGGAGATGGGCCCGCCAGCTTCAACGCTGAAGCCACGGCGTTAGGCGCGCACGTCATATCTGTCGATCCCATCTACATGTTCGGCGCCGTCGAGATCGAGGCGCGGATCGTCTCGACAGTTTCCGAGATAATGTCTCAGCCTCGCGCTGGGACCGCGCGGCCGAGCCGCTGCAACAACCTGAATCCAGCATCCGCAACGAGGCTGGGCGGGCCGACAGGGGAATCGAAAGTGAATATGCCATGACAATGACTTCGCTCATCCTTTACGCCGGCGCCTTGACGCTCGCGGCCGCAACGCCCGGACCTGCGATCGTCTCGATTATCGCGACCGCGATGACCAAAGGCTGGAAGGCCGCCTCGGGATTGGCGCTGGGCGTCGCGATCGGCGATGCGCCCCTGGCGATGTTTGTGCTGTTTGGATTGGCGTTCGTCGCCCAGTCCCTGGGATGGATGTTCCTGGCGATCAAGGTCGTGGGATCCGCCTATCTGGTTTGGCTCGGATTGAAACTGTGGCTGTCTTCGACGAGCAATGAGCCGCAGGGTCCCGATAGCAGCAGCGCTGGGTTCGCTCGAAATTTGGCCATGGGAGTTATGATTTCACTCGGCAACCCAAAGGCGATGCTTTTCCATGCGGGAATGATTCCCCTGCTCCTCGATATGAGCCATCTCACGATGGTCGACGCGCTCGTCGTCGCCCTGATCATCCTATGCGTTGATCTGACCGTCTGTTTTGCATACGCGTTTGCAAGCTTCAGGGCGCGCGGGTTCTTTCATTCGCCGCAGCGCATCAAGCTGATGAACCGAGCCGCGGGTTCAGCCATGATCGGAACAGGCGTTCTCGTCGTCTCTCGAACTTGATGCGAGACGCATATCGTCGAGCCGGCTGGTCCGCTGCACGCGCGTCGTTGATCGCGGCCTCTGACGCACGCAGAACCGACGCGCCTTACATGGTCATGGCGCGCTGAGTCATGACGCGAGATTTCGAATCCGCGCATAATCGGGCGATATCCGCTCAATTCACCGCGCAGGCGTCTGGCTTCGCCGCTGGTCGACGCTTTCTTGCGCGAGCTGCGAACGCAGCGAAGATGATGACGGCGGAATTAAACGCTCATCCGCCAGGCTTCGCCAGATCCCGCCATCGACTGGGGGCCACTCCGCTCCAGCGCTCGAAGGCGCGGCTGAAATGCGCGGAGTCACGATAGCCGAGCATCAAGGCGATCTCGGTGATCGACCAGGATTGGCATAACAGACTCATCGCCCGTCGTTGCAGTTTATTCTTCAAGAGATCGGAGAAGCTCAGCCCGGATTCGGCGAGCCGGCGCTGCAGCGTTCGCTGCGATAAGCCCGCCCGACGAACAATTCGGGAAAGGTCGGGGCGACCGTCGAGAAGCTCAAGATCGATCAAGGCGCCGACATTGCCCGGCATGTCATCCGGATCCGGAATGTCGAAGATGCGATCGAGTTCGTCGGCGCTGAGACCTCGATTCGCATCGAGATGCGGATTCACGGCCATCAGCAGCCGTTGATCGAAAACGATCGCGCCGGGTCTGTCGCAGATTACCGTATCGACGCCCATCTGCTCGTCGATGCGACGCCGGGCGTTGGCGGGCAGACCCCCAACTACGATTCGATTTGGCAGCCAGCCCGCGCCGACGAAATGGCGGATCATGACGATCATGTACCAGAGCGCGAGAATCTCGTTCTGCGGACGTCCATCCGTAGCGGGGTCGGCTAACTCATATGACCAGTGCACGTCGTCGCCGTCTCGTCGGACGGTGAGCCGCGTCGCGCTCTGCATCATGTGCGGCAGGCTTGTTCCCGCGCGATGGATCGCTTCCAACAAGGTGGGCGCTTGGATGACCCACTTGCCATAGACTCCTAAGCCCGCGATCGACGTCTGGCGGCCGAGCCGGGCTGCGAAAGCCTCGTCCCGCAATTCGCGCGAGCAGATCGCGAGCAGCCGGAAATGGTCGCGCAGAGGCAGAAGCGTGTCCGGCGATTCCAGCAAACCGAGGGGAAGCTCGGCGCGGCGAAAGACCCGCTCGATCGAGCCGCCGTTCGCGGCGACGACGTCCGCGATCGGTCCGAGCGTGCTCGCGCGCGTATATCCCGTTCGTCGCATCGATTGCCCTCGCGCGCCACCAAACGTCGGTTTTCGGCATGTCCTGGCATGCAGTTCTTCGGCGTGAAGCATAACATTCCGCCTTCCGCTGATGAACCCGCGCCAGTCACGCCGCTTCGGCGAAAGATCAGAAAGAAAGCCAATGTGCGTTTATTGTCTCAATCCTTCTCGCGCTGCGAATGGAACGGCGTGGGGCGGCGTTTCGCGGCGCGACATCTTGCGGCGCGCGATGGCTCTCGGCGTCGCCGCGCCCTTCGCGTCCGAGGCCGTCTTCGCCGCCGAGCAGGGCGTTCCCGCGCCGGCGGATTTCAGGAAGGGGATCGAGGATCTTCTCGCCGGAGCGCATTCGCCCGAACTCGCGGACTATCGCGTCTTCGAGATAAACGGCTCCGATCCGCCGTGGATCGATCTCGGCCTTGAGGCCGTGAAAGGTCAGCAGATCACTTTTCTCGTCGCCGGACGATGGTGGCTGTCTCGTCAACATGACCTGTGGTTTCGTCCCGGTCTCGCCTTCCACGCGCGCGTGCGGAATCGACAGCCGATCTTTAGTCCGGGCACGGACACGAGCACCATGACCGCGTCGCATGACGGTCCCGTCGAGGTGGCCCGCTTGGCGACGCTGTACGCCGACGCGGACGGCCGACTTACGATTCCGGCGGACGTTTATCGCAAGGACGACGTGAGAATGACCGGCCTTGCGCTTCTATGGCGCGGCGACGCCGCCACTGGCCTCGCGAGCCTTCTCGCGAGCCTTGCCGCCGCGAGTGGCGACGTCGGCGCTCTTATGGCGACGGAGCTCGCGCGCCTGCGCCGTAATCGCAGGCTGCCGGAAGGCTGGTCCAATCTCTTTTTGCTCGGCGGCGGCGAGGAGAGCTTCGTCTGGGACGCGAACGGCGAGATCGTCTGCGAGAGCGCGGGAGCCGCTTCCATCATCGAGCGGCCGCTGACTCTTCCACTCGCCTCCGCTCCGAAACTCGGCTGGCGTTGGAAGATCGACGAGCTGCCGTCTGCCGTACCGGAAGATCAGGCGCCCGTTCACGATTATCTGTCCATCGGCGTGAAATTCGACGACGGGCAGGACCTCACCTATATCTGGAGCGCGGCGCTGCCCGAGGGCAAGGTTTTCCGCTGTCCGCTGGCCGGCTGGAACGCCATCGAGACCCATATGATCGTCGCTTCCGGCACGAAGGGCCTCGGATCGTGGCGGGAGCTGGAACGGGACGTCGCTTCCGACTACGCCGCCCATATCGCCGGATCGGCCAAGGCGATCAGCCATGTCTGGCTGTTGGCGATCACGCCGTTCCAGCGCCGCCGCGGCGCATGCCGTTTCGCCGACATCAGGGTCGAGACAGCCGACGGCGCTGTGCGCAAACTCTGATATCGCGGCTACAGAGTTGAGGACGATGCGCCGCCTTAACGAGCCTCCGACATGTAGTTGAGTCTGACATCAGCTGATCAGCGCAACATCGAGGTGGATGGCGTCGAGCGACTGCTTTGACAGTCCTCTCGCCCTTACCATCTTACGCTCATGGACCTCCCGATCGGCGAACTGTTCATCTTGGGTTTTCGCGACCCGCTCATCCCTGGCTGGCTGCGGGATTTCGCCCGTAGCTTCGGCTTGGGCGGAGTCATTCTTTTCGATTACGACTGTACCGATAAAAAATTCGAACGGAACGTCTTTGACCCGGCTCAGCTCGAGGAGCTTTGCGAGGGACTTCACGCTCTCCCCTCGCGTCCGCTGATTTTTATCGATCAAGAAGGCGGCAAGGTCCGCCGGCTGAAGGAAGAGCGCGGCTTTATTGCGCTGCCCAGCGCTCGCCAGTTCGGTCGACTGACAGACTCAGAACGACGGGAGGTATTACGTCCCTCCTATGCGCAGATGCGACAGATCGGCATCGATGTGAACCTGTCGCCGGTCGTCGATCTCGACATAAACCCCGACAGCCCGGATGTGGGGTCCGTCCAGCGCAGCTATTCGAGCGATCCGAAGGTTGTCAAAGAATGCGCGGAGGCGCTGGCGGAAGTCGCTGCTTCGGTGAATTTGAAACTCTGTTTGAAGCACTTCCCCGGAACCGGCGGCGCGAAGGTGAACCCCCATGACCATGTCATGGATCTTTCCGATTGCCTGACCGATGCGCAGGTGAATGTGTTCAAGGAGCTGATCTTACGCGTGCCGATGGTCCTGTTCAGCCATGGCATCGTGAATCAATGGGAGAGAGACACGCCCGTCTGCCTCTCCGCCGTCGCGGTGGATAAAATGCGCGCCTGGGCGCCGGACGCCTGCATCCTGACCGACGATTTGCAAATGCAGGGCGTGCAAAAGCTGATGTCGACGGGCGAGGCCTGCGCCAAGGCGGTTCACGCCGGCGCGGATTTGATCCTCATCGGCAACAACTTGAAGGACGAGCAGGACCAGGCGGCGGAATTCGCCCGTCGGCTGCTCCAGGCCTACGCGCAGGATGCGTCGATGCGGGCGCACGCCGAGGCGTCGATCACACGCATACGGAAGCTGAAATCCGAGTGCAGCGCGAGCGCGCAGAGTCTAAACCGGCGCGATTAAGCCCTATTCGTGCGTCGCGTCTTCACGAATATACGGCTGGCTCTCTCGAAGGTCCGCCGCCTTTGGCCGCTCGACCATCAAGCTCATGGCGCGACGCAAATGGCCCTCTGCCTCTTCCAACGCCGCCGCCGCCTTGGCGAGCCCGTGGCCCTGCAGCAAGAGAAAGGCGAGCTTCACGCTCCCGCCGGCGCGCTGCAAGGCTTCATGGATCTCCTCGTCGCCGCGGCCGGTCAGCCGCGACAGGATTTTTTCGCTCCGTCGGACCAGTTTCTTGTTCGAAGCCTGCACATCCACCATGAGGCCGTCGTAGACGCGCCCGAGCAGGATCATGACGAGCGACGAGAGCAGAATCAGTGTAATTCGCTGGGCGGTACCCGCCTTCATCCGCGTCGAGCCGGCGATCGGCTCCGCGCCGGTTTCGAGAAAAATCGCATGGTCGGCCTCCTGGAGAAGCGGCGTCCCGCGATTGTTCGCGACGCCGATCGTCAAGGAGCCTCTGTTTTTCGCCTCGCGCAAACAGGCGAGCGTAAATGGCGTCGTGCCGCTTGCGGCCACCGCGACGGTCACATCGGACGCCCCGATCTCATGCCGCCGAACGAGTTCGACCGCCTGGTGGTCCTGGTCTTCGGCGCCTTCGACGGCGTGCAGCAGGGCGGTTTGTCCGCCCGCCATGAGGAGCAGAAGCCGATCTTGCGGCCAGCCGAAGGTCGGCATGAGCTCCGCCCCATCCTGGGCGGCCAAACGACCGGATGTGCCCGCGCCGACGTAAACGAGCCGTCCAGGCCCGCGCAGCCGGCGCTCAATCGCCAGCGCCGCCCGCTCAATCGCCGGTCGCGCGGCGCGAACGGCGGCGACGGCGGAAAATTGCCCCTCGATCATCGAATCCAGGATCTCGGCCGGCTCCCAGACGTCGATCTTGGCATAGCGCGGACTTTGGCGTTCGGTCTCCGTCGGGCACATCGGCGCAATTCCAGCTGATATGGCGCATATGGCCAAATGCTGGGAAGAGTTCAAGCTAAGCTTCCTGTCAGCCCGCTCATGACGCCGGCGCCGACGCGGGAGCTGCGCTGGAACTTGCTTTCCCGCGCGTCCGGCTCAATCTCTGTGCTGATGGGTTTGACCGGAAGCCTCAACCAATGACCGTCCTCGACGCGCAGATGATTTCCGATATGCGAGAGGCTCCGGCGGCCGTGCGACGGCAGGGTGACGGGCTCGCCGAGGTTCTCCCTATGCTCGCGGATCGCTTACGCCGCACGCCGCCTCAAGTCGTCGTCACCTGCGCGCGCGGCAGTTCGGCGCATGCCGCGACCTTCGGCAAGCATCTGATCGAGCGATACCTCGGCGTCGTGACGGCGCCCGCCGCGCCCAGCATCACCACCATCTATCATCGGCCTCTGCGCCTGACTGACCAGCTCTTTCTCGCGATTTCACAGTCGGGCGAAAGCAGCGACATCATCGAACAGGCCGCCGCGGCGCGCGCTTGCGGCGCGGTGACCGCCTGCATCACCAATGACCCGGCGAGCGGGCTGGCGCAGGCCTGCGAATTCGTGTTGCCGATGACGGCGGGCCCCGAGCTCAGCATCCCTGCGACCAAGACCTTCGTCGCATCGGTTGCGGCGCTTGCCCGACTGGTGGCCTTCTGGGCCGAGGACGAGCCGCTCGCGAACGCGCTGGTGTCATTGCCGGATCGCCTCGCCGCCGCCGGCGACCTCGACTGGAGCGGCGTCCTGGAGAAGATCGCAGGCGCCGAAAGCCTCGTCACGATCGGACGCGGTCCGACGCTCGCCATCGCGCGCGAGGCCGCCCTGAAACTGAAGGAAACCTCGGATCTGCATGCGGAATGCTTTTCGTCGGCCGAATTCCTCCACGGCCCGGTCGCTCTGGTGGCGCCTCACTATCCCGTGCTCATGTTTGCGCCGACCGACGCCGCCGCCGCGGGCATGACGCAGCTTGCCGCGGATCTCAGGGCAAAGGGAGCGGCGGTCTTCATCACCTCCTCGAACGAGCGGACTCCGGACCGGCTTCCAGCATTGCCTCCCCAACATCCCGAAACCGACGCGATCTGTCTGATCCAGAGCTTCTACGCCATGGTCGTCCGCCTGGCGGCGATGCGCGGAAAGAACGCCGACCGGCCGCGCCACCTGCGCAAGATCACGCGCACGCGATGAACGGCTGCTCTCGATGCGCGGTGGCCGCGGACGTCGTCTTCGACGGCGACGAAAAACATGACGACTTCGCCGTCGTCATCGAAGATATGCAAATCGCGGCGCTGACGCCGAGATCGGATGTCCCCTCTTCGATTGACGTTTACGACGTCCCTCAAGGCGCATGGCTCGCGCCCGGCTTTATCGACATTCAGGTCAACGGCGGCGGCGACGTCCTTTTCAACGCCGATCCGACGCCCGCCGCTCTGGCGAAGATGGCGCAGGCGCATCGCAAGTTCGGCGTGACGTCGCTTTTGCCGACGCTCATCACCGACAGCGATGAGGCGATGGCGGCGGCGCTTGGCGCCGTCAGCGCAATCATGCCGCGCGAGCCCGGCGTTCTCGGGATCCATCTCGAGGGCCCTTTTCTGTCGCCGGAAAAGCCGGGCGTTCATCGGCGCGCGTTTATCCGCCGCCCGCAAGCCCATCATCGCCAGATGCTCGGCGCGTTTCGCGCGGGCGTATTGCTCGTGACGCTCGCGCCAGAGGAGGCGCCCGACGGCTTCATCGCCGAACTTGTCGCCGCGGGCGCGAAGGTCTCGCTCGGTCATTCGATGGCGACTTATGCGCAAACCCGCGCCGCGATGGCGCAAGGCCTGACGGGCTTCACGCATTTGTTCAACGCGATGCGTCCGCTTTCCGCCCGCGAGCCCGGACCTGTCGCGGCGGCGCTCGAGTCGCCCGACGCCTTTTACGGGATGATCGTCGACGGCGAGCACGTCGCGCCCGCAATGCTAGGATTGGCGATGCGCGGCGTCGGGCGCCCCATGCTGGTGAGCGACGCCATGCCGCCGGTCGGCGGGATAAAGGCGGAGTTCGATCTCCTTGGCGCGCCGATCACTGTGCGCGACGGCAGTTGCCGGACGCAGGAGGGCGCGCTTGCAGGATCGTCGATCGAGATGGCGAGCGCGGTGCGCAACTGCGTGCGGCTTCTCGGCCTGCCTCTGGAGCAGGCGCTGCGCTGCGCCTCTCGCCACCCCGCCGAGTTTCTGGGGCTCGGACGCTCGCTCGGGCGGCTCGCGCCGGGATATCGCGCCGACATGATAGCGTTCGACCCGACGGATATTTCGGTTTCCGCCGCTTGGGTCGCGGGCGAAAGATCGGATTATTGTCCGGGGGCGTAGCTCATTGGCCGCGTCAGAAGCGCGACCACCTCGCTCAAGCGAATCTTGAGCATCGACAAAAATGCTTGCCGGGCGAAGAACTATATCGCAGACCTTTTCGACGTCTCGATCCAATGGATGGGATCAAGCTCGCTGCGCGCTTAGGGAGAGACCGATGACTACCGATCAAAACTTCCCGTCGGAAAAAGTGGCGTCGGAGATCGCCGCGCCGCAGGTTGCGCGGGCTCACGATCAGCGTGGCCGGGTGGAACGCCGAGAAGTGCTGCGCGCCGCCACGGCCGGAATCATCGGGACCATCTTAGGCGGCAAATCCGCTAACGCGACAGGGCTGTTCTCACGGCTGATGGGAGACTCAGCGTCGGCGGCGGAGGCGAATGCGCCGCGTCTTGCGACGCTCGGCGACTATGTCTGGCTCACCCCGACGAAGCTCGGCGGGGGTGCTCAGGTGCAGGATCTTGCGACCGGCAAGACAATGGCCTGGATCGAATATTGGAATTATGGCGACAGCTGCCCGATCGCCCATCATCTCGCGGCCTTCCCTTCGGCCGACCCGCGCAAGGGCTTCGAGTTCGTAAACTCGACTCAGGGTGCGCAGAACGTCCTGATTTATGGCATCCCCACGCAGATCCGAGAACATGGAATGCTCGATCCTTTGTGGGGCCAGGGCAATCAGATCTATCGCGTCGGCTTCGACGGGCAGCAGATGAATTTGCTCGAGAATGTCGCCGAGACCACGGGGATCGGACTTGGCGTGCACACCGTCATCTTCCCGGATGCGTCTGGCTTCACGGTCGCGGACGGGCAAAAGGATGTGGTCGCCTTCTTCAATCGCGCGACCGGAAACCAGAAGACGACGGTGATCGACGCCTTCCGTTTCGACTGGCGTGGAAACGAGCCGGACGGCGTGCTCGAGGACAATTGGTTCAAGGGAGGGACCGTTCGCGTTTCCCGTCTCGTAAAGGCGCCTGACACCGGGCTCTATGATTATCGCGGCGTCAGGGGAAACAAACTCGATTGGGAGATGGTGCCCATGGGCGAGTATCTCGCCTATTCGGGACAGCTTCCGGGCGACTCGGTGAAGACGCTGACCGGCGCCGATAATTGCGTCCACCATCCCATCCATCCGCTCTCGCTGGTGACGCTTCGCATGTTCGCCGTCGGCGTCGTCATCGACCGCACGACGATGGAGCCGGTTGCGTGCATCTCTTCTCCGGACGGCACGACCAAGGAAAGCATTCCGGTCAAGAAAATCGCCGACGGCATTTGGGACATTAAGCTGGATAATGTCGTGTCGTCGGGACACGAATGCGGTTTTGGGCCGCATGGCAAATGGTTCACGATGACGAACAACACCCGACAAAACAGCATGGGCGTGTTCGATTGTTCGGACCGCGATCCGCGCAACTGGAAGCGAGTCACCCAGTTCAAGGATTCGCACTGGGTCGGCTCGACGCCGAGCCCGTTCCACATCACCTATTCGATGGACGGCTCAAAGATGTTTGTCTCCGAGCTGCATCGCAAGCCGGCGAAAAGCGCCATCGTCGTCGTCGACACCAATAGTTGGACGACGATCAAGCGCTTCGAGAACGTTGGCGTTGACCTGCAGACCATGCATGTCACCTATGACGGCAAATATGTGCTCGCGATCTTCAGCGGATTCCAGCGGCTCGAAGGAGGAACCTTCATCTTTACGCAGGATACGCTGGAGCCCGTCGGTTATATCCCGAACTTTGGCGGTCACCACGACTGCGTCATTGTTCCGCGGAACAACGAAGAATTGATCCACAGCCGCTGCACCACGGTCTGACAGGATCGGAACCCGCGAAGACGACTCTCGCTTGCGTCCGGCGACGAGCCTCTCAAGCGATCGCGCCTACTCAACGAAGCGGCCCCGCCTCATACGCCAGGCCGCATCGACCTGCAGACAACGGTTCCGCTATGACGAAACGCCATCGCGCGCGCTTCCTGCTGGTGCGGCTCGGCGCTCAGAACGTCGGCCGTCGGCTGCTGCGCAGTCTCCTGCTCGGCTTGGCGGTGATGATCGCCGTCGGGGTCGTCTTCTCCGGCTTCGTCACCGGCTGGTCGTTGCGGGAAGGAATCTTGACGACCTTTTCACGAATGGGCGCCGATCTCCTTGTCGTGCCGCGTGGCGCCCTGGTGAACATCACCAGCACGTTGCTCACGATACAGCCGACGGATCTCGATCTGGATGCTGCGCTGGGCGACAAGCTCAGAGCCGTTCCCGGCGTGGCGAAGGTCGCCGCGCAGCGTCTCATCCGCGCGAGCGTCGAGGGGCGCGCGATCAATCTGATCGCCTATGATCAAGCGACCGATTTCACCGTCGAATCCTGGCTGCCCGCGGGGGAGAAACCCGTAGCGGCCACGGGGGGCCTGCTTGTTGGGGAGCGGGTCGCGCTGAAGACCGGCGAAGCCCTGACGATTTGTGGCCGTTCGCTGGTCGTGACGGGCCGATTGGGCCGAACCGGCGTGGGCCCCTTCGATGAATCTTATTTCATCACCTTTTCCGCGCTCGACGAACTTGTCGCCGCCGCGATCCGGGCGCGCCCTGCGAACATTCCTGTTCATCCGCCCGCGACTTCGCCTTCGGAAGAGGTCGATGCGACGCATCATGATCACGCCGCAGGACGGCCTGAATGCCTTCCGTCAATCGCGCGGGATCGTGTCTCTGCATTTCTCCTGCAGCTGTCGCCCGGCGCCTCGGCGGAGCAAGCGCGTTTCGCCATCGGACAGATCCCGGCAATCAAAATTGTCACGGGCAATCCGATCTTCACCGCTGCGCGCCAATCGCTTGGCAGTCTTTTCTGGGGCGTGGCGATCTTTGCAGGCTTGCTGATGCTGGCGATCTTCTTTCTCGTGTCGTTGTTGTTTTCCGCCATTGTCCAGGAGCGCTATCGCGAAATCGGCGTGCTACGGGCCATGGGCGCGCGGCCGGCGCAGATCATATCGATCACGCTTATCGAGGCGGGTCTCATCACAGGCTTTGGCGGCCTGTTAGGCATCGGCGCGGGTTTCGCGCTGATCTTCGTTTTTGCCCGTTCTCTCGGTTTTTACTTCTCGTCTCTCGGCGTGCCCTTCGACGCCCCGCCTGCAGGAATCATAGGGATCGCGGCGGGCGCCGCCGCGCTCTGCGGCGTCGCGATCGGCGTCGGAGGGGCTTTCGTCGCCGCCTGGCGGACGCGGCGTCTCGAACCCTATGCGATGATCCAGATGGAAAGCGCGCGATGATCCTTTGCGCGAAGGGGTTGCGCAAGCATTACGGCGGCGATCCTGGCGTCGACGCGGTGATCTCCGCCGATTTGATCGTCGGCGCAGGCGAGTTCGTTTCGATCGTCGGACGTTCCGGTTCGGGTAAATCGACGCTGCTCGCCATGGTCGGCGGGCTGACGGCGCCGACCGCGGGCCGGGTTCAACTGGCGGGGAAAGAGATCTGGGATCTGTCCGAGGCGCAGCTTGCCGACGTCAGGCGGGAGCGGATCGGCTTCGTCTTTCAGTTCCCGAGCCTCCTCCCGAATCTTCGCGCCATCGACAACGTCGCCTTGCCGGCCCTCCTCGGCGACACCGTCACGCCAGAACGCGCCTATGCGCGCGCGCAAGGCCTTATCGCCCGCGTCGGCCTGAGCGAGCGGATGACGACCTTTCCGGGACAGATGTCCGGCGGCGAGCAGCGTCGCGTCGTCATCGCTCGGGCTTTGATCAATGAGCCGCAACTGCTTCTTGGGGACGAACCGACAAGCGATCTCGACGAGGAGACGGAAGAAGAGATCTTCGCGCTGCTCGACGATTTGCGACGAGAAGAAAATTTCGCCGTGGCGCTCGTCACGCATAACCATGCGCTGGCCCAACGCGCCGATCGCATGTTCGAGATGCGGCAAGGAATTCTCCTCCCGAGCGACGCGCCGCGCGGCGTCGCCCCTGCGCCGATCCGGCGCCCCCAACCGCCCGCGCCAAAAACGCCCGCGCCGGTCGGCGCCGATGCAGGCGGCGCGCGCGATTTCGAAAAACTCGGCAAGACGCTATGGGCGACGGCGGGACGCATCTTCGCCGCCGCGGCGCTGTTGTTCGTCATTGCGTCTGCGGCGAATTACGGCGTCGCGCGCTACCAGCAGTATGAGCTTGACGCCGGTCGGCAGCGACTCGCCGCGCTCGAAGAACTTGCGACGTCGACTTTGCAGAGCGACATCGCGTCGATTACGCAGCTCGGCGACGGCCGTTACGAGGTGACGATTTATCTGGAGAACACAAAAGCCGAACAACCCATCTACGTCATGTCGCCGAGCGTGCAGGGTTTCGTGCAGGTGGGAGTCGGCTGGCAGGAAGCGCCGCTCACGCCGATCGAGGACGCGACCGCCGCAGTGCTGAAAGTCACAGGCCGGCAGCTCTACCGCTTCGTTCTTGAGGCCCGCCTCGCGAAATTCACCGAGTTGTTGCCCCACTACATGCATGTGCGTTTCAGCAACACCATGCTTGTCAGTCCCGAGAGCACGCCCACCAATGAGTTATTTCAACGCGTCGATCATTATTACGTCTATCTGAAACCGGACAATGTAGACGACACTACGATCGCAAAGGATGTCCGATTTCCCGGTCCGCCTCCGCTCTGGATCTGGATGCCGCCGCATTGACGTCTCTCCCTCCGACCAGCGCCATCGCCCTCTATGCGGTGGCGGCGGCGTCCAAGATCGCCGCTGCTTCATTGAGGTCGAAGTCGGGAATCCGCGCGTTGGCCAAGGGATCTTCGCCTGATATCCATTGTTCGAGCGCCTGCGGCGCGGAGAGCGCGCAATTAAGCGCTCTGTTGACCTCATAGAGTCCCCAAGCCAGTCCGGCGCGCCGCAGCGCCGCCATCAGGGCGTTCTGAACGAGGCTGCGGACAACCAGATGCGGCGTGGAGATCGGCGCTTCGACGGCTTCGCCTCTCACCGCCGCAAGGCATAAGGCCTTATCGAAGGCCGCATGACCGCGGCAGGCGAGCGGACGAATTTTATAGGCGAGGCATAATTCGCCTTCGATCAGCGGGCAGGCATGCTGGGCGGTCAGCCGCTGTTCTTCGGACAGGCCGCCAACGGCCTGATCGGCGTCGGCGATGCGCTTGCGGAGCATGATGCCACGCTCCCGAAAGGCGGCGGCGTTGACGGAAATGAAGCGCGCGAGCAGAAATATTTCCGGCGCCGTCGCGACGACGCGAAGGCGGCAACAGGCCGCGCATTCTCCCTGACAGGCGAGGGCTGGCGCGCCTTCCGCCTGAAGGGCGACGTTTTGCGTGAAGCTGTCAAAAGCTTGCCCGCAGAGCAGTCCGACGAGCTCTGGGCGACCCCGGCAGGAGCCTATCGTTTCGCTGAAGCCTTGCGACGCGGCCTTGAAGAAGGCGGAAGGGCTGACATCTGCGCTCACTCGTATCTTCTCCACCCTTGCGCTGGTGAGATGAGCGGCGGCCGGGCTTGGCCCGCGCCGGCCTCGGTGGCGAACGCCCAATCTCGTTGAGCGTCGATCCATCCCGCCGCACAGCCAGCGTATCGCGTCTGCTCTGGGCGCGCGAGGTTCAAGGCCTGCGGCGCCGCTTTAATGGAAAGGGATCAGGCGCAGCGGCGCGCCAAACTCGGCGCCGCTCACGCCTTGGGGCCACGCTCAAGAAAAAACCAAAACGCAAGCGCCATCCAGAAGATGATCATTGCGGCGCCCCAAAGAAAAATACCAAGCTGAGGTCCGTCGTCTCGGCTGGTCGCCGTGACCGGTCGCCGAGCCGCATCATGCGCATCGTCATCAATGTCGCGCTGCGATCGGAGCTTTTGTCGCTCTGGCGCAAGAACCGGCTTGACGAGACGCCCGCAATATTCGCCGTGCGGATTTGGTTGCGGAAAGCCCAACGCCCCGCCTGACCTTTCGGGAGCGATCGCCGCGCCATTCGAGCGTTTGGAGTCTGCGGTGGCGCCGCCGAGGCGGAGGCAATGCGGTCGCATCTATTTCTTCGCGTCCCTGGCCCTGCTGCTTTTCGCCACTCGATGCGAGCGTGCGCCGAACTCCGCCACGAAAGAAAAGACGGCTCCGTATCGATCCGCCGCGTCAGACTTCAAGAGCCGATTCCCTACCCGGATCATTATCCACAGTCATTGTAGCCGACTCTGGCGCGACGGTCTAGTTATTTCGCTTTTTCAGGATAAGTCTCGGTGATTGAATACTATTTCTGATCTGTTCTGTCCTCTGGACTATTATCGTTTCACTGCACGACGCCGGTGGTCGTGCCCCAAGTGAAAGGTGAAGCGCGCGTGAGCGGCGTGAACGACATGGTCGTTCCGATCCTTTTATCGTCATGCGCGGGGAGCGGGGCGCCGATCGGCCGAAGACAGGCTTTGGCGATCGCCCTGCGCGTCGCGCAGATGCGCATGCACGTCGACGACGGGAAATCCCAAGGACTCAATCGTCAAATCTGTCCCCTAGAATATCGTCTGCAGACGCAGGCCGAGATAGCTCGCCCGCGCCCGCAGCGGATTCCACGGATCGATGATCTGGACGTCGCCCGAGAGCCGCAGCCATCGGGTCACCGCGAAATTATAGAAGGCCTCGACGCCGCCTTCGCTGCGACGATTGATTCGCCGCGCCGCCAGTCCGGAAAGGAGCGGCTGGGTCAGCCCGTAATGATAGAAGCCGACGCCCCAGCGATCGTCCTCACGACCGGCCATGAGATTGTAGCCGGCGAGACCGACGATCATGCTCCATCTGACCGGATTGGGATTGCCGTCCGACAGAGTCGCAAGCGTGAACAGGCCCCAACCGAGTTTAGGGTCCGTTTCGCTCTGCATCAGATACTGCTGGACGGCGTAGGAGACGAACCAGAAGCCCTTTTTCGTCAAGCCGCGAAGGCGCGCGATCGACTGTCGGGTTTCGCCGATGTCGTCGAGGTCGAAGCCGCGCGCATTGCTGTAGGCGACGCGCAGCGTGTGGTATCCGTTGAGGCCGCCGATCTCGATGGGGACGCTCGCCATCAGACCGGCGCCGACGCCGCGCTCGAAGGGCCGCGTGATGACCCGCGCCTGCTGAGCGTTGCGCGGATCGGCGACCATGACCCTGAGGTCGAAATATTTGGTCTTGAGCGCGGCGACGCCGCCGAGGAGATAGGGCGGCGCGATAATCAGCCGGTCGGCGACGCTCTCCGGCGAACTGACGCCGATGCCGGTCGAGGGCAGCGCGAAGGCCCGGTTCATGAAGGTGTCGATGCCGCCGCCGCCGACCAGCGGGGTCTGCGCGGCGAGGGTCAGCATGTTGAACTTGCCGATCGTCACCGAAAGGTCTTCGCTGAGCTCCTGCGTCAGCGTCATCGACAAGGCCGAGTGATAGCCGTCGATCTCGATAAACGCCTGGGCGACATTGACCGGCAGCAGCGCCAGATCCTGCCGGTTCAAATTGCGGCCGAAGTAATGCTCATATTGCGCGTTGAATTTGAGCCCTTTCCAGAAGCCGAGCTTCTCGCCGTCGACGCGCAGAAACATGTCCATCTTGCCGCCGTAGCGCGCCGTCCGATCGATCGCGCCGGCGGTGATGCCCTGGTAGAACTGGGTGATCCAGACGTCGACGTCGATCCCGAACTTGCGCAGCTGATCCTTGGGGCCGCCCGGCGTGTCGGTGAGCGACTTCTGCTTGGCGAGAGAGACGGCGTTGTCTTCGGCGCGGGCGGGGGCGCCCATCGTCCCGACAAGGGCTGCGAGGCTGGCGCCGGCTGCGGCGAGCAAGCTGCGCCAGCTCGGTCGTCTGTTTGGGGCGGGCGGCCTGCTCGTTCGTCTCCGTCGCCACATCTCGCTTCGGCCCCGCGCGCCGGATGGTGAATCAAATACGCATTCGAGCTTACGCCGCCGCGCTTGTCTATTGACGGCGCGCAACAGTCGCGAGCTTTCCTTGTCCGAAATGGCCCAGGCGGTCGTGTATTTGGGCCGGCATGCCGACCTCAGCCGGCGGCGGCGGGTCAGTTCGAATTTTAAGTTTGCTTGAATTTCAGGTTGTGACTGAGCGGTCGTTGAGCTTTTGCCCTTGTCCGCGCCTTTCTTGACCATCGTCGGATGTCAATGACTTGACGGTTAAGCGGAACTGGAGGCGATCCAGCGAATCGCAGCCGAATTGCGCTAGCTTGCTACGACACCAAAATGGATGCAGATTTGCGCTTAAAAGACTAGCCTGGGCTCACCTTTTCGCACCACGAAAACTCAAGTGAACACCGGGGCAATCCGGGCGAAGGAACAATACCATGTCAAGCACAAGTATTTTTGAGCACACCTTATTTTATCCAAGCGGCTTGTCAGAAGAATTGATCGTATTTTTACATGGCTGGGGGCCATTTACAAAGAAACATGTGAGCGCTATCGCCAAAGTAATTACCGGAGAAGATTTAAATATTAGCGAAACTTCTGAAAAATCTAGCAATTCGATATTATACATTTTGTTTGCGCTGTTTATTTTGTTTTGCTTGTACTTCTCATATATATTATGGACTAATTCTTGGTCATTAAATTTTTCTTCAGTTATTGATTCGATAAAATCGATTGTGAGTCTCATAATTCGTGGCCTAAGCGTTTTGCTTGTAATGTTTTTTTGCCTAGTCGGATCATTTATCTTAGCGCTTTCAACTAATCCCGCTTCTGAAGAAGCTGGCGATGACGCTTTTGCTTGGAATGACAGCCTAGGCTCCCTCATGGAATCTGTTTCGAAAGCTTTGCCAGATGCTGATCTGCTCGTTCCATTTTATGATGCTGCTATTTTTTCCAACGCGGACGCATTCCTTCTTGCGAGCAGATTGGACGAATTACTCCAAAGCAAATTTGAAGAGAGGCAGAAACGCGGTAGAGAGTATAAAAAGATTATATTGGTAGGCCACAGTATTGGCGCGCTAATTATACGAAAGGCATACATGTACGGCCTTGGAGCGACCGAGGATCACCCAGTTTACATGAGAACCACAAAGCAGCGGCCTTGGACAACAAGGGTGGAACGCTTAATCCTTCTAGCGCCAATGAACAGAGGATGGAGTCTCTCTCCCAAACCCAAACATATGACCTGGATAAATTTCATATTTTATTCGTTTATTATGGGTGCGGGGCAAGCCACTGGATCGGCTCGTCTTGTTCGAAGTCTAAAAAGGGGGACGGGATTTGTATCGAATTTACGCCTGCAATGGACGAGAATGTGTGTAGCGCAGCCCGATGCTGTCGCGCCGGTTATCTTACTTTTAGGCGACACCGATGACATGGTGAGTCAAGATGATCACCAAGATATTTTGGCTTCTTCCAAGTTCATATTTATCCCGGTCCCTTCTAGCGGACATGCCAGCATCGTTAAATTTCATGAAGGTGAAATAGGTCAAATCCGAACTTCGAAATTCTTGAAAGCCCTATCACAGCCAATAGCAATGTTGCAAAATGAATTTCAAAGCGATACTCGTAATATTGAGACGTTACCAATAAAAATTCAAAAGGCGTATCTCAGTGATGATTTAAAACAAGCGGGAGACGTTGTTTTTATCTTGCACGGGATTCGAGATTTTGGACATTGGACTGCAGAGCTAAAAAACGAAATAAAAAGATTGAACGATAATACAAAAATTATCACAAGTGGTTATGGTTATTTCCCCATTCTCAGGTTCTTATTTCTTGGATCAAGGCGTCGGAACGTCCTTCTCTTCATGGACTGGTATACGGAGTCGATTGTTTCGAATCCAGGACGGGAAATCAGCTTCGTTGGGCACAGCAATGGCTCTTACATTTTGTCCAGTGCATTGGAAAATTATGCAACTGTCAAGATAAAGAATATTGCGCTATTGGGCTCCATAATGCCTCGGAAATTCCCTTGGGATGCTTATGTCGCGGAGGGTCGAGTTAAAGCTATCCGTAACGACGTTGCTTCGGATGATTGGGTGGTTGGCGTTTTTGGGAGCTTCTTCGAATTTTTCAGTGAAAATCTCGCGGTAACGATGGGAACGTTTGGGGAAATCGGAACCAGTGGGTTTCATGGTTTTACCAATAACGCGGCTCACGAGT
The DNA here is from genome assembly GCF_000304315.1 of Methylocystis sp. SC2. Classification (NCBI taxonomy): domain Bacteria; kingdom Pseudomonadati; phylum Pseudomonadota; class Alphaproteobacteria; order Hyphomicrobiales; family Methylocystaceae; genus Methylocystis; species Methylocystis hydrogenophila. Next base: position 2,629,138 of record NC_018485.1, on the reverse strand, counting down.
TCGAAAATAAATTCTTCTCTGGAGGACACGGGGCCGCGTTATCTCCTACAAATTTCTCCTCTCTTGCTAAATTTTTGGTGTCGGGTCACTCGAATGTCGATTCTAATCAACTTGCTTCACGACAGTCCAATTGGATTATTTGGCTATCCAAATTCAGCGTTTTACTAATCATAGCGGCAACCGGATTTATAATAGCAATCGGTTTTTGGATAGTGGGTATTATTCAGAGTTTGGTGGGCCTAGGCGTTGTATCGTCGTGGCTCGCATTTTGCGTGTTATTAGCAGTGTTATTATTTGTATTTTGATTTCCAAATCGAAGCAAAATTTTGGTGGGCGCGTCGGACGATCGCGTTATGACCCTACCTATGCTTATAGTTTTCAACTCCGTTGCAGTTCTGTTCTTGGCGCTTCGCGGCATTCAAATCGACCCGCTGCGCAGCCGGCTTCTTCGTTGACGCTCCCTCCCGCGCTCCCTACTGTGCCGCGCTTCCCGCTACAGATTGGCCAGTTCGCATCCCATGTCCGCATCGCTCCTATTGTCGCCCGAACTCGTCGAAGCCGCGCGCGTCTCGCCCGCCTGGCCGTTCGAAGAGGCGCGAAAGCTCGTCAAACGGGTCGAGGCGAGCGGTCAGAAGAGCGTGCTGTTCGAGACCGGCTATGGCCCTTCGGGACTGCCGCATATCGGCACCTTCGGCGAGGTCGCGCGCACCAGCATGGTGCGCCGCGCGTTCGAAGTCATGACCGAGGGCAGGATCGCCACGCGCCTCCTCGCCTTCTCCGATGACTTGGACGGGCTGCGCAAGGTCCCCGACAACATCCCGAATAAAGAACTCGTCGCTGCCCATCTCGGCAAGCCCTTGACGCAGGTGCCGGACCCTTTCGGCACGCATGACAGTTTCGGGGCGCATAATAATGCGCGGCTGCGCGCCTTTCTCGACGCCTTCGGCTTCGAATATGAATTCGCGTCGTCGACGGAATATTACAAAAGCGGCCGTTTCGACGCGGCGCTAAAGCACATGCTGGCGCGCTACGACGCGGTGATGAAGATCATGCTGCCGAGCTTTCGCGAGGAGCGCGCGGCGACCTATTCGCCGTTTTTACCCGTACATCCAAAGACCGGCATCGTCATGCAGGTTCCGCTCGATTCATACGACGCGGAAGCCGGAACGATCTCCTGGACCGATCCCGATACGGGCGAAAAATTCGTCACGCCCGTCACCGGCGGCCAGTGCAAGCTGCAATGGAAGCCCGACTGGGCGATGCGCTGGTATGCGCTCGACGTCGATTATGAAATGGCCGGCAAGGACCTCATCGACTCGGTGAAGCTCTCGGGCGCCATCGTGCGCGCGCTCGGCGGGCGGGCGCCGGAAGGATTCAACTACGAACTCTTCCTCGACGAAAAGGGCCAGAAAATATCGAAGTCGAAGGGCAATGGCCTGACGATCGAGGAATGGCTGACCTACGCCAGCCCCGAGAGCCTGGCGCAATTCATGTTCCAGAAGCCCACGGCGGCGAAGCGGCTCTATTTCGACGTGATCCCGCGCGCGGTCGATGATTATCTGAATTTCCTCGACGCCTATCCGCGCCAGGATTGGAAGAACCGTCTCGGCAATCCGGTCTGGCATATCCATGCGGGCGATCCGCCGGAGGCGGAAACACTCGTACACACGGGCGAGGCGAAGGGAACCAGCGTCTCCTTCTCCATGCTGCTCAATCTCGCCGCCGTCGCCAACGCCGAAGACCCCGCCCTGCTCTGGGGCTTTCTGCGCCGCTATGCGCCGTCCGCGACGCCGGAAAATCATCCGCGGCTCGACAGGCTCGTCGGCTACGCCGTCGCCTATTTCCGCGATTTCGTGAAGCCGGCGAAAACCTATCGCGCGGCGGACGAGGTCGAGCGCGCGGTGCTGCAAAAGATCGACGAGACGCTCTCCGGCATGGAGCACGCAAGCGCCGAAGCGATTCAGACGGCGCTCTATGACGTCGCCCGCGCCGTGCCGCGCTACCAGGATTTTGCCGCCAAGGGCGCGACGCCGGAGCGCCCCGGCGTCTCCAACGACTTCTTCAACATGCTGTACGAAGTGCTGCTCGGCGAGAAGAAGGGGCCGCGCTTTGGCTCCTTCATTGCGCTTTACGGCGTCGCCGAGACGCGCAAGCTGATCGAGGATGCGCTCAACGGCGCCTTCGCGCGCGAAACGGCCTGATGCGCGCAGCCGACGCCGACATTGTGATCCATCCCGGCCTCACCGGCGGCACGGAGGATCACTGGTACAGCCGCTGGAAGAAGAAGCTCTCCACCGCGCGGGGCGTGACGCAGCGCGACTGGAGCGCATTGTCGCGCGCGGAATGGGTGGACACGCTGACCCGCGACATCGCCGTCTCCGAGCGTCCCGTCGTCGTCATCGCCCATTCGCTCGGCGTGATCACGACGTTGCATGCGGCGCCGCGCATCGCGGAAAAAGTCGCCGGCGCCTTTCTCGTTGCGCCGCCCTCCGACAGCGTGATGCTGGAACTGCCGATCGACCCCGAATTTGCGCCGGCGCCCCGCGCCCGCCTGCCCTTCCCGGCGGTTGTGGTCGGCAGCAGCGACGATCCATACGCCGATCTCTTGTTCGCGCGGCATCTCGCGCGCGATATCGGCGCCGCCTTCATCGACGCCGGCGCGAGCGGCCACATCAATGCCGACAGCGGCCATGGGCCCTGGCCGGAAGGCTCCCTCGCCTTCGCCAATTTCATGGCGAAACTCTAACGCGCGTCATCAGTTCGGAGTATTGACACGCTACTGGCGATCGCCGACCCTGACGCAATGCGCTGTTCCCAGGCGTTTTTGTATCGGCGTCGCCGCGATTTTGTAACAGCCGTTAATTGAGAAGATTGCAAGATGAGCATCAAAAACACATTCCGCTTCGCTGCGCTTGCTGTCGCCGTTCTGTTCGCAAGCGCGCCGGCTTCGCTGGCCGTGGAACGGGTCGAACAGCCCTCCTCCATTCCCGGCGCCGGTCCTTGGGACGAAAAGGCCTGGAACGACTTTTACGGCACGAGCCAAGGCTCCCGCCTCATCCCCTGGGACTGGATCAAAGCGCTCAAGCAGGCTGACGGCCAGCCCTTCCTTGCGGATGGACTCGCCCGCTACGGCTATCTGGCCAATCCCGCGAGCCCGACGCCGGGGCTGCCGGTCGGCTTCGTGGTCGCCGACGGCGTCTTGGGACCCAGCTGCGCCGCGTGCCATACGCGGCAGATCGAGGTCGAGGGCAAGGCCTATCGCATCGACGGCGGCCCGGCGCTCGCCGACATGGGCGCGCTCTGGGCCGATCTCGACGCGGCGGTAGGCCAGGTTGTCGCGAGCCAGGCTGCGTTTTCGGAATTCGCCAAGGCGGTTCTCGGCGGCGGCTATGATCCGCAAAAAGAGACCAAGCTGCGCGGCGAAGTCGATCTCTGGTATGCGCGCCACCACGCCATCACCGAGGCCGGCCTGCCCAAAGACAAGCCATGGGGCGCCGGCCGCATCGACGCCGTGGGCATGATCCTCAACCGGGTGACCGGCCTCGATATCGGACCCGGCCCGACGCATCTCATCTTGGGAAATATGCGGAAGGCGGACGCGCCGGTGCGCCCGCCCTTCCTGTGGAACGCGCCGCGGCAGGACCATACGCAATGGCCGGGCTTCGCCGACAATGGCGACCGCATTCTGGCCATGGCCAGAAACGTCGGACAGGTCTATGGCGTCTTCGGCGAATTCTTCCCGGAGAAAGACGCCACGCATCTCCTGGGTTTCAACTACGTCAAGGCCAATTCGGTCGACTTCAAAGGGCTGATCCAATTGGAGCGGCTCGTCGAGCGGATCGGTCCGCCGAAATGGCCGTGGCCCGTGGACACGATGCTCGCCGCTCAGGGCAAGCTCATCTACGAGCGTCCCTATGAAGAGGGCGGATGCGCCGATTGCCATGGAATCGATCGAGGGCAGCCGCGTCTGCTCAATCCGGACACCTGGTGCACGCCCGTTCAGGACGTCGGCACCGACGCGCGCGAATATCAATATTTCGCGCCGGACTGGAAGGTCGACACCGGCGCGCTGACCGGCGCCTTCATTCCCTTCGTTTCCCAGCCGCTCGACAGGAAAGACGCGCCGGTCTCTGTGTTGGCGACCGCGGTGCGCGGCGCGATCCTGCAACATTTCATTCCGGTCACGGTGAATTCGGTCGAGCGTCAAAGGGCCGACGTGGCGCTCGCGCTTCTGCGGCCCCTGGTTGAAGAACTGAAGGGCGTCTACAAGATTCCGGGCACGCCCGGCGCCGGACGCTGGGCTTGCCGGCGCGCGCCGGAAACCGACGGCAAGATCAAGTATGAAGCCCGCGTCCTGGAAGGCGTTTGGGCGGCGGCCCCCTATCTGCACAACGCCTCGGCGCCGTCGCTCGCCGAACTCTTGAAGCCCCCGCAGGACCGCGTCGCCGATTTCAAGGTCGGTCCGGCCTATGACATTTCCGCTGTCGGCCTGGCCGCCGAACAGCCGAAGTCGACCTTCCTGATGAAAACGGATTGCAACAGAGGCTCAGGCGTCAGCCATTGCGGCCACGACTATGGAACGGCGCTGAGCGCGGAGGACAAGCGCGCCCTGCTCGAATATCTGAAGACGCTGTGATCGGGGCGTCTCGGGACTCAATCTCCCGAGACGCGTCCCAGCGCCGCGGCGCCTTTTTCCGAAATCTGCTTCTCCGCGCAGCCGCGCCGCCTATATCGACCTTCTTGGCGTCGCTCGACGCGGAGGAAGGGACAGGTGGAGAAATCCGAATTCGTTCTCCGGGCGAAGCCTGCGCCCGCGGTCGGCCTGTTCGCCGAAGCCCCTTCGCTTTCGGCGCTCGCTGAGCAGGAAGCCGGCTGCACCCGCTGTCCCCTCTATAAGAACGCCACGCGGGTCGTGCCCGGCGAAGGACCGCCGCATGCGCGCGTGCTGCTGATCGGCGAACAGCCGGGGGATCAGGAAGATTTGTCGGGACGTCCCTTCGTCGGGCCTTCCGGCAAGCTCCTCGACGTCGCGCTGCAGCGCGCCGGCGTCGCCCGCGACAAATGTTTCGTCACCAATGCCGTCAAACATTTCAAATTCGAGCCGCGCGGCAAGCGCCGCCTGCATAAAAAGCCCGACGCCGGCGAGATCGACGCCTGTCGCTGGTGGCTCGATCGCGAACGCGCTTTGCTTCGCCCCGGACTGATCGTGGCGCTCGGCGCGACCGCGATCCGCGGCGCGCTCGGCCGATCCGAGGCGGTGTCGCGTCTGCGCGGCGACATCATTGACCTTGACGACGGCGCGCAATTCCTGGCGACCGTTCACCCCTCCTCTCTGCTACGCTTGAAGGATGAATCGGATAAACGCCAAGCATGGCGGGGCTTCCTCGCCGACCTTCGCAAGATCGCCAGCTGGATCGAAAAGGACGCGCGCGCCCGTTAGAGGCGCTGCGCTCGTCGGGTCGCTGGCCTTCGCTTGCGGCGCCAACGCCGAACTGCTGAAATTCGAGACGCGTCCCGACGGCGTGAATGAGGCGGTTCAAGCGACGGTGAAGCTCGACGGAGCGTCTTACGACATCGCCGGAACGCTCGCGAAGCCGGCAAAGCCGCCAAGCGGCGCAAAGGCGCTTCTGTTCGAGACGCAAGCGAGCGACGACGTGAAACCGCTGGCGCTCGAGCGCGGACTCGCCGTGCTGACGCTCGATCTTGGCAAGCTCCCGGACAAAGCTCGAGCGCCGGCCTTGCGCGATGTCGTCGGCCATCTGCGCGGCGCGCTCAAGATGAAACGCGTGCTCGGCCGCGCACAGGGCTCGGACGCCGATGCGATGTCGGGCGCCTCCTCTGCATTCGACGGCCTGTTGCTCCATGACGCGAGCCGCGAGCCCGCCGCCCCGACGCGCTTTATCGCGACCTGGGGCGCCGACGCCTATTGGCGCGAGAAGCCGCGCGTCGAATTCGCGAGCGGCGCGCCGGCGAACGGTCGGCGCTTCTATCTTGCCGGCATCGCCGCGTCGACCGCGACGGCGACTTGCGTCGCGCCTGTGAACGCGCGCCCCTCGGCCCCCGCGCTGCGCGCGCTGTTCGTTGCGCTCGACGCGTGGACGGCCAAGGGCGTCGCGCCGCCCGATTCGCACGCGCCGCTCGACGCCGATCTGGCGTCCTCGCAGGATTTGAAATGGCCGAAAATTCCCGGTCTGCCCGCGCCGCTTGAGGGCGCGCGCCGCGTTCCCAAGATCGACTCCGACGGCAATGAGATCGCCGGCCTACGCCTGCCCGACCTTGCGCTCCCGATCGCGACCTTCACGGGCTTCAACGCGCAAAAGGACAAGAAAGCCCCGGCTTGCGCCGCAGGCGCCGCGATTCCCTTCGCGGCGACGAAGCCGGATCGCGAAAAGAACGCCGATCCGCGTCCCGCGCTCGTCGAGCGCTACGGATCGCGCGCCTATTTCGTCGCGACGATGCGCGTCATCGCCGACAAGCTCGTCAAGGAGCGGCTGCTGTTGCCGCAAGACGCCGACGCCTATGTCGCCGCCGCGCGTTCGGCGCCCTTCTAGCGATTGAGGATAAAAATCCCGGCGTTGAGATAGGTGGCGAAGGCCACCCAGAACACGGTCGGCGCAAGCGCGTATGCCGCGACGCGATCAAGCCGCCAGAACAGGACGATCGCGGCGACGAGAAGCGCCGCCATCGGCAGAATGACGATGAGTCCGAGCAGCGGGCTTCGCGCAAAGAAGAAGGCGAAGGACCATCCCCCATTCAGAATGAGCTGCGCGAGAAAGACGAAGATCGCGGCGCTTCGCCCCCGCGTCGCCGGCCCGAGCCGTAGAATGCGGTAAAAGGCGTAGGCCATCAAAACATAGAGGGTGGTCCACGCCGGGCCGAACGCCCAATTCGGCGGCGTCAGCGGCGGCTTGGCGAGCGTCTCGTACCAGGGAATGTTCGGCGTGGTCGCGAAACTGCCTAGCAGCGCGGCGGCGAGCACAGGCGCCGCGGCGGCGATTCCGGCGGCGAGCCGTGACCGGCGTTCCGGATGGGACGTCGAACTGCTCACAGGGCCTCCTCGCGCCTGCTCACGCTGCGTCCCGCATATCGGGCGCCGCGCGGCGGCTTCAAGGATGCTGCAGGGTCGGGAAAAAGACCGGCGTCGCGCCGACGCGGACGCTGTTCTGCGATGCGAACATGTCGTCCTTCAGCCAATTGGGCAGGTCGTCTTCGCGGTGGCGGCTGATGAGAGTCTTGTCGCTCTCGCCGAGATAGATGCGAATGCCGCCCCAGACAGCCTTGTAATCATTCTCGCCCACGCGGCTTTCGATGAAGCCGGTGATCGCAGAATGGCCAAGATTCCAGATGAGCGCCTCGCCGCTGAGCGCGGCGGCATGCCGCCCTCCGACGTAACGATGGCCGACCGAGATTTTGACGTTGTAGGTCGGATAGACGCTGATATCGAACATGTCGAAGAAGCGACCGCGTCGCGGCTGCCACTGATAGGCGAGATAGCCCGGTCCATAGCCCAGCGGCGTGAAGAAATGGCCCGAGCTCTCCTCATAGCCAGCGATGCTGGAGAACGAGAACGGTCCATAGTAATAGGCGCTTTCAGCGCCGACGCGGAAACGCGTGTCGTCGAGACGCTTGTCGTGAGCGATCGCGCCATAGCCGCCGAGGAGACCGACGCTCGGATCGCGCCAGAAGGCGTGTCCGGCGCCGCCGCTCACGAAGAAGCCGCGATGCGCCGCCGCGATCGCGTCGACCTGAAAGCCGAAACGATCGCCGACCGGCGCCGTGATCGACCCCATCCCGCCGGCCGAGGCGTTGTTCAACCGCGCGAAGCCCAACCAGTCGGAGCCGCCGCCAAAACCTTCGAGCTTGCCGTTGACGCCGTCGACGGCGCGCTTGGGTCCAGGGTTTTCCGAGAGCGGAGGCTTCCACCAGCTCGGATTGTCGGCGCGCGCTGAGGACGCAGCGAGGCCGACCGCCAGAACGGCGAGAAGCTGACGCTTGTATGACATTGCGTTTGAGGTCCCGTGCGGTGATCGTCGCGAGCGGTTGACCCTAACGGGCTTCAGCCTCGCTGGCTGTGACATTGCGGCAACAGCCCTCCAAAATAGGTTCATCCGACCACATCGAACTCACAGCTGAGTTAAATTAGTGTTGGGTATCAAGCTTTTGAGCGGCAGAGCCCAGATGTTCGCTCAGATTCTCGCGCGTCGCCGGATCGACAATGGCGAAGGGCGCGGCGACCGCCGCCCCGGCCACGCCGCCCACCGCCGAAACCGCGCCGGCCGTCGCCAGCCCGAGCTGATCGCCGACGCCCGCCTGTCCGTCCCGCAGCGGTTGACCCTGCGCCAGCCTCGCGCCGATCGAGCGCACGACCTCCGGAGAGGCGGCGAACTTGCTGTGCTCCAAAGGATCGCTGGAGGCGATGCCCGTTAAGTCGACGACTCTGACCTGATCCCGGTCGAGGATTTCCCGATAGGGCTGCACGCGCGGATCGACGGCGCCCAGTCGCGTATTGCCCCAGAAGCGGCGAGACGCGGCAAGCGCGTCATCGTCGCGCGAGGCGAACAGCGTGAAGACGGACGGCCGTATGCCGATCTCGGCGATCTGGCGCCGGAACACGTCGAAGTCGACGTCCGGCGCGGCGAGCATGATATTCTGGATTTTCGATCCGATCTGGCCGTTGCGGATCGCCATCTGGCGCAGCGCTTCCAGGGTCACCCAATTGCCCATCGAATGCGCCAGGATCGAGATCTCGCCGACGTCCCGGTCGCGCTGCAGCGCCTGCAGCACGCGCTCCAGGGCGTCGCGCGAATAGCTGGCGCTCTCATGATCATAGCCGTATTGCAGCAGCCGGCCGCGCGACGGCCAGGTGAACAGCACCGGCGTGACGTCGGCGCGCGAGTCGTGGACGATCTGCGCGAAGCGGTAGACCGCCTCCTCGAAACGCGTGTTGAAGCCGTGGACAAACAGCAGCACCTGCCGCTTGGGCGTCTTGCGGATGCGGGCGTTGAAGTCGGCGAGCGCCGCCTCCCTGCTCAGCACCTCGGCGCGCACGGTGGCGAATTGGATGGCCGGGTTGGGAGTCGGCCCATCCGGCCACTGCACTTCGCCGATCACGCGGGAGGGGTCGGGCGGGATCGAGACGGCGATATCGGCGAAGTGCATGCCGTGTCCGCGTTCGCCCGAAAACATCACGCCGGGCTCGGAGTCATCCGGCTGTCTGGTCGTGACGACCAGAAGATCGACGATGCTGGCGCCGGGCGCGACCTGATTCGTCGCGATAAGGGTGCCGTGCGGCCGGCTCCCGCAAGCGCTGAATGCGAACGCCAGAAGCGCCGCCAATACGATCCGCCCGCGCCCCATACGCCGCCCGTGCTCTCACCATCCGACTGCGCGCCGCCGCTCAGGCGAAGCTAACCGCTCCGTCCCTCATCATTGCGGCTCAAATGCGACGGTTTGCCCGCGCTGTGCGCAATCGCACTGATTTCTTGGGAAGAATGCGGCAATATCGACAGGCTCGCCCGAGAGGCGAGCGTCGGAGGCGGGGCTGGGACGAATCGCCTCCGACTGCGCAGGGGAAAGCCTCAAAAACTTTCCCCTGCCTTTCAACCGCGGGTCAGCGCCTTTTCGATATCCTTGAGCGGATGGCGGGTCAGGTCCTTGGCGAGTTCGCCGACGACCTTGCTCTGCGCCTTGACGGACAGCTCCTTGCGGATTTCGCCGAGCGCCTTTGGCGGCGCGACGATGGCGATGGCGTCCAATTCTCCTGATTCCGCCGCCTGATTGATGCGGTCCGCCATGGCGCGGGCGAAGCGCTCCTCCTCCAGCTCATGCCAGTCGACATTTTGCACGGCGCTGCGGCCGGGCGAGAAGGACGTGAAGCTTCGGCCGGGACGATCCGTTCCCTGCTCATGCGTCGGCGGATTGTCGTCGATTCGCGTTTCGACGACGCGAAGGTCGAGGAGTTCGGCGTCGCCATGGTTTTGAAAAAACAGCGCCCGGCGGCCGTCTCCGACCAGGACCCAGGCGCCGTTGCCGACGGAAAATTCGCTCATGATGCTCCCTCGCCTTCCAACGTCCGTTCTTATCATTTTCGGCGTCAGGCGAGGCCGCCCGGTTGCGGCGGCCGAAGCCGGCGCCTCATGCAAGCGTCTCGTATCCTCGCGGGAGTTCGGTCACAAGCCCGACAGCCGTTACGCGCCCCCTTTTTGGAAGAGCGCTCTCACGCAAGGATAGCGCGCGGCCGGGCGCGTTCAATCCGCGCTTCGCGGCGTCACGCGGCGAGCTTTTCTTCCTTGGCTTCCTTGCCGGGCGCCCGCGTCAACTCCCGCAGCGCGGCGCCGAGCGCGACGCCGGACTGCGCCGCCGCGCTCGCCTGCAGGGCTGCTGCTTTGCGCTTGATCGCGCGCTCATTGAACGCCCAGATCAGCCAGCAGACGCCGGCGATGCTGATGAGCGCCGTATAGGGTTCGCCAAGGGCGAAAGACGACAGGAAGGAAAAGTCGGGGGCGCATTCCTTGGCGTATTCGCACGCGTCCGACCAGTCCTGAAACCACTGTTTGACCGATTCCATCATGACCTCCTCGCCGCGCGGAGAATTCGACGGGCGCGCGCCCCGCCCGTCGAATCGTGTAGCGCCGGCATATGGCGAACATTGTGCGCTGCAACAAATCGCGCGTCAACCGGCGGGGGCTCGGTCAAAATGGCGCACCGCTTTGAAATGAGGCAGAAAACTCGGCGAGCGGGACCAGCTGACGTCTGCGTGCCCCTCCCTGTCATGCGCGCGGTCGCCGGCCGCGCAAAGCAAAATGCGCGCCATCGTCGGAGGCCGAAAACGCAGCGATTCCTCGCGCGCCGATGGCGTTTTTCTGACAAAAAGGAGCTTAAACGCCACGGGAGAGGAAAGATGCGAACAAGGCTCGCCAAATTGATGTCGCTTGTCGCGGTCGCCCTGGCGCTCTCGGGCTGCGGCGTGAATTATCATGTCAATCCGGGCCCGCGCACATGGCCCGCCGCGCCGAACGCGCCCAACAAGTGACGTCTCGCTGTCTCGCTGAAAACGGGAAACATCATGGCCACGGTTCGACTGCTCAGTGACGAAGACCTCTCGCCGCAGGCGCGCGACGTTTTCGCCGACATTCGCGCGACGCGCAAAAGCGACTTCGTCAATAATTTCTGGCGCGCGCTGGCGCATGATCCCGTGACGCTGAAGCGCACCTGGGAGAGCGTCAAAGAGGTGATGGGTCCGGGCGTGTTGGAGCCGAAGGTCAAGGAGATGCTCTACATCGCCGTCTCCATCGCCCACGCCTGTCCCTATTGCATCCATTCGCACACGGCGAACGCCCGCGCGAAGGGGATGAGCGAAGCGGAATATCGCGAAGTGCTGGCGATCGTCGGCATGGCGTCGGAGACGAACCGGCTTGTGACCGCGCTCGGCGTGCCGATCGACGAGGAGTATCAGGTGGCGTGAGCGCAGGACGGGAGTGCGCGCGCTCCAATGGACCAGGCGCACTGGGCCTTACGCCACCAAGCAGTCCTCATCCTGAGGAGGCTCCGCAAGTCGGGTATACCCGACTTGCACATATGAATGTCGATCTCGGGCAAGCCCGAGATCGAGGAGCCGTCTCGAAGGACGAGGACTGCGGCGACCAGAAATTCTCGTCACTGAAGTCGCCCCTCGTCCTTCGAGACGCGCGCTTCGCACGCTCCTCAGGATGAGGGGCTTGGGTTGCGCAGTTGAAACGGCCTTGCTCGCCCGCCTGATAGAACCCTCTATGCGTCATGTCCGCGCTTGTCTGCGCGCCGCCTATTCCAATATCGCCGCGAGTTTCGCCAAGGCCTCTTCGACGATTTCTGGCGGCGCGGCTTCGAGCCGGCGGGCGCGGCGCGCGCCAAGATCGAGCGCGCGCGGCTGGTCGCAACGGATGACGCCGGTCGTCTGCGTCCCGGCGCCGATCAGCGAAACGGCGAAACCTGCGGTGCGCGCAAAATTGCCGCCGCTCGTGATCGGCAGAACGATCGGCGTTTTCGTCAGCCGGTTGAAGGCGCCGGGCGAGATGACGAGCACCGGCCGGGCGCCCTGTTGTTCGTGCCCCGAGGTCGGATCCAGCGAAACGAGATAAATGTCGCCGCGCTCCATGCGCACATCCGTAAAAAAGTGTGAAGCGGCTTTTTGAAAAAGGATTTGCGCTAAATCAGCTCTGACCCTTGCGGCCTGTCGTCGAGCCAGGCGCGGTCTTCTTCAGACGGCTCGGCCGAGGCGTCGCATTGCGCCAGAAGCTCCTCGAGCGTGTAGCGGGGCCTGGCCGCCGGCTCGATGATCAGCCGGCCGTTGTCCACCGAGACGCCCACCGTCGCCCCGGCCCGAAGATTGAGCAGGTCGAGAATCGCCGGCGGCACCGCCAGCATGACCGAGCCGCCGACTTTGCGCAGAGAGGTGGTGTGCATGATGGGTCTCACGAGAAGTTATATATGAATATAACTCATGCGTTCCCGGCGGCAAGCCTCATGGCGTTCTCGCAGCTTCTCGGCGTGGATAGCCGGGTCAAGCCCGGCCATGACGTGGGTTGTCTCCTGACTGAGAATGCCAGCACCCTGCGCTGATGCGCGGCGGCTGGGTTTACATCATGACCAATCGGCCAAACGGAACGCTTTATCTCGGCGTCACGAACGACCTCGCGCGCCGCGCCCTTGAGCATCGTGAAGGCCGTAGTCGCGGGTTCACACAACTCTATGGCCTCAAGCGCCTCGTCTGGTACGAACCGCATGACGACATCCGCACGGCGATTCAGCGCGAAAAAACAATGAAGCACTGGCCGCGCGCATGGAAGGTCCGGCTCATACTCGAAATGAATCCCGATTGGCATGACTTATACGAGGACTTGCCGAACTGATCGGCAACAAGGCGCAATCTCTCCGCGTCATGCCCGGCCTTGTGCCGGGCATCCACGCGCCGCCGCTGCGTAAACCCTCGCCACGTTTGCGCAGCCTCTCGGCGTGGATGGCCGGGACAAGCCCGGCCATGACGCGGGGGAAGCGTTGGTGTTCCATGTGCGAAGCAGCGCTCTCATTCGCAATCCAAACGTCGATGCGAGCCGGGTAATTCGGCAATTCGTAACCAGCCACGGTAATTGGCAATTCGGCATCTGGCTTCGCCGCCAGCCCGACGTGTCGAAGCTCAATTAGCGAAGTGACTTCATGATGGCATTATAAGCTGGCAGGAACCGGGGCGCTGCACGCTTCGCAAGGATCTCCATTACCTCCCAGACCCTGAACGCATAGTCGCTATCCTTGTTGTAGTCGGTGATGGTTGAAAACGTTCTATCGTAGAACCTTTCTCCAACGAAGCGTTGCCATGACGCAGACAGTTTCTCCGCTCCCAGCTTTACACTTTCTTCATCAGTTAAAGCTGTTGGGGAAGCCACTTGCATAATACCGGTCGTGCGCTCCTTCTTCCAGAAGCAAAGACGTTCTAGGAACCGCACAAAAGGCGGTCGGCAGTGATCCTCATAGATGAGGATGGCATAGGTTATGAACTGCAGCTTGTCGTCGGTAATTATCCCATTGATGAGCGCGCCATATGAGAGTTCCGCCCGATCATAGCCTCGACTTATGAAAGCATTGCGCCTTCTAGCGCCTGGCCCACCAGAAACAGTCACGTTGTTGGCGACCGCATATAGGAAGGCGAAAATGGCTAGCCACAGCTCATTCCCAGCCGTATCGAGATTTGGAAGCAGGGATCGATTGGGAAGGATCAGGTTTTCGTAAGCCAGCCAAGCAGCAGCCAAGCCGATGCCCGAATGAAAGACGAAACGTGGCCAGCTGACAAGCTGGTGCATGTTCATGGCTAAGATGTAAATAAAGCGAAGCGCATAATAATAGATCGCGATCCAATAAATACCCACGCGAAGGTCTGCATGGCCGGCGGCGACACCCGCGGCTGACAGCGCCACGATGAACACGGTCGGAGCAAGCGCTCTGATGAAAAAATTGAGCGCCAGCGACTCATTTGGTTCTTCGAAAAGTGTCGTGCTTGCATAGCCAAAGTCAGTGGCATGCTCGCCGATCCAATTGACTAAGCCAAAAAGCAATCCGGCTAGGATGAAGTAGATGATGTGCGCTGCGATCAATTCCATTCTTGCGCCCCCGTTTGCCGGATCATCGTATGTTTAGCTAGCGGGGTTACGACAGGTCTCTTGGCCATGTCCGATGTCCAGAAATTGAATCCGTCAAACTGAAAATCACACCAACCTACTCTGCGCCTTCGCCGCGGCGATAAAACTTGCGAACAGCGGATGCGGCTCGAAGGGCCGCGACTTCAATTCGGGGTGATATTGCACGCCGATGAACCAGGGGTGGCCCGGGATTTCGACCGTCTCGGGCAGCAGCCCGTCGGGCGAAGAGCCGGCGAACAGCAGCCCGCAGTCCTCTAAGCGCTCGCGATAGGCGAAATTCACCTCATAGCGATGGCGGTGGCGCTCGGAGATCTCCGTCGCGCCGTAAATGCCGGCGATGCGCGAATCCGGCTTCAACAGCGCCGGAAAAGCGCCAAGCCGCATGGTGCCGCCAAGACCCTCGCCGACGCCGCGCTTCTCTAATTCATTGCCCTTAAGCCATTCGGTCATCAGGCCGACGACCGGCTCGGCGCAGGGGCCGAACTCCGTCGAATTCGCCTTATCGATTCCAGCGAGCGCGCGGGCGGCTTCGATCACCGCCATCTGCATGCCAAAGCAGATGCCGAAATAGGGCACGCCGCGTTCGCGCGCGAAACGCGCCGCGAGGATCTTGCCTTCGGCGCCGCGCTGGCCGAAGCCGCCGGGCACGAGAATGCCGTGCACATGCTCAAGATGCGCGGCCGGATCGGCGCTCTCGAAAATCTCCGATTCGATCCAGTCGAGATTGACCTTGACGCGGTTGGCGAGACCGCCATGCGCCAAAGCCTCGATGAGGCTCTTATAGGCGTCCTTCATCTCGGTGTATTTGCCCACCACCGCGATGGTGACTTCGCCCTCGGGGTTGTTGATGCGCTGCGTCACCGCGTTCCAGCGGCTCATGTCGGGCTTGGGCGCCGGCTCGATGCCGAAGGCGGCGAGCACCTGCGCATCCAGCCCCGCGGCGTGATAGGCGCGCGGCACGTCATAGATGTTGGCGGCGTCGCGCGCCTCGATCACCGCCTGTTCGCGCACATTGCAGAAGAGTCCGAGCTTGCGGCGCTCCTCGCGCGGAATCTCGCGATCGGTGCGGCAGAGCAGAATATCGGGCTGAATGCCGATCGAGCGCAGCTCCTTCACCGAATGCTGCGTCGGCTTGGTCTTCAACTCGCCGGCGCTCGGAATGTACGGCAGCAGCGTCAGATGGATATAGATGCAGTGATGCGGCGGCAGATCGTTCTTGAGCTGGCGGATCGCCTCGAAGAACGGCAGGCCTTCGATGTCGCCGACCGTGCCGCCGATCTCGATCAGCGCGAAATCGACGTTCTCATTGCCATCAAGAACGAACTCCTTGATGGCGTTGGTCACATGCGGAATGACCTGGATCGTCGCGCCGAGATAATCGCCGCGCCGCTCCTTGCTGATGATGTCCTGGTAGATGCGGCCGGTGGTGACGTTATCCTGCTTCGAGGCCGGGCGGCCGGTGAAGCGCTCATAATGTCCAAGGTCGAGATCGGTCTCCGCGCCGTCGTCGGTGACGAAGACCTCGCCGTGCTGATAGGGCGACATCGTGCCCGGATCGACGTTGAGATAGGGGTCGAGCTTGCGCAGCCGGACCGTATAGCCGCGCGCCTGCAACAGCGCGCCGAGCACCGCCGACGCCAAACCCTTGCCAAGTGAGGAGACCACGCCGCCGGTGATGAAGATGTACCGCGCCATGGGACCTAACGCCTAACGCCTTTCCAGCGATTCTGATAGCGGATTCTATCGGGCCGGGGGCGGTCGCCCCCAGCCAAGATTATCGGATGATCATCGGATGGCGGATTTGACGCCGGCTACTGGGTCGGCGCTTTCCAGATCGTCGAAGGCGCGGGCTTGGTTTCCGGCGCGGCGGGCTTCGACTCCGCCGGCTTCGCGTCCGGCGCGGCCGGGGCGCCCGACTTCGGCGCTTCCCATTTCATGCCCTCGCTCTTCGAGGCGTCGGGCTTCGGCGCTTCGGCGGCCGGCGGCGTCGCGGAAGGCGCGACCGCTTCGGGCTTAATGGCGTCCGCCTTGGGGGCTTCGGCGGGCTTCGGGGCTTCAGCGGCCGGGGCCTGCGGAGCCGGGGCGTCCGTCTTCGGCGCTTCCCATTTCATGCCCTCGCTCTTCGAGGCGTCGGGCTTCGGCGCTTCGGCGGCGGGCGGCGTCGCGGCGGGCGCAACCGCTTCAGGCTTGGTCGCTTCAGGCTTGGGCGCTTCCGCCTTGGGCGCTTCCGCCTTCGGGGCGTCGGCAGGCGGCGCGACGGGCTTGGGGGCTTCCGCGGCCGGAGGCGGCGGAGCCGGCGTCTGCGCGGCCGGAGGCGGCGGAGCCGGCGTCTGCGCGGCCGGCGGCGGCGCGGCGGCCGGCGGCGCCTCTACCGGCGCGCTCTGCTGGCGCTTCTGCTGGGCGCGCTGGAGCTGGTCGAAAATGCTGTCCTTGCCGGGTTCGGGCGCCTTTTCAGGACCGCCCTGCTCGCCCTTGCCTTCGGTCTTCGGAAGCTCCTTGAGCTGGATCGATCCCGGGTCAAGCGCCTTGGTCCAGTCGTCGCCGCCCTCCCTGCGCCGCTCCCAGGCCGGCAGCACGGTGAGCGCGATGCTGGTGATGAAGAAGATCGTCGCGAGAATCCCCGTGGCGCGGGTGAGCGCATTGGCCTGGCCGCGGCCGGTGAAAACGCCGCTGCCGCCGCCCATGCCGAGCGCGCCGCCCTCCGACTTTTGATAAAGCACGAGAATGACGAGCGCCGTCACCACCATCAGGTGGATCGCGATAATGACCTGCTGCATGTGCACCCTTCCAGCCGCGCCTGAGCCACGCTCGACGCGCAATCCGTTGGGCGGCCTTTTACACCAAGCGCCACGCGCAAGGAAGGGGATAAGACCGTGCGATCAGCCGTCTAAACGAAGAATCGCGAGCCCTGCGGCTCGCGATCGCCAGCGTCGCGGACGCGGCTCAATAAAAATTGCCGTCCTGGCCCTTCCACTTCGAGCCTTCCTCGTCGAAGCGGGTCTCGTCCTTGAACTCGATGACCTTGCCCGGGTCGATATATTGCTTGTCCTTGATCATCTGGTTCTGGATCGTCGTCGAATAATAGCTCGTATTGTCTGAACAGCCGGGCTTCACCGCGCCGCCGTCCGGCTTGCATTCGAGATTGGCGCCGTTCGGGAAGCGCACTTTCGCGGTGTAGTAGAACTCATAGCCGGCGTGACCGGCCCCTTCGACGTCGAGCGGCCAGAAGCGCGTGACTTTGAAGTCCTCGATCACCGCGTCCTTGTCGAATTTCTTCTTAATGAGATTTTCGAAGACCTTCTTCGCGTCGTCGGGCTTGGGCTCGCAATTGATGAGGCAGAAGGCCTTGGCGGGCGCGGCCCCGGCGAGGGCGCCGAACAGGCTAAGCGCCATGATATGCATGATCGATTTATAGCTCTTCATCTTTGCGTCTCCCAACTGCGCACAGTCTGCGCATCGCTTCCCGCGGACGTCGCTCGTTGATTGACGCGTCTCGCGCGAAGCCCCCTTGCGTTTGACATTTTTCAAGCTGCACGGCTTAACGCGTTGCGGCAAGGGCGGCGCGGCAGGCGAATTGTCGCACGACCAAAAGAGATTTTGCGCGGTTGCGTCGCCTTGTCGCGCGCTCTATTGACGGCGCGAGTTTACAAGCCGACGACGAGGCGTTCATGGCCATATACAAGCTTCTGCTCCTGCCGGGCGACGGCATCGGTCCGGAAATTTCCGCCGAGGCCGAGAAGGTTCTCGCCCTCCTGAACGAAGCGGGCGTCGCGCGCTTCGAGGTCGAGCGGGGGCTCGTCGGCGGCGCCGCCTATGACGCGCACGGGCAAGCGATCAGCGAAGAAGACATGACGCGCGCGCTTGAGGCCGACGCCGTGCTGCTCGCCGCCGTCGGCGGGCCGAAATGGGACGGCGTGCCATACGACATGCGGCCCGAAGCCGGGCTCCTGCGCCTGCGCAAGGACCTCGGCCTCTTCGCCAATCTGCGCCCGGCGATCTGCTACGCCGCGCTGGCCGACGCTTCGTCTTTAAAGCGCGACATCGTCGACGGCCTCGACATCATGATCGTGCGCGAATTAACGGGCGGCGTCTATTTCGGCGAGCCCAAGGAGATCACCGATCTCGGCAATGGCCAGAAACGCGCCGTCGACACGCAGGTCTACGAGACCTATGAGATCGAGCGCATCGGCCGGGTCGCCTTCGAGATGGCGCGCAAGCGCGGGAACAAGGTGACCTCTTCCGAGAAGTCGAATGTGATGAAGTCGGGCTATCTGTGGCGCGAGGTCATTACCGCGCTGCATAAGCGCGAATATGCCGACGTGACGCTCGAACATATGCTCGCCGACGCGCTGGCGATGCAGCTCGTGCGCTGGCCCAAGCAGTTCGACGTCGTCGTCACCGACAATCTCTTCGGCGACATGCTGTCGGATGAGGCCGCGATGCTCACCGGTTCTCTCGGCATGCTGCCGTCGGCCTCGCTCGGCGCCGCGGATGAAAAGGGCAAGCGCCATGCGATGTATGAGCCCTGCCACGGCTCGGCGCCCGACATCGCCGGCAAGGGGATCGCCAATCCGATCGCCATGATCGGTTCGCTCGGCATGGCTCTGCGTTACAGCTTCGATCTGCCGAAAGCGGCCGACGCCATCGACGCGGCGATCGCCAATGTGCTGGCCAAGGGTCTGCGCACGGCCGACATCAAGGGCGACGCGCCGTCGACCGTCTCGACCAAGGAAATGGGCGACGCGATTGTCGCGGAGCTGAAGAAAGTGTTGGGGTAAGCCTTTCCCTCGTTGCGTCAACATGCAGTGAGTTTTCCACATGCTCTGGCGCGATCGGACTCGTTCACCATCAGCGGGAGTAATATCGCGAAGCTTTGAAGCTGATTCGCGAGAAAAGCCATGACCGCCAAGCTGAGAATTAGGACAAAGGGAATTGAAATAGAGTGGGAAGGAGAGGTCGAATTTCTAAAGTCAGAATTGCCCGGTCTGGTCGGCGCTATCATAGAAGCGATTGGCGATAGCGGCTTTATAGAGAATGCTCCGGAAGTTGAGCCGCCGATGTCCGGCAACGGACAAGCGACCTTCACTACTGCTTCTCTTGCAGCGAAAATCCAACCGAAGACTGGGCCGGATTTGTTTAAAGTCGCGCTCGCGAAGCTTCACCTGAGTGATAATCTTCAAGAGGCGACCCACTTGCAAGTCCTGGAAGAGATGAAAAATGCAAAGCAGTTTTATAAGCAGGCGATGCAAAGTAATTTGAGCAAAAGTATCGCTTCTCTTCTCAATAAACGTGAGATAAACGAGCCATCATCGGGCAAGTACACGCTTTCGCATGAGGTGCTGGAGCAGTTCAGGGCGAGGGCTTAAGGTGACCGAGCTTCGCGATGGACTTGCCCGACGAGATTTAAGCAAGACAGACAAATATCTGCTGATCGTCGCAAGCCACGACGGCCCAATCACCACGCGCGAGATTAAGGCGATTGCCAAAAATAACGGTTGGCGCGATGGGTCGACTTCTGAGCCGTCGCCTTTCCTCAACAAGAGCAAGTATGCGGTCTCTTTGCCAAACGGCTGGGCCTTGACAACGGAAGGGCGAGTAAGCCTCGAAGAGCGCAAGATTGTCTTGCACTCTGGTATTTTAACGCCTGTTGTAGCTGCCCTTGAGAAATATCTATTAGATGTTCACGATTCCGATAAGTCGCGTTTTATTGAGGAAGCGGTTCAATGCGTGCGAAACAAAGCCTTTCGTGCAGCGATCGTTCTCTCTTGGGTTGGTGCTGTCTACCTGCTCTACAACTACGTCCTGTCTCACAAGCTCAAAGAGTTTAATGCAGAAGTGCGCAGGCGATGGCAGAAGCACAGCGATGCCAAAGGAATTGACGACCTTGCATCGTTAAAAGAAGGCGACTTCCTAAGTGTTCTCGAGCACATTAAAGTGATTACGAACGCTCAGTCCAAGGAGCTAACGGGTTGTCTCAATCGCCGCAATACAGCAGGGCATCCAAACTCACATTCGTTTGAAGAAGTCACCGTAGGCAGCCACATTCAGACCCTCATTTCCGTCGTCTACTCGAAATTCTAAGCGGCGTCTTGCTGATCAAATGGACAAAATGCAGCCGCGGATTTGAAACGAGGTTGATCTACTTCCCGTGCACCATGCCGAGGAATTCCTCGCGGGTGCGGGGGTCGTCGCGGATGACGCCGAGCAGGCGGCTCGTCGTTAAGAGCGAGCCGGTTGTGTTGACGCCGCGCAGCGTCATGCAGCTGTGCTCGGCCTCGATGACGACGCCGACGCCCTGCGGCTCCAGAATATCCTGGATCGCTTCGGCGATTTCGGCGGTGAGCTTTTCCTGAATCTGCAACCTTCGCGCGAAGCCATGCACGACCCGCGCGAGCTTTGAGATGCCGACCACCCGATTGTTCGGCAGATAGCCGACATGCGCGCGCCCGGTCACCGGCAGCATGTGGTGCTCGCAGAAGCTGACGACGCGAATGTCCTTGAGGACGACGAGTTCGTCATAGCCGCCGACCTCGTCGAAGGTGCGCTTCAGATAGTCGCGCGGGTCGACTTCATAGCCGGCGAAAAGCTCGCGGTAGGAACGCGCCACCCGCTCCGGCGTGTCGATCAGCCCCTCGCGACCAGGATCGTCTCCCGCCCATTCGATGAGAACCCGCACGGCCGCTTCCGCATCAGCTTGAGTGGGCTTGGCCATGCCTTAGCTCTCCAGGATCGTCGAGGCGGATCGCGCCGCCCCGTCGCTGGATAAAGTCACAGGCTTTGGCGTTTGGCAAAGGCCACAGCCGGCCTATTCCTCAAATGAAAAACGCCGGCGCGAGAGACGCCGGCGTTTCGATGGCTCCGCGCGTTCTCGCTCAGCGCCCGAGTCCGATCGCCGATCCGACGCTGTTCACCGTGCGCTTGACGAAGCCGAGCGGTCCGTCGCTCTGGGGAGGCGGCGGCGGAGCTGCGGGGGCGGGCTCGGGCGTCGCGACGGCCACCGGCGGCGGAGCCTCGGCGGCCGGCTTGGCCCGGCTGGCGACCGGCTTCGGCGGCTTCTTCTGCTTCACGACCTTGGCGCGCGGCGCGGGTTTTGGCGTTTCGGCCGTCTCGGCCGCGGCGGGAGGCGGCTTCGAAACCGGCGCGGCGGGCGCAGCCGCCTGCGGCGGCTCCAGCGCCGCGGCTTTCGGCGGAACGGCGGCGGGCGGCGACGTCGGCGCCGGGGCCGCCGGCGCCGAGGTGGACTTTGGCGTCGCCGCTAGCGGCGTTGGCGCCGTCGCCGTCGTGGACAGCGGCGCCGTGGGCAGCGGCGCGAGTTGCGGCGCAGCGGCGGCGCCGGCGGGAACAGGAATGGTTGCGCCAAGCGGCGCAGTCGCCGGACTCGTCGGCGTCATCGCGGCGCCTGCCGACGGCGCCGGCTCCGATAGAGGGTCCGCGCCAGGCGCGGGTTCGATGGCGGCGGCGGCCGCCGGCGCAGGATCGGCCGAAGAAGGCTCGGCCGGCGCTTTGGCGCTTTCCTCAAGCGCGGGCGCTTTGGCGGTCTCTCCATCCGTCGACGCGGCGTCCTGCGGTTGCGACGCGGCGCTGCCGAGAACGGGTTCAGCGGCTTCCGGAGCGGCCAAAGGCGGCGCCGTGGCCAGCGCCGGATCCTCGCTCGGCTCGACCGTGCTCCACGGCCCCAAGACCCAGGTCAAGGCCGCGAGTCCGGCGATGACCACCGCGGCCGCCGCGAAGAACAGGGCCCGACGGCCGCCTTCGCGTTCGTCCTCCGGCTCGTCGTAGAATTCTTCCTCGGACGCATGGACCGCGCTCCAAGCTTCCTCTGCGCGCGGCGCCTGAGGAGAAGGACCTGGATTGGTCGCCGCCGGGCGCTCGAAGCCCTGAGCCGGCGCCGCGGTTGGCTCGGGGGCGTGGCCGAAGTCGCGGCGCAGCAACTCTTTAAACTCGGCAAATTCAGCCATCAGCTCCTTATCGTCGCCGATATCCATCATGCCTGAACCCTTTCATTGGCCGCGCGCCAGGACTGCGCGATGAGTCGCGCGCGGTCGCACCATCCGCGCTCAGACAAACGTTAAAATGTGGCTGTACTGCGCCGGGTTGCTTTGAGGACATTAAACCTGGTTAATTTCAATCTCTTGGAATGCAAGTTTACGGCGCGGCGCGCCGCATGCGGCGTAAATTCGCAGCCTTGCTGGAAGATATCCAAATTAACGAAATTGACCTTTGCGCCGCGCGATTCCTAAAGTTTCGCGGGGCGCGAGAAGCGCGCTTTTCTTCTCCAACGGGCTGCTGCAAGTGACCCTTTCCTATCTACGCGAGGCGCGCCGAGCCGCGCTTTGCGTCGTCTTCGCATTGCTCGGCTCCTCCCCGCTCTACGCACAGCCCGCGCCATCGGGCGCCGGCGGCGCGGGCGATGAACGCGGCCTGACGGCGCTCGAACTTCTCGGCAAGCGCGTGTTCGAAGACGCGCGCCTGTCGCGTCCGGCGGGCGTCTCCTGCGCCTCCTGCCACGACGCGGCGACGGCCTTTCAGGGCAATAATGGTTCGAGCGTCCCGGCCGTGGCGCGGGGCTCGCTGCCGACGTCTCTGGGCAAGCGCAACACGCCGTCGATCATGTATGCGTCCTTCGCGCCGCCTTTCGACTTCATTGACGATAAGGATGAAGAGTCGGGGAAGATCGAAAAAATCCCGGCGGGCGGACAGTTCCTCGATGGCCGCGCGCGCGATCTCGTCGCTCAGGTCGAAGGACCCATGCTCGACCCGCTTGAAATGAACGCGCCATCAAAGCGCTTCATCGTCGAGACGGTGCAGGGCGGCCCCTACGCCGACCTCGCCCGCCAGGTCTATGGCGACAAAGTCTTCGCCGATCCGGACGCCGCCTTCACGAAACTCGCGCAAGCGGTCGTCGCCTTTGAGACGAGCGCCCGTTTTCATCCCTTCGCCTCCAAATTCGACGATTATCTGCGCGGCGAAACGCAGCTGACGGCGCTGGAAAAGAAGGGCTTCAAGCTCTTCAAGGATCCAAAGAAAGGCAATTGCCTCGCCTGCCACGCCGGCAAGGAAGAGTCGCGCAATCCCGAGGATTGGCTCTTTACCGATTTCACCTATGACGCGCTCGGCGGCCCTAAAAACGCAGCGATTCCGAGCGCTGCGCAACCCGGCTCGTCTCCTGATCTCGGCCTGTGCGCGCGACCGGGACTCGCTGATGCGGCGCCGGCGGGCTTCAAGATCGAGAGCGTTTGCGGCGCGTTCAAAGTGCCGACATTGCGCAACATCGCGGTCACCGGCCCCTATCTGCACAATGGCGTCTTCGACAAGCTGCGCGACGTCGTCGCCTTTTACGCGACGCGCGACACCGATCCCGGCCGCTGGTATCCCAAAGACGCGCGCGGCAAGCCGAAAAAATACGACGACCTGCCAGCCTCCGCGCATGAAAACGTCAATGTCGAAGAGGTTCCCTACGATCGCAAGCCGGGGGAAAAGCCGCGGCTGTCCGAAAAAGACATCGACGCCATCGTCGCTTTTCTCGAAACCTTGACCGATCGCCCAAGACCCTAACGCGCGACGGCGAGACGCGCCGGCGTCGCGGCTCTTGCGCGGGACCGTGAGCGCATTAATCTGCAAAAGCGGAGCTGACGGTAACGGTCAAGTCCGCGTTTAAGCAAGGTTATTGGGAGGGAAAACTATGATCCGCCGAACGCTCATCGCCCTCGTCTCGCTATCGGTCGCGGCGTTGTTCTCGCCAATCGCCCTCGCGCAGGAAAATCATGTCGCCGAAGCGATCACCCATACGCGCCAGGCGGTGGACGCCGGTCTGGAAGGCAAGGCCGAAGGGGTCGTCGAACACGGCAAGGAAGCTTTGACGCACGCTCAGGCCGCCCAGAAGGAAAAGTCGAACCGCTTCGTGCGCGCCGGCATCGTCCATTTGAAGCAGGCGATCAAGTTTGGCGAAAAGGGCGACGCCAAGGGCGGCGTCAAGCATGCGAAAGAGGCGCTCGCGAAACTCGACCACGCGCCGCACTAAACGGTAGGGGCGACGGCGGCCCACGCAAGGCCGTAGCGCCCGAGCGTTGCGGCGAGCGGCGCCAGCGGACGGACGCCGCTGGTGAAATTGGCGCAGCGGGAGCCCTGGCGGTCTCCCGCGGCGTCGGGGCCGAAGCGCTCGCCGAGCAATTGATCCGCGCGCCGCGCGATCGCCGGCGCGGGGTCGATCCATTCGACCGGCCAGGGCGCGAGGCGTTTGAACTCATCGACCAGCAGCGGATAATGCGTGCAGGCGAGAACGACGGCGTCCGTGCGCCTGCCGCCTTCTTCCTGGAAACAGGGAGCGATCTCGGCGCCGATGTCGGCGTCTCTCACGCTTTCCCCATGCATGTAGCTCTCGGCGAGACTCGCCAGGCGTTTCGAGCCGACGAGGGTCACCGAGCAATGCGCGGCGAATTGCGCGATGAGGTTTTGCGTATAGTCGCGCGCCACCGTGCCCTGCGTTCCGAGCACGGAAATCATCTTTGACCGTGTGCGCTCCGCCGCCGGCTTGATCGCCGGCACCGTGCCGACGAAAGGCAAGGCGGGCCAATGCACGCGCAAAGAGTGCAGAACGATCGTCGACGCGGTGTTACAGGCGATGACCACGATGTCCGGCGCGTGCTCTGCGATCAGCCTCTCCATCAGCTCCATCACGCGTTCGACGAGCTCCGGCTCCTTCCAGGACCCATAAGGAAAGCCGGCGTCATCCGCGCAATACAGATAATCCGCGTGCGGGCGCAGCTTGACGGTCTCGGCGAAGACCGTGAGGCCGCCAAGGCCAGAGTCGAAGATGAGGAGTTTGGGCGGACGTGTCATGCGCGGCGAATCTCGTAGCCCATAGGACAAGCTTCGAGGAACAAGATCAACATCGCCGAAAATGCGGCGTCAGGCGCCTGGCGCGCCTGTCCTCGCGAGTCATCGGCAGTCGGCGAGACACGCTTGGTCAGAACGGCAGATTGAACACCCGCGCCGGCGCGAGCGCGCCCTGGACGATTTCGCCGAAGGCGACCGGCACGCCGCCGCAGGCGGCGTAGACAATGCCCTCATGCGGCGCGTCGCGGCCGCGCAAAATCACCGAGCCGCCGCGCCGCAGCCGCGCCGCCGTGTCGCGATCGACGACGACGCAAGGCAGTTCGGCCAATCCGGCCTCGACCGACAGCAGCGCCTCAGCGGCCATGTTCTGATTTTCGATCTCGTCGAGCGTATAGGCGTCGTCCTCAACGAAGGGGCCGACGCGGGTGCGCCGCAGCGCCGTGACATGGCCGAAGCAGCCCAAGATCCGGCCGAGATCCCGCGCCAGCGCGCGCACATAGGCGCCCTTGCCGCATTCCATGACGAATGTCGCCTCGTCGCGGGACGCGTCGATCAGCGTCAGCGAACGGATCGTGACCGCTCGCGGCTTCAAATCGACCAGCTCGCCCTCGCGGGCGATGTCATAGGCGCGCTCGCCGGCGATTTTGATCGCCGAAAACTGGGGGGGCGTCTGCATGATTTCGCCGACGAACTGCGGCAGCAGAGCTTCGATCGCGGCGCGCTCCGGCCGCACGGCGCTCTCCCGCATCGCGCGCCCATCGGAATCGTCGGTATCGGTCTCGACGCCCCAAAGCACGGTGAAGCGATAGGCCTTCTCGCCGTCCTGAACGAAAGGCACGGTCTTTGTCGCTTCCCCGAAGGCGACGGGAAGAATGCCGGACGCGAGCGGATCGAGGGTGCCCGCATGGCCTGCCTTTTGGGCGTTGTAGATGCGCTTGAGGCGCGACACCGCCTGCGTGGACGTGAGTCCGACAGGCTTATCCAGCGCCACCCAGCCGTCGACGACAACGCGGTCCGATCTTTTCTTGCTCATTCCTCAACGCCACCCTCTTTGGCGTCGTCGCCATCGGCGAGATCGCGCTTCACATGGTCGGAACTGAGCAGCGCGTCGATGCGCGACACATTGTCGAATGTGTCGTCGATCCGAAAGCGGATTTCGGGCGCGAACTTCAAATTCACCTCTTGCACAATCTCCCCGCGCAAAAATCGCTTGTGGCGATCCAGCGCGGCGAGCACCTCCGGCTCATCCTTGCCGCCCAGCGGAACGACGTAAATCGTCGCGAGCTTGAGATCTGGACTCATCTTCACCCGCGAAACGGTCACGACATGCTTCTCGAGCACCGGATCGCTGATTTCGCCGCGCGCGAGCAGCCGCGCGGCGGCGTGGCGCACGAGTTCGCCGACGCGCAACATGCGCTGCGACGGCGCGCCCGCCTGTGAGTGATGAGCTCTGGACATTTTGGACCCGATGATTGCAGTCGTCTCACGGCCGCGCCTGTGGCGGACATCCCGCGCATGAAGCGTAACGAATGAAGGTAGCGCGGCTCAGCGCGACGAGGATGGCCGGGACGCGCCCGGCCATGATGTTTTGCGGCGGCGCAGCGTCGCCTACAGCGTTCGCTTGATTTCCTCGACGCGATAGCACTCGATGACGTCGCCGGCGCGCATGTCCTGATAGTTCTCGAAAGCCATGCCGCATTCCTGTCCCGCGGCGACTTCCTTGACCTCGTCCTTGAAGCGCTTGAGCGTCGAGAGCTTGCCCTCATGCACGACGACATTGTCGCGGATGAGCCGCACATTGGCGCCGCGCTCGACATTGCCATCCGTCACGCGGCAGCCGGCGACCTTGCCGACCTTCGAAATGTCGAAGACCTCGAGGATCGTCGCATTGCCGAGCAGGGTTTCGCGCAGCGTCGGCGCCAACAGCCCGGACATCGCCGCTTTCACGTCATCCACGAGATTGTAGATGATGTTGTAGTAGCGGATCTCGATGCCAGAGCGTTCGGCCGCGTCGCGCGCCTCTTTGTGCGCCCGCACGTTGAAGCCGATGACCGCGGCGTTGGAGGCTTCGGCGAGCGAAATATCGGACTCCGAAATGCCGCCGACGCCGGCATGCACGATGCGCGCCCCGACCTCGTCGGTGCCGAGCTTTTCGAGCGCCGCGGCGATGGCTTCGACCGAGCCCTGCACGTCGCCCTTGATGACGAGCGGGAATTCCTTGCGGCCCGCCGTCTTGAGCTGGCTCATCATGTCGGAAAGCGAACCGCGCGCCGAACCGCCGCGCGCGGCGATCTTGTCGCGCTTCATACGCTCGCGATATTCCGCGATCTCGCGGGCGCGGGCTTCCGACTCGACGACAGCGACGCGGTCGCCAGCTTCCGGCGTGCCGCTGAAACCGAGAATCTCGACGGGGAAACTCGGTCCGGCCTCGGGACGCGCGACGCCCTGATCGTCGAGCAGCGCGCGCACGCGGCCCCATTGGGTTCCCGCCACGACAATGTCGCCGACGCGAAGCGTGCCGCGTTGCACCAGCATGGTCGCGACAGGACCTCGGCCTCTGTCGAGGCGCGCCTCGATGACGGTGCCCTCCGCGGCGCGTTCGGCGTTGGCCTTCAGGTCGAGCACCTCGGCCTGAAGCGCGATCAGTTCGAGCAGCTTGTCGAGATTGGTCTTCTGCTTCGCCGAAACTTCGACTTCGAGCGTCTCGCCGCCCATGGTCTCGACCTGCACTTCATGCTGCAGCAGTTCGGTGCGCACCCGCTCCGGCTTTGCGTCCGGCTTGTCGATCTTGTTGATGGCGACGATCAGCGGCACATGTGCGGCGCGGGCGTGATTGATCGCCTCGATCGTCTGCGGCATGACGCCGTCGTCGGCCGCGACGACCAGCACCACAATGTCCGTCACCTTGGCGCCTCGGGCGCGCATCGCCGTAAAGGCGGCGTGGCCGGGCGTGTCGATGAAGGTGATGGCGTGGCCGTTCGGGGCCGTCACCTGATAGGCGCCGATATGCTGGGTAATGCCGCCGGCCTCGCCGGAGACGACATTGGCCTGGCGAATGGCGTCAAGCAGCGACGTCTTGCCGTGGTCGACGTGGCCCATGATGGTGACGACCGGCGGACGCGCCGTCAGATCGGCGTCGACGTCGGGCGTGTCGAACAGGCCTTCCTCGACGTCGGATTCGGCGACGCGCTTGACCGTGTGGCCCATCTCTTCGGCGACGAGCTGCGCCGTATCGGCGTCGATGACGTCGTTGATTTTGTGCATCTCGCCCTGCTTCATCAGCAGGCGGATGACGTCGACGGCCCGCTCCGACATGCGGTTCGCGAGTTCCTGAATGGTGATCGTCTCGGGAAGGATCACCTCGCGCAGAACCTTTTCCTTCTGCTCCACCTGACCGCGGAACAGCCGCTGCTGGCGGCGCTTGAATGACGCGACCGAGCGGGTGCGCTCTTCGTCGGTGCCGGCGGTGGCGGTGGCGACCGTCAGACGGCCGCGATCCTTCATCGCGCCGCCGCGCGAGGGCGTCGGGCGGGGCGGCTGGGGCGGCGTAAAGCCGCCGATGGTGCGCACCGGCGGACGACGCACCGCGGTTTCGCCCTCGGTGCGAACGGGCGGGCGCGGCGCGGCGGCCGGACTAGGCGCGGCGGCCCCGACGGGAGGACTCCGCGGCGCCGCAGCGCCGGCGGCGTCCGCCGGCAGCCGACGACGCGCCTCTTCCTCGGACTTGCGTTTCGATTCGGCTTCGCGCGCGAGACGCTCTTCTTCCTCGCGCTTGCGCGCGTCGGCGGCGGCGCGCTCCGCGTGTTCGCGCTCCTCGCGTTCGTTGCGCGCCTTGGCGTCGATTTCCGCGCGGCGGCGATCTTCCTCTTCGCGCGATTTCGCGTCGACCAGCGCGCGGGCGCGCGCTTCGCGCTCCTCATCGGTCAACGCGCGCAGCACGACGCCGGAGCCGGAGCGCGGCGCGGGCGCGGGACGCTGGGTCGCGGATTTCGGCGCGGTCTTCGGCGGCGGGGTCGGCGACTCCGCGATCGGGGCCGCCGCGCCGGCCGGCTTCGCCGGTTCGGCCTGTCCGGGCGCGCGACGCTTCACCTTCTCCACCACGACCACTTTTGAGCGGCCATGGGAGAAGCTCTGACGGACCATGCCGTGCTCGACCGGCCGCTGCTTTAAGTGCAACGTCTTCGACGGCGCGACGGTCAGAGTTTTGTCGCCGCTGTTCTCGCCTTCGCTCATCCAGTTCCCAATCCTGGGTCGCTACGACCCGTTAATTTCACTCTGCGCAGCCGCTCGGCTTCGCTTCGATTTCGTCGCCCATCGCCGTCGCGCCGTCGATGCATACGCCCCGATAGGCTGCGAGTCGACGGCATCGCCCGATGAAAGCCGTCGTCGGGCCGCTCCCGGCGAGGGCAGCATGTATCACATTTGTGCGGCCCAACGCCAAATCCAATTGCAGCGATGAAAATAAGCCGATGACGGGAGTCGTCGATCCGGCGCGCCGGGCGGCTTGGGCAAGCTTGCGCTTGCCGTCTTCGCCGCCGTCGCGCGCTTCGATAAGGGCGCGGACAGAACCTTGCGCGAGGGCGTCGGCGACCTTGCCGAAGCCGGCCACAACCGAACCCGCCTTATTGGCCAGCGACAGCATCTGCAGACAATCGGCTTCGAGCAATCGGTCGACGTCTTCGGCCAGTTGCGGCGCGGCGTCGATCTGCGTCTTCAGCGCGCGCGCGAACAGACGCTTTTGCGCCGCCTGCGCCACGACGTCGGCGCGCGCCGTCACCCAGACGCCGCGGCCGGGGAGCCGCGCCTTGATGTCAGGCGCAAGCGCGCCATCCGGCCCGCGAACGAAGCGGATCATCGCCTCGGGCGCGCCGCTCCGGCGCGTCACGATGCAGGTCCTCTCCGAAACATGCGGCTCGCGCGTCATGCCCTCGATCAATCCGCTATTCGCCTTCCGGCTGAGCTTCAGCCTCGACCTCGGTTGTCGCCACCGGCTCCTCGATCCAGCCGGCGCGCACCCGCGCGAACATGATCATCGCTTCAGCCTCTTCACGCGACAGGTCAATGCCCTCGAAAAAGCCCTCGTGCTTGACCGTCTCGCCATCCTTCTTCTCGCTCCAGCCGACGAGGTCGTCCGGCACGCAGCCGGCGAAATCCTCCATCGTCTTCACGTCGTTCTCGCCGAGCTTGACCATCATCGCGCTCGTCAGGCCCTCGATCTCGCGCAGTTCGTCGGCGACGCCTAGCGCCTTTCGGCGCTCTTCGTTCTCCGCCTCGATGCGCTCCAGATAGGTCTTGGCGCGGTTCTGAATTTCCGCCGCAGTATCCTCGTCGAAGCCTTCGATCGTCGCGAGTTCGGGGAGATCGACATAGGCGAGCTCCTCGACCGAGCGGAAGCCCTCGGACGCCAGCAGCCGGCCGACGACCTCGTCGACGTCGATCGCATTCATGAACGACTTCGTGCGCTCGACGAATTCCCTCTGCCGGCGCTCCGATTCTTCGGCCTCGGTGAGAATGTCGATGTCCCAGCCGGTCAGCTGCGAGGCGAGACGCACATTCTGGCCGCGCCGGCCGATCGCGAGCGACAGCTGATCGTCCGGCACCACGACCTCGATGCGCGAACTGTCTTCGTCGAGGACGACCTTGACCACTTCGGCCGGCTGCAACGCATTGACGATGAAGGTCGCGGCGTCCGCGGACCAGGGAATGATGTCGATGCGTTCGCCCTGCAGCTCGCCGACGACCGCCTGGACGCGCGAGCCGCGCATGCCGACGCAGGCGCCGACCGGATCGATCGAGGAATCGCGCGACACCACGGCGATCTTGGCGCGCGACCCGGGATCGCGCGCGACCGACTTCACCTCGATGACGCCGTCATAGATCTCCGGCACTTCCTGTTTGAACAGCTTCGCCATGAATTGCGGATGGGTGCGCGAGAGAAAGATCTGCGGGCCCCGCTGCTCGCGGCGCACATCATAGACATAGGCGCGGGCTCGATCGCCCGGGCGGAACATTTCGCGCGGGATCATCTCGTCGCGGCGGATAATGGCTTCGCCGCGGCCAAGATCGATGACGACATTGCCGTATTCGACGCGCTTGACCACCCCGTTGACGATTTCGCCGATGCGATCCTTGTATTCTTCATATTGGCGGTCGCGCTCGGCCTCGCGCACTTTCTGCACGATGATCTGCTTCGCCGACTGCGCGGCGATGCGGCCGAAGTCGAAAGGCGGCAGCGTTTCGGAGATCCAGTCGCCGGACTGCGCCGCCGGATTGCGCTTGCGCGCTTCGGCGAGCGAAATCTGCGTCGAGTCATTTTCGACTTCGTCGACGACGAGCAGCAGCCGCGAGAAGCGAACTTCGCCGGTCTTGGCGTTGATCTCGGCGCGCACCTCGGTTTCCTGGCCGTAGCGCGAGCGCGCCGCCTTCTGCAGCGCATCCTCCATCGAGGCGATGACGATCGATCGGTCGATCGACTTTTCGCGCGCGACGGCGTCGGCGATCTGCAAAATCTCAAGTCGGTTGGCGCTGACGGCCATTGTTAGTCTCCCCTCGAACGGCCGGGGGGCTTTGGTTTGCCGCCGGCCTTCTTGAACTGGGTTTGAACGCCGGCCGGAGCCAGCGGTTTTTGCTTCTTTTGCGCGGGGCCGCGAAAGCGTCCCGGTCCGCGGCGCGGACGTTCCTCCGCGTCCGCCTCCTCCTGCTTGTCTTCAGTCTGTTGGAGCTTTCCGGCCCGCAGCGACTCGCGAATGAGCGCCTCAGTCAGCACCAGCCGGCCTTCGTCAAGATCGGCGAGCGGCAGCGATACGGTTTTTTCCTCGTCCGAGCGCGCGTCGGTGCGCTCCAGCGCGAGCATCGCGCCTTGTCCCTCGCCTTCGACGCCGCGAATGACGCCGCGAAAGCGCTTGCGTCCGCTCGCCACGGGATGGGTCAGTTCGATCTTGACCTCATGA
The DNA here is from genome assembly GCF_000304315.1 of Methylocystis sp. SC2. Classification (NCBI taxonomy): domain Bacteria; kingdom Pseudomonadati; phylum Pseudomonadota; class Alphaproteobacteria; order Hyphomicrobiales; family Methylocystaceae; genus Methylocystis; species Methylocystis hydrogenophila. Next base: position 2,597,184 of record NC_018485.1, on the reverse strand, counting down.
CCGATCGCGCGGTGAAAATCCGACAGACGCACCAGCGGACGATCGACGCCCGGAGAAGAAATCTCCAGGCGATATTCACTGGCGATGAGATCGGCGACGTCGAGTTCGGGCGACAGCGCCTGACTCGCCGCCTCGCAATCATTAACGGTCATCGTTCCGTCCGGACGCTCCGCCATGATCTGCAGAGTCTGCCCGTTCTGCTGCAAGAGCCGCACGCGCACGAGTCGGTAGCCCAGCTGCGCCAGCACCGGCTCTACAAGATGCGCCACGCGCGCGGCGACGCCGGTCTCACCAACGAGACGCGGCTCGTCAAATGTCGTGATGGCGGCGGCGTTTTGCGTCAAGCTTTGTCCTTGAAGCTGCTCTGGGCCGATCAAAACAAAAAGAGCGGGTCCCCGGGGGGCCCCACTCTCAATCGGCGATCACCCGAGAATGATCGTTATGAGATGAAGATGAGCCCTATATGGCAGGGGAAGGGCAGGAAATCAAGACTCTTAAAACCAATCGCAGGAATCTGATAAAGGATTGTTTTCCTCACCCGCGGTGGCGGACGGGACAGATTCCGCGCGTCAGAATCCTGTTCAGCGAGGAAGCAATCGGGCGACGCAGGCGTTGACGGAGTCGCGCCATTTGGGCAGCGCGACGCCGTAGCTGGCGTCGAGCTTGGCGTTGTCGAGCCGTGAATTCGCCGGACGGCGGGCCGGCGTCGGATAGTCTGCAGTGCTGATGCGCTTGACGCGCACGGGCTTGCGGCCCTGCTTCTCCGCCGCGGCAAAGATCGCGTCCGCCATATCCGCCCAGCTTGCCTCGCCCTGCCCGGTCATGTGGAAAACGCCGCGCAGACGCGGATCGGAATCGTCGACCAGCCTTTCGGCGATGGCGAGCAGCGCGTCGGCGATGTCCAGCGCGTTCGTCGGATTGCCGATCTGGTCGGCGACGACGCCGATTTCATCGCGCGTTTCGCCAAGACTTAGCATCGTCTTGACGAAATTCGCTCCAAACGGACTGTAAACCCAGGCGGTGCGCAAAATGACCGAATTTTCGCAGCGCGCGGCAATCTGCCTTTCGCCTTCGAGCTTCGAACGTCCATAGGCGCCGGTCGGGCCGGGTTCGTCGTCTTCGCGATAGGGGCGATCAAGCGTTCCGTCGAAGACATAGTCGGTCGAAAGATGCAGCAACGGCACCTTCAGTTCGGCGGCGGTTTCGGCGACGAAGCCCGCGCCCGCGCCATTGACGCGCATCGCGACATCGGGTTCGCTTTCGGCCTTGTCCACCTGCGTATAGGCGGCGGCGTTGACGATGGCGTCGCAGCGCACGCTGCGCAGCGATGCGAGAACCATGTCGCGCGAGGAAAGGTCGAAGCGCGGACGGCCGAGCGCGAGCATTTCGACGCCTCTCGGCGCGCGCTCGATGAGGGAGCTGACGACCTGGCCGGTGAGCCCGGTGACGGCGATGCGCTTCATCTTGCCCACTTCACCCAAAAACCTCCGCCAGATCCCGCAGCCGTGGCCATTTGCGATCCTGTCCGACGGCGCGGCGCTTCCGGCGCCGGCCGGCCACGCGATCCCGATGTCAGGCTCGTCCCAGGCGACGCGGCGATCATACTGCGGCGAATGGAAGTTCGTCACCTTCTCGGCGACTTCCTAATCGGGCTCGAGCGCGACGACGCCATGCGCGAATCCGACGGACCGTCCCCGTCGCGCGTCAGGCGACGGCTTCTTCATCTTGCTCGGCCAGCACGCCGAGGCGCTCGCCCGATAGGCGCCCGAGCGGATCGCGCTTGCCGCCAAAGGTTTTGCGAAGTCCTGTAAACCGCTCGACCGGCCGCCTTGCGCCGCTATACGCTCAGCAAGTGGCGCGCCTCAAGATAGGCGATGATCTGGTCGGCGATGGCTTCGGCCGAGCGCTCGGCGGAACTGAGCCGTAACTCTGGGGATTCCGGCGTTTCGTACGGCTGATCGACGCCGGTGAAATTCTTGATCTCGCCGGCGAGCGCGCGCCTATACAATCCCTTGGGATCACGCTCCTTGCACACATCGAGCGGCGCATCGATGAAGATCTCGATGAATTCCTGTTCTCCGACGAGCGAGCGGACCATTCGCCGTTCGGCGCGGAAGGGCGAAATGAAGGCGCAAAGCACGATCAAGCCCGCTTCGACCATGAGTTTCGCGACTTCTCCCACCCGACGGATGTTTTCGACGCGATCCGCTTCGGTGAAGCCGAGGTCCTTGTTGAGGCCGTGCCGTACATTGTCGCCGTCGAGCAACAGCGTATGGGCGTGACGTTCGACAAGCTTCGCTTCGACGAGATTGGCGATCGTCGATTTTCCCGCGCCGGAAAGCCCGGTGAACCATAGGACCGCAGGCGTCTGATGTTTGAGACGCGCGCGCGTCGCCTTGGAGACGGATTGCTCCTGGAGATGGATATTCGTCGCGCGGCGCAGAGGAAAGGCGATGATCCCCGCGGCGGCGGTCGCATTGGTGAAGCGGTCGATCAGGATAAAAGCGCCCGTCGTGCGGTTTTCATCGTATGAATCAAAGACGACGGGCGCGGCGGTGGCGACGTTGCAAAAGCCGATCTCATTGAGGCTCAGCGTCTTGGCGGCGCTCTTTGCGCCAGTGTCGACGTCGAGCTTGTGCTTGATCTCCGTCACGCTCGCGGCGAGACACCGGCCGTTGATCTTGATCAGATAGGAACGGCCAGGCAGAAGGGCGTCGTCGCTCATCCAAATCAGATGCGCGGCGAATTGGTCGGCGACGTTCGGGCGCATTGTCGGATGGCAGAGAACGTCGCCGCGAGACGCGTCGATTTCATCGGCGAAGGTCACCATGACCGAGTCCGGCGCAGCGGCGCTGAACAGGTCTCCGCCCATCGCGACGATCCGCGCGATCTTGGTTTTCCGTCCCGAAGCGGCGGCCACGATTTCATCGCCGACCTGGAGGCGGCCGGAAGCGATGGCGCCGGCGAAGCCGCGGAAGGCGTCGCTTCGGCGATTGACCCATTGCACCGGCAGCCGCAGCGGCGCATCGGCGCCATCCGTCTCGACTTCGACGTTTTCGAGATAGGCCAGGAGACTGGGGCCGTCGCGCCACGGCATATTCGCCGAGCCGGCGACGACATTGTCCCCGTGGCGGGCGGAGATCGGGATCGCTTCGACGGCGCTAAAGGCGAGCGACGCCGCGACGCTTTCGAATTCGCCGACAATTCTTTCAAACACGGCTTGGTCGTAAGCAACAAGATCCATTTTGTTGACGGCGAGCACGATGTGCCGAACGCCAAGGAGAGAGACGATCGTCGCATGTCGCCGCGTCTGCGTCAGCAGACCCTTGCGGGCGTCGACGAGCAGTATGGCCAGTTCGGCGTTTGACGCTCCCGTCGCCATGTTGCGCGTATATTGCTCATGGCCGGGCGCGTCGGCCAGAATGAACGAACGCGCGGGGGTGGAGAAATAGCGGTAGGCGACGTCGATCGTGATGCCTTGCTCGCGTTCGGCCTCGAGTCCGTCGACCAGCAAGGCGAAATCAATCTCCCCGCCCAGAGCCCCATGCCGCAGCGAGTCGCTGCGCAGAGCGACAAGTTGATCGTCGAAGATCAGCCGACGTTCATAGAGAAGACGCCCGACGAGCGTCGACTTGCCGTCGTCGACCGATCCGCAGGTCAAGACCCGCAAAGTGGGTCGCGGCGGGTTCGGCTGGGCTGTCGAGAGGATGTCCGCATCTGCGATAAAGGGAGCGGTCATCAAAAATACCCCTCGCGCTTCTTTCGCTCCATGGACGCGGACTCATCGAAGTCGATCAGCCTGCCCTGACGTTCAGAGGTCGAGGCCTGTCGCATTTCCGCGATGATCGCCTCCAGCGTGTCCGCCTCCGATTCGATGGCGCCGGTCAATGGATAGCAGCCCAGCGTTCGAAAGCGCACGCGCCGCGATTCGACGACCTCATTCGGCGCCAGCGGAAACCGCTCATCGTCGACCATGACGTAAGCGCCGTTGCGGCGGACGATCGGCCGCTCCTTTGCGAGATACAGAGGCGCGACCGGGATGTTTTCCGCGGCGATGTAATCCCAGATGTCGATCTCGGTCCAATTCGACAGCGGAAAGATTCGCATGGTCTCGCCGGCGCCGAGGCGCGTGTTGAATATCCGCCAAAGCTCGGGGCGCTGACTCTTGGGATCCCAACCGTGGGAGGCGGTTCGATGCGAGAAGATTCGCTCCTTCGCCCGACTTTTCTCCTCGTCGCGGCGCGCGCCGCCCAACGCCGCGTCAAATCCGCCTTCGTTCAGCGCCTGCCTGAGCGCCTCGGTTTTCATGGCTTGCGTATAAGCGGATGAAGAGCACGTGAAGGGCGAGACGCCGCGCTTGAGCCCATCTTCATTTGTGTGAACGATCAGATCCATTCCGACGCGCGCCGCGGTTTGATCGCGGAACGCAATCATGTCGCGAAACTTCCACGTGGTGTCGACATGCAACAGCGCAAAGGGCGGCTTGGCCGGAAAAAAGGCCTTGAGCGCGAGATGCAACATCACGCTCGAATCCTTGCCGATCGAATAGAGCATCACCGGACGCTGGAATTCGGCCACGGCTTCTCGCAATATGAAAATTGCTTCGGCTTCGAGCCGGCGCAGATGCGGCGTAAGGGGCATTCCATCCGTATCTTTCAAATGCGGCATGACGCGCTCCCCGATTGCTCCCGGTTCGCAGCCCCCCATGCCCAGACCGCAGATCGATCGCGCAAGACAGGAGCCTTTCTTTGGCGCTTACGGGAAGAGGCGATCGGTTATTGACTGAGCTTCATTCTGCTGCTCCCCGGGAACGGAGACGCCGATCCACTTATGTTGAATTTGTTCCAGATGCGCCGACGGATCGTAAGGCATGACGTCGAGGTCGAGAGTCGCATATGAGAGGCGCCCGATCGCCGCAAGCGCCGCATAGGAGCCGACAACCCTATCCCGTTGCGCCGTCACAAGATTCACGCGAGCAGTCAGCAGCGCCTGTTGCGCGTTCAGCACGTCGAGCGTCGTGCGTTGTCCGAACGCGGCTTCGTCTCTGACCCCGCGCAGCGCCACCTCGGCGGCCTTGACGGCTTTCATGTTGAATGAAACGGCGGCCTTCGCCGTCGTGAATTGGCTGAAGCCCTGAATGACCGCCGCCCTGACGGAATTCTTGACGACGTCGGCGTGAATACGCGCCTGACCGAGCTGCTCTTTCGCCTGCCGTATGGCCGAATATTCGCCGCCGCCTTGATAAAGCGGCACGTTCAATTGGCCAAACACCTGTGCGCCAAACTGCCTGGTTTTTGGATAGCCAAAATATGAATCGAATTGTTGAATGACTTGAGCGCCGACCGACGCCGTCGGCAGGATCGCGCTTTCCGCAATTTTGACGGCCGATTCTCCGGCATCGATCTGGTGAACGGCGGCGACGATGGACGGGTGATCGACGAGAGCGACCGCAATTGCGTCGTCGCGGCTTTCTGGAAGAAGCGCCTCGAGCGAGGGCGCCGGCTGCAGCAGCTTTGGCTCCTCGCCGATCGTTTGACGATAGACCGAGGCGCTATTTTCAAGGGCGCCGAACGCGGCGGCCAGATCGGCTTGCGATTGGGCGAGCGCGGCTTCGGCTTGAGCGACGTCGGTGCGGGTCACTTCGCCGAAATCGAAGCGATCTATTGTCACCCGCAACTGTTCGCGCAGAACGCCGATGTTATTCTTCTTGAGACGAACGACAGCGGCGTCGCGCAGCACATTCATATACGCGGTCGCGCCCTTTAAGAGCGCCTGCTGCTCGGCGTCACGAAGAACCGCCCGCGAGGCCAATACGCCGGATTCCGCTTGACCTAGACTCGCGCTCGCCTTGCCGCCATCCAACACGGGCAGCTGAAAAGCGAAGGTCGCATTCAGCGGCTTGCCCGAATATTTGTCGCTCTGATATTGTCTGCTGCTGAACTGATCAATCCCGGCCGGAGCGCGGATCAGCGTTCTCTGCGGCCCCCCCGTTGCGGATATGCTGGCTTTTGGCCGCGCGTAGGAATAGGCCTTTGAGACCTCTTCATCATGCACGCGAACATTCGCTCGCTGTTCGTCGATTTCGGGGTTTGTCGTGTAAACCTTCTCTAACGCGCCGTGTATCGTATCTCCATGCGCCTGCGCCGGCGCATAAAATATACCGCACGCAATCCAGGCCAGAAGAAAATGTCGCCGGCGCGGCTGATCGCTCGGCGCGCATGCGCATATTGGCGTTTTTCCAAGCCTGCACATCGAGCTAAAACTACCTTTCCTTCATCGCGCGAGACGCCACTTCGAGCAGTGGAGAAAACAAATATTCAAGAATGCGGCGCCGTCCGGTCTTTATCTCTACGGTGACGCCCATGCCTGGAGACAATGGAACGTCGACGCCATCGATGTTCATCGTCGAACGCTGCGCGCGAAGGGTCACCGGAAAGACGAGATTCTGGGTGCGTTGCGCGCCGCCGAAGTAGTTATTCTTGGCGGGCCGCGCCGGATTGCCTTCGAGCGCTTGAGCGTCAGGCTCGGGTATCGCGTCATGCGCAACACGCGTCACCATCGCGTCAAGCGAGCCATAGCGCGTGAAGGGAAATGATTCGACCTTCACCACGGCCGGCTGGTCCTTCTTTACAAATCCGATATCCTTGTTCTGCACATAGCATTCGATCTCAAGATCGGCGTCATCCGGCACGATCCGCATGAGTTCTTCGCCCGTCGCAAGAACCTGATTTCTTGTGGTGACCGACAGGCCAAAGACGGTCCCGGAGATTGGGCTCCTAATCGTCATATGTTCGGTTTTCTCGTGCGCCTTCTTATGCCTTTGTTCAAAATCATCGATCTGACGCTCAGCTTCGCCCAGCCTTTGTTCGTTCTCAGCGACAAATGCGTCCACTTGCTTTGCTCGTTCTTGCCGCAGCACGCGGCTCGCGGCCTGAGCTTCCGTGAGCTGCCCTTGCTGGGTCGCAAGGTTGGTTTGCTGGACCTGCAGCGCCTCGATCGAATCGATGACCGCCGCCCTCGGCGTCGATCCGCGGGCGAGCAGCCCCTTCCTCATAACGACGCGCTCTTTGAGAGTCGCGAGCAGCGATTCCTGACTCGCGATCGTATTCTTGAGGCGCTTCTGCTCCTCTTCCTTTTGTTCGAGCTGCGCATCGATGCTCTTCAACGAACTCAGAAGCTGTCTTAAATCGCCTCTGAGGATGCGACCTTCGCGCTCCCTGAGCTGGTCTGGAATTTCCGCCGGCCAGTCAACGGCTATTTCCTTGTCGTAGGAATTATTGGCGATCGCGTTCAAAGCGGCTTTCCGGCGCGCTTTCTCCGCGACATAGGCCAAATAGACGATCGAGGATCCCCTTTCGTCCGCGACTGCTTCCGCCGGATCGAGCTCCACCAAGACCTCTCCGGCAGTGACATGCCGCCCGTTCTCTGCATGGATCGCGACGACGCGGCCGGTCTCGAGCGGTTGGATGGTTTTTACGCGGCCGGCCGGCTGAATTTTCCCCTGCGCAATTGCGATGATGTCGATATGGCCAAAATACATCCACGTCAGCGCGACGCTCAACAGCAAACAGATCGCCCAGAGCAGACCAATATGCACAGGCGACGGCGGCGTTTCCAGAATCGAGATGGCCGCCGGAAGAAACTCTCCGTCGGAACGCGCCCACTTCACGAGCGCGAGCCGTTCCGCCGCAGCGCGGAGACGAGGCAGACCGTCAGCGCTTGGCTCCGACAGATTGCTTCCCCTCTTTAGACGCATCAAACGTTTTCCAAATCGTTCTGAAGAGACCAGAGGTGAGCGTAAAGACCGTTGGGATTGCGGATGAGTTCATCATGCGCACCCATCTCTTGAATGCGCCCGTCGCTGAGACTGATGATTCTGTCGCATCTCCGGACGGCCTGCAGACGATGAGCGATGATGATAACAGTGCGGCTCTTGACGATCTCGAACATGTTTTTCTGGATGATGCGTTCGCTTTCGTAGTCCAGGGCGCTGGTCGCTTCATCGAAGATGAGGATCCGAGGATTGATCGCAAGCGCGCGCGCAATCGCGATTCTCTGTCGCTGTCCGCCGGAAAGATTGCTTCCCCGTTCCTCCACCATCGTGTCGTAGCCATTGGCGAGCCGACTGATGAACTCATCCGCTCCGGACATTCTCGCCGCGGCCACGACTTGAGCCCGAGACATCGCAGGATTGGCGAGCGCGATATTATCGTGAAGACTGCGGTTGAAGAGCAGATTCTCTTGCAGCACGACGCCGATCTGCGAGCGAAGCCACGCCGGGTTGACCTGCATAATGTCAGCGCCATCGACAAGAATCTGTCCCTCTTCAGGCGCATAAAAGCGCTGAATCAATTTTGCGAGGGTTGACTTGCCTGATCCGGAGCGTCCGACCACTCCGATGACTTCTCCCGGCTTTATTGTAAACGAGATGTTTTTCAATATCTCGGGCGAGCCTGGCCGATAGCGGAAGGTGACGTTCCTGAACTCGATCTCGCCCTTCGCCGGCGGCAAACTCCCATGCGCCAGATTTAACGGCTCCATGGGCGCATTCAGGATATCGCCCAGACGCTCGATGGAGATCTGCACCTGCTGGAAATCTTGCCAGATTTGCGAGAGCCGCAAGATGGGCTGCGCGACTTGCGCGGAAATCATGTTAAACGCGACGAGCTCGCCGACAGACAACTCGCCGTCGATAACCGCCTTGGCGCCAAACAGCAGCAGCAGCGCGTTCGTGAGCTTGCTGATGTATTGAATCGCCGACTGGCCCCCCGCCCCCAGCAATCCGGTATCGAATGATTTCGATACATATGAAGCAAGCTTCTCCTCCCATTGCGTTTGCATCGAGGGCTCGACAGCGGTCGACTTGATCGTCTGCACGCCAACGACCGCTTCCACCAACATCTGCTGGCTCTCGGCGCCGCGGTTGAACTTCTCCTTGATCATTTCCTGGAGGATCGGCCGAATGAACGCCGCGACGATAAGGTAAAGCGGTATCGACGCGATGACGATCAGGGTTAGTTTCCAGGAGTAGGCCCAAAGAACCGCGAGAAAGACGATGGTGAAAAAGATGTCCAAGAGCGAGAACAGCCCCTGGCCCGTCAAGAAAGCGCGAATCGTCTCGAGCTCTCTTACGCGCGCCACCGTCTGCCCGGCGGATCGCGTCTCGAAATACGCCATCGGCAGATGGAAGAGATGAAAGAACAGGCGGCGCCCGAGTTCGACGTCAATCCGATTGGTCGTATGCGACAGCGCATAAGTGCGCAAATACTGAAGCACAACGTCGAAAACGCCGATAACCGCCAATCCGCCGATCAAAACGAAGAGCGTATCATAGCCCCTGTGGCTGAGGACCTTGTCGATGACGACCTGGAAGAACAGCGGCGTCACCAGCGCAAAGATCTGCACGAAGAACGATGCGACGAGGACGTGAAGCAGCGGCCGACGATAGCGCCAAATCGAAGGAAGAAACCAGCGAAGACTAAAATGCTTGGGCTCGACGCCGGCGCCGCCGAGTCTACGAGAAACAAGAATGACCGCGTCGAGCGCCTCATGAATTTGATCTAAGGGAAGGTTACGATCCGAGCGCGTGATCGGATCGACGAGGCGATAATCGCCGGCCGGCATTTTGCCGCCAAAGACTTCAAATCGACCAGCGCGCGTTCGAACGATCGCAGGCGAAGGGAGGGCGGCAAGCCTTTGCTTATGTATGGGACGAATTACGCGCGCTTTGAGTCCGATAAGAGCGGCGGCTCGCACGAGGTCTTCGCAACTGACGCTCTTTCCGTGAAGCGCGAGTTCCCGCCGGATCTGATCAGGGCTCGCGACAATGCGATAATAGGCGGCGATCCCGCAAAGGCCTTGCAAACCGGAGTCTTCATAGCGCCCCGACTGTTCATGGGGCTTTCCGTCGGTCGGCGCGGGTTCATCCGTCACGGCGTCGTGCATTTTCAGCCGAACCTTAAACCTATGATCCGCTTCCGGTTATTCCCTCCGGCCTCACATGTAAAGAGACTTCGCCTACGCATGTCATACCTCTTGAACCGACCTGATGACGGGAAGGCTTTTGAAGGCGCCGAAAAGCCTTGCGCATGATCCACGCAGGATGGCGACAGCCTAGATGAGTCACAGAGAAAGCCGAGAGGACCGCTTAGGACTGATATCCTGCATCCGACGCGGCGCGCTGCGGCCGCGACTCCAAGCCGCCCTAACTCGCGCGATCAGATTGCTTGATGACAATGGGCGGCCTCGCATAGACCATGCAAGCTTAATCGCCGCATTTGGTCAGTCGCTCCCCCAGAACCGACTCCTGCTCTTCGCAAAAGTCGTTCATGTCGCCCATGAGAGCAGGTTCCGAAAAAGTTGACAGACTTTTTTGATTAGAACCTGCTCCAACGTTTTGATTTGGAGCGATTCCTTATCGATCACATGATTCCATGTGATCAGGAAGGGCTCTAGAGCTTCGCCGGCGTCTCCTCTGATTACACGAATTGCACCTGCGACGGAGTCAGACTCGACAGAGCGACGTTCTGGAGCGTGATGGTGTTATTCGCGTCGAGCGTGATGAGCGTATCTGCGTTTTGTTGAGATGAAGCGGCAAGAAGATGCGACCAATCCGCAAAGATCGCATGGTCAAATTGCAGCGTGTCCGACGCGTCGAAACCGGAGATCACATCCGTCCCGAACCCTGGATGGAAAACGAAATTGTTGTTGTTGCCATTCTCCGTGATCGTTGAGGACCCGAGCAGGGTAATGTCATTATTTGAACCGTTGATCGTATCGGTGTCGCCGGCGGCGATGTTGACCTTGCCGCCACTGATGTTGATCGTATTCGTATGATTCTCCGTGCCATAGATCGGGAATGGCCACCCCCAGACCCAGTACCAGCCGATTACGACAGTGCTAATGACGCCGCCCGCGACGTTCACTGTCGAACCGCCGGCGGCGTTGACGACGTTGTCTTGACCCGCGACCGACAAAGTCGCATTTACGTCGGTCGCGAGCTTATTGGCTGATCCGGTGACAGTTGCGCTGGCGGAGGCGTCGATGGTGACGTTTCCGGAGCTCACGGTCAGTTGATTGCCGGTCCCTATCACGGCGACCGGATCATCGGAGCCATTGACCGTGACATTTGTGTTCGATTTGAGGGTGATGGCGTTTCCGCTGCTCGAGACCGTTCCGCCAGATCCATTTTCGAAAATCACGGGCGTCGAAGCCGTGTTGACCGTCGCGCCGGTATTCGTCACGGCGATCGCCGTGACGCCGACGCCGCCAAGACTGGCGTGATCGATTGCGCGCGCAACCGAATCAAGAAAATCCGCCCTTGAAATCGTCCCGGCGGTCAGCATGCCGGCCCAGGTTTGAGACTCCGTCGACGTCGGCGCTCGGCCATAGACGTTGGTAAAGACGAGATTGACGAAGGCGGCGTCGGTCGTCGTTCCGTATTTCGTCGTGAATTCCGAAGATGCGATGAGTTCGCCGGCGATCTGCACCTCCGTCGCCGATCCGTTGAGAATCCGCGGCAGCTGCGCGGCGATTTCAGCGCCGGTCATGGTCCGCTTTAACGCAGCATAATAGAGTTGCCCCAGAATATCCGTCGCAACCTGCTTGTCGGTCGTGTGATCGATAGAAACGAGTTGCCCGCCGCTCAGCGTGTTGTTTGTCGTCTCATGGACGTTGCCGTCGGCGAGATGTTCGGAACTTTCCGACAGGGCGACGGCGATGTCGGCGCGCGTAACCGTCCCCGCCTTGAGCTGAGAGAGATATTTATTCAGCTCCGCGAGCGTAGCATAGCGGCCAAGAGCGTTCTGGGACATCTGTTCAATGAATTCGGCGTCCGTTAGAGCGCCATATTTGCCGATAAATTCCGTCGGCGGCGGCGTGTTCCCGATGACGACCGTCGCCGGCGGAGCCGCCAAATAGGCCTTGTTCGTCATGACATCGGCAGCGAGCTTATTGAGATTGAACTCCGCGCCAGCGCCGCTCGTCGTAATATAGTCGGCGAGAAACTGCTTTTCGCTCTCGGTCATGTCGCGATTGAGAAGCGTGTCATACATCCGCTCGGCCATCGCGACGAATTTTTGCTCGGACGCAACGTCAATGGTAATCGACTTGGCCCCGCCGCCGTTGTAGGTGCTGAATGTGTATCCATACAGGCTAAAGGTCGATGTCGGGCTTTCATTCCAGACCCAGGTGTCCACTCCATTCTCGTCGATCGAATGCGACGCATAAGCGCCCAGATATCCCGAACTGAGACCGAGGAGGTTAATCGAATAGCTGTCTGGGGACGTTACGTACCAAGCATAGCTTCCGTTGGAGTTTGGAACGTAGACCTTCGTGCTCGTGACGTCGACGCCCTTGACCGCTAGGCCAACGGTCGGGATCGGGTTGCCATAAACGTAAAGCGGAGGACCCTGTTGCCATCCGATCCCCGTGCCGGTTTCATGGGAGGTGACGATCAATCCATCTGCGCTCGTGGTCGTCGTGACGGTCGTCGTCAAGCTCGAATTCGCATAGCTCAAGGAGAGCGTATCGGTTTTGGCGCCGTCGGCCGCAATCGTGATCGTCTCGTTAACGTCTGGGACCGCCCCGTACCCCCTCGTCACAATATTCGTCGTCAAGCCATTCGCGCTCGTGGCCGCAATGGTCTGATCCTTGATCGTTCCGTCGGCGTAGGCGTTGGTGATCGTGCGCGTGCTGCTGCCGTCGGCGTGCAGCGCGGTGACGTCGTTCTGCGTCTCGAGAGATGTTCCGCGACCATTCACATCGATCTTCGACACCTTGGTCAGACCGTTGGCGCTCACCGTCGTCACCGTCCGGTCGCGCAAAATCCCCGCGGCGCCGTAATCGGCGACGGTGATCGTTTGGCTGCCGTCGACGTTCAGCGCAGTCGTCTGGCTCCGGCTCAAATCCACCACGCCGTCGCCGTTCGAATCGATCGAAATCGTCTTTGACAACTGGTCGTCGCTCAGCGTCGTGCTGATTTTTGAGGTCAACGCGCCAGCGGCGGTCGTGTCCCAGACGATGTCGGAGGTCGAGCCGTCGGCGTTACGCGATTTGGTTTCAAAATGATCGAAGACGCCGTCGCCGTTCGTGTCGCGCTGAAGGCCCTGCGTCAGGCCGTCATGGCTCGTCGTCAAAACGTCCTTCTGGCGCAGCGTCCCGTCCATGTTCAGATTGATAAGCGTCTCGACCCGGCTGCCGTCGACACTGGTCGTCGTCGTATCCGTCACGTCGAACCGCCCGTCGCCATTGACGTCGGTTTGGGTCGTCTTCGACAGGCCGCTGGCGCTCGTCGACGTGACGACCTTGGTCTTGAGCGCGCCGCCCGACGTCGCCGACACGGAGACCGTCTCCGTCGTCGAGCCGTCGGCGTTCAGAACGATCGTATCCGTCGCATAAGAATTGAGCGTCTCATAGCCGTTCACGCCCGTACGTTCCGTCGTCACGATCAGTCCGTTCGCGCTGACGGTCTTCACGATCCGCTCGACGACGCCGCCGCCCGTGGTTCCGTTGTAGTCCGTGTAGGTCTCCACGCGGCTCCCGTCGCTGTTGAGGACGGTGACGTCAGTTTCCGTGCGGTCGTCAGCTCCATCGCCATTATTGTCATAGGCGATGGTCTTCGCGAGCCCAGTGGCGCTGGTCGTCGTGACGCGCTTGCTCTGCAGCGCGCCTTCTCTGGACAGGTCCGTGAGCGTGTCGATGACGTCGCCATTGGCCTGGAGGACGGTGGTTTCCGTCTGATCGGTTATTCCGTCGCCATTGACGTCTCGGCTGATCGAGGTGGTTTTGCCGTCAGAACTCGTCGTCGTGACGGACTTGCCCCGGAGCGCACCATTGGCGTTCGTCTCCGAATACGTCTGCGTCTGCGAACCGTCGGCGTTCAGCGCGGCGATTTCCGCGGCCGTCGTGTCCCATATTCCGTCGCCGTTGATGTCCGTCTGGACAGTCTTCGAGAGCCCATTCGCGCTCGTCGAGATGACTGTCCGGGCGCGCGTCGAGCCATTCGCGTTCAGGTCGGTGACCGTCTCGCTCGTGCTTCCGTCGGCGTTGAGGACGGTCACATCCGTCCGAGTCACGTCCCACACGCCGTCGCCGTTGACGTCGGTTTGCGTTCGCCCCGACAGGCCATTGGCGCTTGTCTGCACGACCGTTTTGTCCCGCAGCGAGCCATTGGGATTGTAATTGACGACCGTATCGACCGTGTAGCCGTCCGCGCCGACCGCAATCGTCTCGACGCTGTCGTTTTGCCCGTCGCCGTTGAGGTCGCTGGAGATCGTCTTCGACCGGCCGTCTGCGCTCGCCGAAATTGAAATCTTGTCCCTCAGCGTTCCGTCGCCATTCTTGTCCGTAATGGTCTCCACTCGGCTGCCGTTGGCGTTCAGCGTGGTGACGTCGGTGCGGATTCGGTCGACGCTCCCATTGCCGTCGAGATCCACGGAGGTGGTGACCGACAGCCCGTCGTCGCTGGTCACGATGACCGTTTGATCGCGCTTCGTCCCGTTGGCGTTGAAGTCAGCGACGGTTTCGCTCGTGCTTCCATCGGCGTTGAGCACGGTCACATCCGTCGTCGTCACGTCGTTCACGCCGTCGCCGTCGACGTCGGATTGCGTCGTGACGGACAGGCCCGTGGCGTTGATTGTCGCGACGACCTTTGACCGCAGCGAACCATTGGCGTTCTTGGTCAGCACCGTTTGGGTGCGACTGCCGTCGGCGTTCAGCACGGTCGTGTCCGTAACCGTCGTGTCCCACACGCTGTCGCCGTTCACGTCGCTCTGCACGGTCTTCGACAGGCCCGTGGCGTTGACGGTTGAAACTGTCCGGGCGCGCAAGGTTCCGTTCGGATTGAATTCCGCGACCGTGTCGGTCGTGACGCCGTTCGTCGCGGTCGCGACGCTCTCTGTGACATCCGTCACGCCGTCGCCGTTCAAATCCGTGGTCGTGGTCACCGTCTTGTGGTCGGCGCTGGTCGACACGACCGTTTTCGCGCGCAATGACGCATTGCCGTTCGTCTGCGTGATCGTCTCCGTGCGGCTGCCGTTGGCGTTGACCACCGTCACATCGGCAATCGTCCGGTCGATCGTTCCATTGCCGTCGATGTCCAGCTGCGTCGAGACATTCAGCCCGTTCGCGCTCGTCGTCGTGATCGTTTTGTCTTTCAGCGCGCCGTTGTTCGCCTTGTTGGCGGTCGTCTGGGTGGACGAGCCGTCGGCGTTCTTTACCGTCGTCTCCGTCGTGATCAGATCGATGATGGCGTCGCCATTGGCGTCGACCTGGCTGGTTCGCGTCAGCCCGTCGGCGCTCGTCGAGACGATCGACTTGTCGATGATGCTGCCGTTGCTGTTGTAGGTGGTCGTCGTATCGACGCTCGAGCCATTCGCCGCGACGACGATGGTTTCGACGCTGTCCCAGATCGCGTCGCCGTTCTGATCGATCTGGATGGTCCTCGACCGGCCGTCCGCCGCCTTGGCGATCACCGTCTTGTCGCGCTTGGAGCCATCCGCGTTTAAATCCGTGACGGTCTGCGTCCGGCCGCCGTCGGCGTTGATCGTCGTGACGTCCGTGGTGGTCACGTCCCAGACGCCGTCGCCATTGACGTCCGACTGGGTCGTCCGCGACAGATTGTCGGCCGAAAGCAGGGTTTTCGTCTGATCGCGGAGCGAGGCGTTTCCATTATTGTTCGTGGTCGTGGTCGTGTAGGAGCCGTCGGCGTTCTTCACGACGACTTCCGTGGTCGTCAGATCGGTCGTCGCATTGCCGTCGAGATCGAAGACCGTCGTCTTCGAAAGTCCGTCGGCGCTGGTGGTCTTCACCCATGCGTCGCGCAGCGAGCCATTGGCGTTCGTTTCCCTGACCGTCTCCGTGCGGCTGCCGTCCGCGTTGACCACGATGACCTCGTTCGTGGTTAAATCGAAAACGGCGTCGCCGTTGACATCCGTCTTCGTCTGGCTTGTCAGCCCGTTTGCGCTCGTGGTCACGATCGTTTTGTCGATCAGCGACCCGTTGACGTTGAGATTCGAGACCGTGTTGGTGCGTGAGCCGTCGGCGGCCACGACGATCGTCTCGACGCGGGTCCAGGCGCCGCCGCCATCCGGGTCGGTCTGGATCGTGATCGACTTTCCGTCTGCGCTGGTCGTCGTCGCCCGGCGGGCCAGAACCGCGCCGCCCGCTGTCTTGTCGGTCACCGTCTCGGTCTTCGAGCCATTGGCGTTGACCACCGTAACGGAGGTCTGGATCTGGTCGATCACCCCGTCGCCATCGAGATCGACCGACAGCGTCTTGGTCTTGCCGTCGGCCGAGGTGGTCAGAATGCGCTCGCTGGCGACGCTTCCATCCGCGTTGAGCGACTTATTGTCGATGGTCTTCGAGCCGTCGGCGTTTTGCGTCGTCGTGGAGCGCAGGGCGGCGCCCGCGGCGTCATAGACGAGCGTGACCGTCGCCGCCGTTCCCGTCGTTCCATTGGTGCGCGTGAAACTCGTCTGGCCGTCGATCGACGAGCCGTCGGCGAAGGCGCGGGTGGTCTGGTCCTCGATGAGATTGATCGAGGCGATCCCCGCCTGCGCCAGCGTCTGCAGCGTCCGCGTGCCGTCGGCGTTGCTGACGATCAGCTTGAACTGCGAGAACTTCGCGTCGCTGGCGCTGAGCTTGCCGTCATGGTCGGTGTCGAACACGTCGCGCAGCGCCTGCATGTCGGAGGTCGCCGTCGGGTCCCATTGCGTGAAGTCGATTTCGTTCTGCTGGTCGATCTTCCCGTCATTGTTGGCGTCATAGGCCAAAAGCGCGTCGCCCGAAGCGGCCCAGGCGGTCAGATGCTGATAGCCGTCGCCCGCCATGTCGAAAAAAGTGTTCGATGACGTCACCGGCGTCAGCTGCACGCCGTCGCCGTTCAAATCGAGCGCGACGGGAAAGATGCTGCTGAAGAAATCGCCGATGCCGCCGAAAATGTTGCCGAAGAATTTGCCGACGCTCGAAAACACACTCTTCACATCCGAGACGAAATTATTCACCCATCCCCGCGCCTGGCGGCCGAGGTCGCCGATGCTGTTGAAGCCGACCCCGCTCTCCGACCCGCCGCCATAAGAGGGCAAATGGAAGCCCGCCCCGTAGCCGGGGAGATTGATGTTGGCCTGCCCCGAATCGCCGAAGTTCGCGCCGAACATCAAGCCGTTCGGGACAAAGCCCAGCGAATAATTGGCCGATCCGAGGAGATTCCCCAGCGCGCTGGTCGTGTCGTCGAAGAGACCGCCCAGCCCGCTCGTCGCATCGCCGAAGAGACCGCTTCCGAAGGCGGGCGTGACCGAGTTGCCCGCCGAGACGGAGAAACTACTCCCGTTTCCTGGCAGATTGCCGTCGCCGTAACCATTGCCGAAGGACGAACTCCCTGGGCCGGTCACGTCGAGCTGGGATCTGGAAAAGCCGTTGGATCCGCCCGAATAGGGGTAGAATTGTCCAGAGGGGAGAAATTCAACACTTCCCGATATCGGCCGCGTGTAATCTAAAAAACGAGCGATCGCCGCAGGGTCGAACCCAGATACTGAGTTGAGCTGCTGGCCACCCAGATTAAGGTTCTCAAATACCGCCGCGCCCCTGCTGATAAGCGACCAGTCGTCGCGCCCGCGGCCGTCTCCCAACTGCGTTGCCCACGCGGTCTTCAAGTCCGATAAAGTCTCTCCTGACTTGCCAAAGGCAGCCGTGAAACGATCGAGATTACCGGACCGATTTTGGAGCGATGAAATTACAGCGATAGCCCGGGCGAAATCCGGGGAGTTTTGATTGAAAACGCCCGTGGAATGATTACTAAGAAATCTATTGATGTTGGGCAGAGCTCCCTTCTCAAGCCATCTATGTTGCGCATCACTAATTATGGAGCTAACTTGATCAGCTAAAGGACTATCCGGCCCAAAGAGTTTGTCATTCAATAAAGATTTGGCCTCACGCCAACTTTGGTGCAAATCCGGGAAATTACGATTCGCATCTGGACGCATAACCGAAAATTTGCTCAAAAACAACTGCTGTTCATTGTTTATCAAGCCGTTAGAGAGACCTAACTGCAGAATTTGTTCATATGCCTCCCGAGCGATCGGATTATTTCCAATATCTAATTGGACGCGCCCAAAGGAAAACCCAGAATGATTTCCTCCATATCTACCACGCTGATTCATCGGAGGCTCGTGACCGAATTCTGCGTCAGGAACAGGATACGATACTGTATTTTTCTTAGCGCCCTCAGTCGCTGTCAGGATCGCGAAAAGCTGATTTATTGTAAGTATATACGTCATGAGAGCATCTCCGAAAGAATATGTTGGATGTTTTATAGTAAAATTCTACTGCAGGATATATTCCTTTTTTATGATCTTGTTTAAGGTTGAATATGGTAACTCGCACTGACACATGCATTCTCCGAATCCGCCAAAGGCATAATCCCCGTAATAAATCTCTGCAGCCGAATTTGTAAAACTCCAGGATTCCAGATCGCGTGTCCTATCTGAAAGTTCCCCCCGCTCATCGTCGCTTAGATTCTCCCTAACCGATGACTTTTCTCCCGTGGACTCACGTTTATCTTTTTGCTCTTTTACTTGTGGCGCGCAAAGCTGCAATATTTCCGTTGCGCCGGCCTCATCAAATAAATCATTAAAATTTAAAACACGCCCGGAATTAACATCAAATGCCCTATTTACTGAATAGCGGAACGGATGCGCTTGACCAATATAGTTTTCATATGCGACGCCAATAGAGGCAATGTTCGCAGAGAGATAACTTAACTGCACCGACAGGTCCACAAAAAGTTCCGCTCCCCGCATCAGAGATGCATCGACATCACGCAAGTTTGAATCACCAATAGCTCTTTGTATATGTTCATCGATAAACCTGTTTGCGTCCGCCATCCACGCCGCGCCGGGACGAAAATGAAAGGCTTCAATAGTCAGTCTAGCCTGGCCCTTCGCGGCCGGAACGCGCATGAAAAAGGGCCTTCCCGCAACCAAGTGGCCGCCGCTCCCTGAGGCTGCGCGCCCCGCCAAATAGGTCTCCCTTAGCTTGGTGTCTTCAATCAAGCATTTTATAAATGGCGCGGTCTCACGTTGTTCTTCACATGAGTTGTTACGCCATTGGATCCAGTCAGTTTGAGATTGCTTTAAAGCCGACCGTTCCTTTGCTGTAAGCTCTTCTCGCAAGCGATTGTACGCGAGACCCAACAACTCATCGGCAGCGCGAGCTTCTGTATCGGCGCAAATCGCTTTATCCGCTCGGGTTTGCGCAAGCGCGCAATCAATTGCCCTGGCAGGCGCAGCAGAACAAAATAAAGAAATAGCCAAGACGCATGCGCTTATCCCCGCTGCCAGATAGTTTCGCTTATTGTGATCCAAGATATTTTCTTCTTTTAAGAATTCATGGCGTCGAGCGAGACTCCTTTTAACCTCTCTGCTCGGAAACTCCTCGCCGGCCGTCATGACGATCGCCAGCGTCGATTCACTTGTCGAGGAAGACATGACCATGCTCTCGCGCGTCGTTTACGCTTCGCGGTCGCGATCGGCGACCGGGCGAGCCAATTTCCGCCGCCGCGAGGGATGCGCAAGCAGTGCAACTGCAATCGAGATTCTTCCGGAGCCGCCGCGCTTTAGCATCAAAAAATTCCTTCGGAGGCGCTCAATGGATTTCGGCCTCACCAGGCCGAAACGCTAGCGGAGCTATTGCTACAGTCAAGCGCAAATCGCGACGCGTGCATCCTAAACTGTTCGCCCGCCGTCAGATTTTTGTCATGCACTCTAAAGAGAAGTCTGTTTTTTATGGGTTTAATATCGTCACGCGGCGTTCAGATAAGTAAATCGGGATTTTTTCACCCTCGTTTGGGAATTACACTGATTAAGCCTGCCCGCCGTCCCGTCGATCGGCGTCGCGACTGTAGAGCCGTCGGCGTTGCTGACGATCAGCTTGAACTGCGAGAACTTCGCGTCGCTGGCGCTGAGCTTGCCGTCATGGTTGGTGTCGAACACGTCGCGCAGCGCCTGCATGTCGGAGGTCGCCGTCGGGTCCCATTGCGTGAAGTCGATTTCGTTCTGCTGGTCGATCTTCCCGTCATTGTTGGCGTCATAGGCCAAAAGCGCGTCGCCCGGAGCGGCCCAGGCGGTCAAATGCTGATAGCCGTCGCCCGCCATGTCGAAATAAGTGTTCGACGACGTCACCGGCGTCAGCTGCACGCCGTCGCCGTTCAAATCGAGCGCCACGGGAAAGATGCTGCTGAAGAAATCGCCGATGCCGCCGAAAATATTGTCAAAGAAATTGCCGACGCTCGAAAAGACGCTCTTCACATCCGACCAGAGTCCCCCGAACATGCGGCCGAGGTCGCCGAGGCTGTTGAAGCCGATTCCGCTCTCCGACCCGCCGCCATCGAAGGGCAGCACAGGCTTTCCGAAGTCGGGCAAATTGATATTCTGCCCCTGATAGCCAAAGTTCGCGTTGAACACGAAGCCGTTGTCGACAAAGCCCAGTGAATAATTGCCCGAACCGAGGAGATTCCCCAGCGCGCTCGTCGCGTCGCCGAAGAGACCGCTCAGCCCGCTCGTCGCGTCGCCGAAGAGACCGCTTCCGAAGCCGGTTGTGACCGAGTTGCCCGCCGAGACGGAAAAACCCGTTCCGTTTCCTGGCAGATTGCCGTCGCCGTAATCATTGCCGAAGGAGGAGTTCCCCGGACGCGTCACGTCGAGTTGGGATTTGGAGGCGCCGTTAGAACCTGCCTTGCCGTCCTCAAGGAATTGAACTGAGCCGTTTATTGGGACGTCCGCAAAAGAATAGTTTTGACCAGTGCGAGCCGATGTATCAATTAATGTTCCCTGGAATGGATAAAACGGCGGCTGGAATGGAATGGCGCCCGCTTCAACGGCTGTGTCGAGGATTTCGCCGCCTCTCGCTAGGTATTGGATAAAGCCGATAGTGTTGCGTTGCACCCATGTGCCCCACTGAGTGCCAATCCCGTCCTGAAAACTATGTTTGCCGACCTGCTCGATGCCGTAACACCAAGGATGCTCCTGGATGTAGCGAAATTCCTGATTGGCTTTCGTATAATCTCCCGTGGCGGCGCCAGCAGCCAACGCATCTTTCAACGGCTGACCGGCTGTCCAAGCCTCAAGGCCGACTTTCCCTCCTGAGAACTTTTCGAAAACGCTCCTGTGATATTCGGCAATAATATTCGAGTCCAAATTCAGACCGGACTTGCCGATTTTTACCTCGTCTTGACGCACCTTCAAATCTTCGCGCATCAATTCAATACCAACTCTATTCATCAAATCGGGAGTGACGCTGATTCCACGCTCGCGAAAAGCGGTTTCCATGTAATTATTCGCGACGTAACCAGATAGTGTGTGACCTGTCACGACATCACGCGCTAGACCCGCGTAGCCGTCGCCGAAGCTCGCTAGATAAGAATAATAGCCATGTCGATCGCCCGCTCTCGCATAGGCGTCGAGCATAACAATGTCCGTACGATTGAGCGCCGTCATCACAATTGTCCTTCATTCAGTTCGCCAACTTCGAATGTGTCCAAAAGCCGATCAAGCTTCAGCTTGATCTCCGGCCACATCGGCATGAATATTCGTGGGAACCTGGCTTTAATTACAGCGTCCAGGCGCGCATAGCGGAAAAACATCTGGCATTCGGGGCGACGATTCCATCCCGAGTCTTCCGTGTGATCCTTGATTTCTTCCGCCTGACACTCGAACCAGAGATCGATCGGCTTTCTGTCGACATAGTAGTAATCGACGGCCTCTCCCCCCCCCAGCTCGGTCTTGTAGCGGCTCATATCTCCGATGACGCCGATGCGCTTCAAATTGAACTTGTCCGGCTTTGGGCCAACAGTCAGGTGGCTTGATTTCAAAGACACACTATCGGGATCAAGAGAAATCCGTTGTCTGCCATAGAACATTTCCTGAAGCGCTTGAACCTTTTCAGCCTCGCCACCCTGCACTTTTACTTCGGAATCCAGCCTCACAACCATCTTTGTCGTGTCGAGCCCTCGATTCCAGATGTGTCGATCGGTCGGATGCAGAACCGTGAAATCCGGCAGATCCACGCCGATGCTAAACCCATGCACATAGACGTCCCGATAGTTCGGATCTGGATATCCGCGCCCCAAGGCGGGCACGCACCCGACATCGGCCCATGTCACATATTCGGCGGGCACGCGCAGGCGGACGCGCCAGCCGGGCGGGTCCATCAGCCAGCGCAGTTCGAGAAAACGACGCCCGTCCGGATCATTGACGAAGCGTTCGTTAGGGATGCAATCGTCGCCGGCCGCAGCAGCCACTGCGCCAGCGAGGAAGAGAATGCCGGAAAGCAAGGATGTGAGCGAAGCCGAGCGCACGCGAATCCGCGCGAAAAAGCCCAGGAGCGGAATTTTACGAATGAGAGCGATCAAAGCGAGCGCTCCCGCGGCCGCCTATCGCCGGCGCCGCCGCTGACGCTCGCCAGCAGATGCGCCTTGTGTTTTGAAACCACTTCCCAAGCGTCCGGCCAATACCAGGCGAATTGCACGCAAGGGTCATCTTTCGAAATCGGGCACGGCGCGTCGACCTTCCCGACAGCGAACATGTAGTCCTCATAGAGGAAAACGAGCGTTCCCTTAGGGTCGGCGAGAATCTCGGAAGGGATTACGATATTCGGAATCCGCGCCTTTATCGCCTGCGCCAAACCCGCATTGCTCGGAAACTCCTCGCCGGCCGTCATGCGATCGCCCGCGTCGATTCACTTGTCGAGGAGGACATGACTGTTCTCTCGCGCGTCGTTTTCGTTTCGAGGCCGCAAATCGGCGACCGGGCGAACTAATTCAGCCGCCGCGAGGGATGCGCAAGCAGTGCAACTGCAATCGATATTCTTCCGGAGCCGCCGCGCTTTAGCATCAAAAAATTCCTTCGGAGGCGCTCAATGGATTTCGGCCTCACCAGGCCGCAACGCTAGCGGAGCTATTGCTACAGTCAAGCGCAAATCGCGACGAGTGCATGCTAAACTGTTCGCCCGCCGTCAGATTTTTGTCACGCACTCTCAAGAGAAGTCTGTTTTTTATGGGTTTAATATCGTCAAGCCGCTTTCAGATAGATAAATCGGGAGTTTTTCCCGCTCAATACAGAATTATACAGATTAACCCTGCCCGCGGTCCCGTCGATCGGCGTCGCGACCATGGAGCCGTCGGGGTCAGCGGCGTTTTCGCTGGCGAGCGATAAGTCGGGGCATTCGATCTTGAGCCAGAACATCGCGCCGGATCGGTAACAAGGATCAGGTCTCCGAAGCCGCGCGCACAACGCGTCCATGGATCGGCTTTAGCAACGATCTACGACCGCACTCATGAATGCGCTGGCGACACGAGATCGAGCGCGGCCTTCTTGCGCGACCCCGAATGGTCCGCCGCGAGGACGAGATAGACCGCGGGCAGAACAAACAGCGTGAACAAGGTGCCGATGGAAAGGCCCGAGGCGATCACCAGACCCATGTTGAAGCGCGACGCCGCGCCCGCGCCCGTCGCCATGATGAGCGGGAAGACGCCGAGCACCATCGCCGCGGTGGTCATAAGGATCGGACGCAGGCGAATGGACGTGGCCTGCAGGATCGCTTCCCGTTTCGACAGGCCGCCATGTTGCAATTCATTGGCGAATTCCACGATCAGGATGCCGTGCTTGCTGATCAGGCCCATCAACGTCACGAGGCCGACCTGGGTGTAGATATTGATGCTCGCGCCGCCAAAGCCGAGCATGATGAACACCAGCGCGCCGGCGATCGACATCGGGACGGATACGAGAATGATCAGCGGATCGCGGAAGCTCTCGAATTGCGCGGCCAGCGCCAGAAAGATGATGATGAGGGCGAAGCCGAACGTCACCGCGAAGCCGCTCGACTCCTGAATGAACTGACGCGAGGGTCCGGCGTAGTCGATCGTATAGGTCGCGGGCAATGTTTGGCGCGCGATCTCTTTGAGCGTGTCGAGCGCCTCGCCGGCGATGACGCCAGGGGCGGCCACGCCCGAAATCGTCACCGAATTGATCTGCTGGAAATGATTGAGCGACTCGGGAACGATGGCGGTTTGGAGCTTGGCGACGGTCGAAAGCGGCGCCAAGGAGCCGTCCGCCGTCTTGATGTAATAATTCAAGATCTGATCCGGATTCAGTCGAAACCGCTGGGCGACCTGCGGAATGACTTTGTACGAACGGCCGGCGAGCCCGAAATATTGCGTATAGCCGCCGCTGAGCGCGGTGGTGAGCGCGCCGCCGACGTCGATCATTCTCAGGCCGAGTTGCGCGGTCTTTTCGCGGTCGATGACGAGCGACAACTGCGGCTGATCAATCTTGAGGTCGGTGTCGAGGAACATGAACTTTCCCGTCGCAAGCGCCTTCGACAGGAATTCGCGGGAGATGCCGTCCATCTTCTCGAACGGGTCGGTGCTCTGGAAGACGAATTGAATCGGCAAGCCCATCGAGCCGGGGAGCGGCGGCGGCTGGAAGGCGACGAAGCGCACGCCAGCGACGGCGCTCAGCTCCTGCTGGAGCATCTGCTGCAACTGCTCCGCCCCGACCTTGCGCTCATCCGCGGGCTTGAGCACGACGCCGGACAGATTCGCCGCCGGCGAATTGATCTGGAACACGCTGTCGGTCTCTGAATGCTTGGCGATGATTTTATATGCCTGATCGGCGTAGTACAGCTTTTGTTGGAGAGTGGCGTTGGGCGCCGGAGTCGCCTGCGCCAGAATGATGCCCTGATCCTCGTTTGGCGCGAGTTCGCTCTTGGCGCTGGCGTAGAGCCAATAGATGCTCGAAAGCACCAGCCCGCCGAAGACGAGCGTCACCGGGACGTAATTGAGGGAAGAGTCCAGCAGGCGGTGATAGCGATCCCGGACGGCGTCCATCCGCGCGTCGATATAGCCGACGATGCGCGACTCAAGCGTCTCCTCGCCTCGCTTCGGGGGCTTGAGCGCGAGAGCGCAACTCACCGGCGACAGAGTGAGCGCGACGACGCCCGACACGGTGACCGCCGCCGCCAGAGTGAAAGCGAATTCGACGAAAAGCGCGCCGGTGAGGCCGCCCTGGAAGCCGATCGGCACATAGACGGCGATCAGCACGATCGTCATGGCGATAATCGGCCCGGCGAGTTCCCGCGCCGCCAGCAGCGCGGCGTCGACAGGCGTCAGACCTTCGCCGAGATGCCGGTTGACGTTTTCGACGACAATGATGGCGTCGTCGACCACAAGGCCGATCGCCAGCACCAGCGCCAGCAGCGTCAGCAGATTGATCGAGAAGCCGAGAGCGAGGAGAAAGGTCAGCGAGCCGATGAGCGAAAGCGGGATCGCCATGATCGGGATCAGCACCGAGCGCCATGATCCCAAAAACACGAAGACGACGGCGGTGACGATGAGAACCGCTTCGACGAGCGTGTGAATCACCTCGTCGATGGAGCTGTTCACGAAATTCGTCGTGTCGTAGACAATCTCGCTGTTCAAGCCTTGCGGCAGCGCTTTGACGATGTCGGGATAGGCGTCTTTGACGCCTTTGACGACGTCGAGCAAATTTGCGTTGGGCGCCACGAGAATGCCGATATAGACCGCCTGCTTGCCGTCGAACGAGACCGAGGATTCATAATCGTCCGCGCCGAGCGTGACATTGGCGACGTCGCGCAGCTTCACATTGGCGCCGTTCGCCTGCTTGACGACGAGGTTGCGAAACTCCTCGAGCGAATGGAGCGACGTCGCCGCCGAGAGATTGACCTGAACCCATTGGCCCTTGGTCGAGCCGAGGCCGGCGATATAGTCATTGCTCTGGAGAGACGCCGCCACCTCGCTGGCGGTGAGTCCATAGGCGGCGAGCTTCACCGGATCGAGCCAGGCTCTGAGCGCAAAGGTCTTGCCGCCGATCAGCTCCGCCGTCTGCACGCCCGGCACCGATTGCAGACGCGGCTGCACGACGCGGATGAGATAGTCGGTCACCTGGCTCGGGGTGAGAATGTCGCTGTTGAAGCCAATATACATGGCGTCGGTCGTTTGGCCGATCTTGACGGTGATGACGGGACGCTGCACGGCCTGCGGCAATTGGTTGAGCACCGAATCGATCTTGGTGCTGATCTCGGTAAGCGCCTTGCCGGAATCATAGTTCAGCCGCAGATTGGCGGTGATCGTGCTCACCCCGATCTGACTCGTCGAGGTGAGATAGTCGATGCCGTTCGCCTGCGCGATGGCGTTTTCGAGCGGCGTCGTGACGAAACCGGCGACGGTCGCCGGATCGGCGCCAAAATAGGCCGTCGTCACCGTGACAACGGCGTTTTGCGTGCGCGGATATTGCAGCACGGAGAGAGTCGCCAGCGAGCGCAGGCCAAGCACCAGGATCAGCAGGCTCAACACGCTGGCGAGCACCGGGCGGCGCACGAAAATGTCAGTGAAACGCATTTTGCGAAATCTCCGCTCACTGATCCACGGGCTTGGGATAGGCGTCGACCGGCGGCGGCGGCTCTTGCGAAATGGCGAGCGGCGCGCCGTTGCGCAGCTTGACCTGACCCGCCGTCACGACCGTCGCGCCTTCCGGCACCCCTTCGAGCACCGAGACTTCGTCGCCGCGCGTTTCGCCGAGCCGAACGAAGGCCTGATGCGCGATAAGCCCGGAGCCTTGCGGCGCCTTCTTATCGGCGCTCTCCTCGCTTTTTTGCGCAAGGAACACCGAATTGCCGAAAGGCGCATAGACGATCGCCGTTTGCGGCAGCGTGATGAGGCGCTGAGGCTTGCCGGTCGCGATTTCCACCGAGGCGAACATGCCGGGACGCAGCTTGCGCTCGCCATTGGCGAGGCTCGCGCGGATCTGCACGTTGCGGCTTGCGAGATCCACCTTGGAGCTGATCGCGTCGATCTTGCCCGTAAAGCTGTGGCCCGGAAAGGCGTCGACGGTCGCGGCGATCGTTTGTCCGACCGAAACGCCATTCAAATCCTGCTGAGGCAGGACAAAGTCGAGGAAAATCGGATCGAGCGCCTGCAAGGTGACGATCACCGTTCCGGCGCCGATATATTGGCCAAGATCGATCTGGCGGATGCCGAGCCGTCCGGCAAAGGGCGCGAGAAGAGTCTTTTGCGCGATCACCGCCTCCTGCTGCACGACCTGGGCGTTGGCGCTTCTCAGATTGGCGACGTCCGAATCCACCGTCGCCTGGCTCACGGCCTTGATTTTGAGTTGCGACTGGTCGCGGCGCAGGTTGATGGCGTTGAGCTCCGCCGTGGCTTTCAACGCTTCGAGCCGGGCATTGTCCGTATCCTTGCGCAGCTCGAGGAGAACTTGTCCCGCTTCGACGTCCTGGCCCGACTGGAAGTGGATCTTCTCAACGATGCCGGAGGTTTCGAGCGCGAGGTCCGCGCCATTGACGGCGCGGAACGTGCCGATCGCTGAAAACTTCGGGCGCCATTCGCGATAGGCGGCCGTCGTCACCGACACGGTCTGCGGCGGATTGGCCATGGAGGCGAGGAACCGCCCGATCATCATCGAGCGGAAGCTGACGAAGCCGTAAAGGGCTGCGAACACGAGAGCGACGCTCGCCAGCATGATCATCATGGGCTTGAACATCGGTCCGAGACGGTCTTGCAAAAGCGTGTTAACGGGCACGGGAGCGTTCCTCAGCCTCGGCGCGTATGGCCGCCGCGATCGGCAGGGTTGAAATGAGGTCGGTGGGTTTGGGAAGCGACGCCGGCGTCTCGTCGATGCGATTCCACCAACCGCCGCCGAGCGCCTGCATCAGCGCCGCCGTGTCGGAGAAGCGCGCGGCCTGCGCCTGGACGCGATTGAGCCGGGCGTTGAGCAGGGTCTGCGCGGCGTTGAGCACCGTCGGATAGGTGGTCGAGCCGGCCGCATATTGGGCTTGCGAAATATCCAGGCTTTCGGCGGCGGCCTTTTCCGCCGCAACCTGCGCGCGCAGCGTCTCCGCGTCATGCTTGATCGCCTGCAAGGCGTTGGCGACGTTCTGGAAGGCGCTGATCACGGTCGCGCGATATTGCGCTTCCGCCTGTTCGAGCGCGGCGAGCTTCGCCTCGCGCTGGTGAAACAATCTGCCGGCGTCGAACGCCTGGCCGGAGAGCTGCGTCGCAAGATTGTAGACCGAGGTCTGCGGCAAGAATAATTGCGAGAAATTTGAAGCCTGACTGCCGCCATTGCCCGTCAGCGTGAGCTGCGGCAGCATATTCGCCGTGGCGACGCCCACATTGGCGCTCGCCTGATGCAACTGCGCCTCCGCCGAAAGAACGTCGGGACGCTGGCGCACCAGATTGGACGGCAGGCTAAGCGGCAGATCACGCGGCAGATGCAGATGCTCGACGTCGATCGCCTCGCCCTTGTCGTCATTGGGAAAGCGGCCAAGATAGGCCATGAGCTGATTGCGCGTCTGCGCTCGCGCCTTTTCGAGCGGCGGCAGCGTCGCTTGCGCCTGAGCGACGAGCGCCTTTTCCGAGACGACGTCGGCCGCGCTCACGGCGCCGAGTTCGAAGCGCTTCTGCAATATGTCGAGCTGCTTCTGATAGGCGGCGATGAGATCGCGCGTGACCTTGATCTGAGACGCATATAAGGAATCGGTGATCGCCGCCGTCACCACATTGGCGGTGAGCGCGAGATAGGTCGCCTCGAGCTGGTATCGCTGATATTCGGCCGCCGCGACATCGCCCTCGACCGTACGCATCGTCTTGCCGAAGACGTCGGGCGTGAACGACACGGCGGCGTTCGTATTGTGGAGCGTATAGATGAGCGCCGTCGGTCCGCTCGACGAGGAGCTTTGCGATCCGCTCGACGAGGAGCTTTGCCCGAGGCCGCCGAATTGCGCCGTCGTCATTTGCGTGCGCGCCACACTCTGGGTCACAGTGGCCGACGGAAAGAAGGAGCCCACATCGGCTTCCGTGGTCTCCCGCGCCTGGCGCAGCGCCGCTTCGGCGGCGGCGATGTTTGGATGATTCGCCACCGCCTCGGCGACGAGCGCCGAAATCTGCTTCGAGCGGAACAGTCGCCACCATTCCCCCGGAATGTCGCGGCCAGATGCAAGCCTTTGCGCGCCGCCGCCCGCGATGGCCGCCGACTGGGTGATGTTGGAGGGCTTGCCTACCGCATAGCCCGCACCCAGGGGCGCATCGGGCGCGACAAAGTCGGGGCCGACTGCGCAGCCGGAAAGAAACGCGGCAAGCAGAAGCCCCAGCGCTGCCGCCCTGCCCTTTGAGCTGATCAATGTCCCTTGGCGTCGATCGCTCTGGGCGATGTTTCGCGCCTTCGGGCCCTCGAGCGTAAGAGCAAGGCGATCCCCCACGTGAGGGTTGGGCAACGGCCGGAATATTTGAAGCGCCCTCCAGCTCATGTCGGACCCAGGTTAAACTGAACGGTTCAGTTTTATGCTTGCTCTTTGGCGCATGTCAACGCTAAAATTGAACTGGGTCGTTTAGTTTGAAACTTTTCAAAAGTGGGCCGATAGATATGTCACGCCATCGGCTTTGCCGATTTTGCCTCGGTGGAGGCGTGGAAATGAGCGTATGGCGCGGAGGCAGAGCCTTGAAGCAAGAGTCGGCGGCGTGGCCGCGATGAAGACTGGAATCGAGGAACCCGCCTTGAAGAGCCCGTCGACGGATCATGCGGCGGCGGCGGGATCGACAGAGGCGCATGTTGCGGGACGGAAGGAATGTTCCGTGATCGCGGCCGCGCGAAAATTATTCCTCGAACAGGGTTTCGCCGAGACGAGCATGGACGCGATAGCCCGGTCCGCTTGCGTGTCGAAGGCGACGCTTTACGCTTATTTTCCAAGCAAGGAAGCTTTGTTCGCCCATTTGATCGAAGCGGAATGCCGCTTGAAGGCGAGCAGGCTGCAGATGCCCGATCTCGACATCGGCCTTGTCGAGGCGCTTCGCAGCTTCGCGCGTCAATTTGTCGAGGTGTATTTGACGCCGGAGTCGATGGCGTTTTTTCAGGCGATTTCCAGTGAGCGCATGCGCTTTCCGCAACTCTGCAGGCTCTTCTTTGAAAGCGGGCCGAAAAACGAGCTCATGCGCGTCGCGGCGTTGCTCGAAGAGGCCAAGGACCGCGGCCTCCTGACGTTCTCAGACGCGACTGAAGCCGCTAGCCATTTTTTGAGTCTCGTCCGCGGGGACCTGCCGCTTCACACGGCGCTCGGTCTCGAACCGAGAGCCGAAGCCTCCGTTAACGCAATGGTCGACGCCGGAATTGACGCATTTCTGAGAGCCTACAGGCGAGAGGAAACTTCGCGCGCTGCAACGCGATGTCGCAACAGGTCCGCGTCAAACTAATTATACGATGCGACTGTCGTTTGGTTGCCGCCTAATCGATCCATCTGCTTGCCGCCCGAGACGACCCGCGAGCGAGCGCCCGGTGAGCGGCCTCGCCCGCCCGAAATCCTAATAGCGCCTTTACATCGTTCCCGCGCAATTTGCGGTTCGTCATTCTCGTTTGGTGAAGACCGAAGCGAGAGCGCGACATTAAAGTGAGATGCGCTCATGCCTCTATCCCTCATTGGCCTCGGCGTCGCGGCCTTTATCTTTGTGATCGCGAATAATCTGGTTCAGGAGAGGCGCGCGCGGCGTGCGCGCGTTGATTCACGGCGCCGGTGAGCGCGGAGAGGACACATGCTCGATATTCTATACGTTGGCCTCGGTCTTTTCCTTTTTGCGGTCGTTGGCGCCTATGCGCGGGCCTGCGGGCGTCTTTAGGGAGAACCGCATGTTTGAACCTGTCATCGGACTGATCGTCGCCGTTCTGCTCGGCGTCTACCTCGTCTACACGCTGCTTCACCCCGAAAAATTCTAAAGGAGGCCCGGCGAAAAGCCGGGCGTTTCGCCAATGACTCCGATTGGGCTGGCGCAGATCGCCATCGTCCTCGTGGCCGTCATCGTCGCCGCGATTCCGCTCGGCGGCTATGTCGCAAGAGTTCTCGCAGGCGAGCAAAACCTGCTGACGCCGGCGCTCGCGCCTATCGAACGCGTCTTCTACAGACTCGCGGGCGTCGATCCTGCGCGGGAGCAAAACTGGCTTGCCTACACGATGGCGATGCTCGCCTTCAGCGTGATCGGCTTTGTTTCGCTTTACGCGTTGCAGCGGTTGCAAGCTTATCTGCCGCTCAATCCTCAGGGCTTTGGCGGGGTTCCCGCCGACCTCGCCTTCAACACGTCGATAAGCTTCGTCACCAACACCAATTGGCAAAACTACGGCGGCGAGTCGACGATGAGCCATCTGACGCAAATGCTCGGCCTCACGGTGCATAATTTTGTGTCCGCCGCGACGGGCCTTGCGATGGCGTTTGCGCTGGTGCGCGGTTTCTCGCGCGCCGAATCGCCGACCATCGGCAATTTCTGGGTCGACCTCACGCGTTCGACGCTTTACGTGCTCCTGCCGATGTCGATCGTCGTCGCGCTCGCCCTCGTCGCGCTCGGCGTGCCGCAAACGCTGCAAGGCTCGATCGAAGCGACGACGCTCGAGGGCGCCAAGCAGACGCTGGCCATCGGCCCGGTCGCCAGCCAAGAGGCGATCAAGGAGCTCGGCACCAATGGCGGCGGCTTCTTCAACGCCAATTCCGCGCATCCTTTCGAGAGCCCGAACGCCCTTTCCAACATGCTGGAAATCTGGGCTCTGCTCGTCATCCCCTTCGCGACGGCCTTCGCCTTCGGGCGCGCCGTCTTTGATTATCGACAGGGTCGCGCGATCGCCGTCACCATGATGATCGTGCTCGTCGCGGGCGTTCTGGTCGCTTACTGGGCCGAGGCGGGCGGCAATCCGTTGCTGACCGAGATCGGCGTCGATCCGTCGCCCGGCAATATGGAAGGCAAGGAGGTCCGCTTCGGCCCTGCGATGAGCGCGCTATTCGCCGCGTCGACGACAGGCACGAGCTGCGGCGCCGTCAACGCGATGCACGACTCCTTCATGCCGCTCGGCGGTCTCGTGCCCCTGTTCAACATGCTGATGGGCAGCATCGCGCCCGGAGGCGTCGGCGCCGGGCTCTACGGTTTTCTGGTGCTGGCGATCATCGCCGTTTTCATCGCCGGGCTTATGGTCGGCCGCACGCCGGAATATCTCGGCAAGAAGATCGAGACGCGCGAGATGAAGCTCGCGATGCTGGCGGTGCTGATCTATCCGCTCAGCGTGCTTGTCTTCACCGGCGTTTCAGTCATGCTTCAGACCGGCCTCGCCAGTCTGAACAACGCCGGCCCGCACGGGCTTTCCGAAATCCTCTACGCATTCGCTTCGACCACGGACAACAACGGATCGGCTTTCGCAGGCCTGACGGGCAATACGCCTTGGTACAACACGACGCTCGGCGTCGCCATGCTGCTCGGACGCTTCGCCTTCGTCATTCCCGTGTTGGCGATCGCCGGCGCGTTCGCGGCGAAAAAGAAGGGCGTCGCCTCGGTGGGAACCTTCCCGACGCATGGGCCTCTCTTCATTGGCCTGCTGCTCGGCGTCATCGTCATCCTCTATCTGCTGCAATATTTCCCGGCGCTCGCGCTCGGCCCCATCGTCGAGCATTTCGCGCTGCTGGCCGGAAAAACCTTCTAAGGAGCATGCCAGATGTCGCATAAGGTCGCCGCTCCCGGTCTATTCGACGCCGCGATCACCAAGCGCGCCGCCATCGACGCCTTCAAGAAGCTCGATCCGAGACGCCTCGCCCGCAATCCGGTGATCTTCGTCACGGAAATCGTGTCGGCGGTCGTCACGGCCTTCTTTGTGCGCGATCTCATTGCGCAGAACGGCGCCGCCTTTTTCTCGGGACAGATCGCCGCCTGGCTGTGGTTCACCGTGCTCTTCGCCAATTTCGCCGAAGCGGTGGCGGAGGGACGCGGAAAGGCGCAGGCGGACGCTTTGCGCAGGACGCGCAGCGATTCACACGCCAAACGGTTGCTTGATCCGCAGAACAAGAGCGGCATGAAGGACGTCTATGAAGGCGTGTCGGCGCTCGATCTCAAACTCGGCGACCTGGTGCTGGTCGAGGCGGGCGAACTCATCCCCGGCGACGGCGAAGTGATCGAAGGCGTCGCCTCGGTCAATGAGTCGGCGATCACAGGCGAGTCCGCGCCGGTCATCCGCGAGGCGGGCGGCGACCGTTCCGCCGTGACCGGCGGCACGACGGTTCTCTCCGACTGGATCAAGGTCAAGATCACCGCGGCGCCCGGTTCGACCTTCATCGATCGGATGATCGCGCTCGTCGAAGGCGCGCAGCGGCAGAAAACGCCGAACGAACTTGCGCTGTCGATTCTCCTGTCCGGGCTGACCATCATTTTCTTGATCGTCTGCGTGACGCTTTGGCCGCTTGCGATCTACTCCGGCGCGGCGATTTCGGTCACCGTGCTGATTGCGCTGCTCGTCTGTCTGATCCCGACGACGATCGGCGGACTGTTGTCGGCGATCGGCATCGCCGGCATGGACCGGCTGATCCGCTTCAACGTCATCGCCACCTCGGGTCGCGCGGTGGAGGCGGCGGGCGACGTTGACACGCTGCTCCTCGACAAGACCGGCACCATCACCTTCGGCAATCGCATGGCCGACGAGTTCGTTCCGGTCGAAGGCGTTTCGGAACATGCTTTCGTCGAAGCGGCGCTGCTTGCTTCGCTCGCGGATGAAACGCCGGAGGGGCGCTCCATCGTCGCTCTGGCCAAAAGCGCGCTTGGCTCTTCGGCGCCAGACCTCGGACCGGACGCGCAAATCGTCGCCTTTTCGGCGCACACCCGCATTTCCGGCGTTGACCTTCCCGGCCGGACGCTGCGCAAGGGCGCCGTCGACGCGGTCGCGGCGCACGCTAAGTCCGTTCCCGTTGATTTCGAAGGCGCGGTCGAGCGCATCTCGCGTTCGGGCGGCACGCCCCTCGCTGTGTCGGAAAACGGCATGCTGCTGGGCGTCATTCATCTCAAAGACATCATCAAGCCCGACATAAAATCGCGCTTCGCCGCCTTGCGCGCGATGGGCGTCAAAACCGTGATGGTCACCGGCGACAATCCGATCACCGCCGCGGCGATCGCCGGCGAAGCGGGGGTCGACGATTTCATCGCGCAAGCCAAACCCGAAGACAAACTCGCCTATATCCGCAGGGAGCAGCAGGGCGGCCGCCTGATCGCCATGTGCGGCGACGGCACCAATGACGCGCCGGCGCTCGCCCAGGCGGATGTCGGCGTCGCCATGCAGACGGGCACGCAGGCGGCGCGCGAAGCCGGCAATATGGTCGACCTCGACAGCGACCCGACAAAGCTCATCGAAATCGTCGCGATCGGCAAACAGCTGCTGATGACGCGCGGCTCGTTGACCACCTTCTCGATCGCCAACGACGTCGCCAAATATTTCGCGATCATCCCCGCGCTGTTCGTCGTCGCCTATCCGGAACTGGAGGCGATCAACGTCATGAAGCTCGCCTCGCCGCAGTCGGCCATCCTCTCGGCGGTGATCTTCAACGCGCTCATCATTATCGCGCTCATCCCGCTCGCGCTGAAGGGCGTCCCCTACCGGCCCGTGGGCGCCGCCGCCTTGTTGCGGCGAAATCTGCTGATCTACGGGCTCGGCGGGCTTGTCGCGCCCTTCATCGGCATCAAGCTCATCGACCTCGCCGTCTCGGCCATTCATCTCGCGTAAGGAGCTCTCGGATGCTCTCCCAAATTCGCCCGGCGATCGTCATGATCGTTCTCTTCACCGCCTTGACCGGACTCGCTTATCCGCTCGCGATCACCGGCGTCGCCCAACTCGCCCTGCCGACGCAGGCGAATGGAAGCGTGATCGAACGCGATGGAACAGTGGTCGGCTCGTCGCTGATCGGACAGAACTTCGCCTCCGA
The DNA here is from genome assembly GCF_000304315.1 of Methylocystis sp. SC2. Taxonomy (NCBI): domain Bacteria; kingdom Pseudomonadati; phylum Pseudomonadota; class Alphaproteobacteria; order Hyphomicrobiales; family Methylocystaceae; genus Methylocystis; species Methylocystis hydrogenophila. The sequence continues at coordinate 2,562,390 of NC_018485.1, read as the reverse complement.
TCGCTATTTTCACGGCCGGCCTTCGGCGACGACAGGCGCCGACCCGGCTGATCCTTCCAAGACCGTCGAGGCCCCCTACAATGCGGCGAACTCGATGGGCTCCAATCTCGGGCCGACGTCGAAGAAGCTCGTCGACCGCGTCAACGCCGCGATCGAGGCGGAATTTTCCGCCGGCCGAATTGACGTCGTCGCCGCCGACGCCGCAACGACATCCGCCTCCGGCCTTGATCCGCATATTTCGCCACAGTTCGCGCTGGCTCAGGCGGCGGCCGTCGCCAGGGCGCGCAATCTCAGCGAGTCGCAGGTGCGCGCTATTGTCGAAGCGCATGTCGAAGGGCGCCTTCTTGGCGCGATCGGCGAGCCGCGCGTAAATGTGCTCTTGCTGAATTTGGCTCTTGATCGCTTACAATAGAGGTGACGCCCGAGAAGGTAGACGTCTTTGGCCCGCGACGACGGAGATTTCGACCGACGACCCGACCCCGATGCGCTCCTTGCCCTGAGCGACAAGGAGAGCAAAGGGAAACTTCGTGTGTTCCTCGGCGCCGCGCCCGGCGTCGGCAAGACCTATGCGATGCTGGCGCGCGCGCAGACGGCCAAGGCTGAGGGCGTCGACGTTGTCGTAGGCGTAGCGGAAACGCACGGGCGCGCCGAGACGCAAGCGCTCCTCAACGGTCTTGAGACTCTGCCACGCCGCAAATGCGACTATCGCGGTCGGATCATCGAGGAATTCGATATCGACGCGGCGCTCGCGCGAAAGCCTCAGCTCATCCTCGTCGATGAACTCGCGCACACCAACGCGCCCGATAGCCGGCACCCCAAACGTTGGCAGGACGTCGAAGAGCTGCTGGATGTCGGCATCGACATATGGACCACGCTCAATGTTCAGCATCTGGAAAGCCTCGCCGACGTCGTCTCCCGCGTCACCGGCGTCGCAGTGCGTGAGACGGTGCCGGATCGAGTCCTCCAGAACGCCGCCGACGTCATCCTTGTCGACATCACGCCGGAAGAACTGCTGCAGCGACTGAAGGATGGCAAGGTCTATGTTCCCGAGACCGCGAGACGCGCGACGCAGAATTTCTTCACGCCGCGCAACCTCACGGCGCTGCGCGAACTCGCGCTGCGTCGAACCGCGGAACGCGTCGACGACCAGATGGTCGACTTCCTTCGGCAAGGCGCGATCGAAGGCCCCTGGGCGACGTCGGAACGCCTGCTTGTCTGCGTCGGCCGTGATGCAAACTCCGAGGCGGTGGTTCGCGCCGGCGCGCGCCTCGCCACGGCCCTCAACGCCACCTGGATCGCGCTTTACGTCGAGCGCGGCGGCCAGGACGAAGACTCTGCTGAAGTCGTGCGAAGCGTCGACCAGGCGCTCAGGCTCGCGGAACGGCTGGGGGCGGAAATCGCCCGCACGCCAGGCGACGATCTCGCAGGCGAAGCGCTGAGTTTCGCGCGACGCGAGAATATCACGCAGATCGTCTTGGGCCGCTCGCGCGCGCGGCCTTTTTCTCGACTGCTGCGGCGCTCGCTGACCGACGAGATTCTTCGGCGGTCGACCGATATCGCGGTTCACGTCGTCGTGCAGGAGGACGGCCCGCCGCAAAGCCGACAGGCTTGGAAATTGCCGACCCTGTCACAGACATGGCTCGGCTTCGGCGGCGCCGCGGTCTCCGTCATGATGACGGTCCTGGTCGGTCATGGGCTAGAGCGCTGGCTCGGCCTCGTTAATCCGTCGGTCGTCTTTCTGCTTCCCGTCGTGCTTTGCGCCGTGTGGCTCGGGATGTGGTCCGCGATCATTGCTGCGGTTCTGTCCTTTCTCGCCTGCGACTTTTTCTTTTTCAGTCCGCGCTATGAACTCACCATTTCGCAACCGCAGGAATTCCTGACGCTCGTCGTCGCGTTGGTGGTCGCCGTCATAACGGGAATGCTCGCGAGCAAAATGCGCACTTATGCGCAAAACATGCGGCAGCGGTCTCAAGCCGTGCAGTCGCTGTTCGAATTCTCTCGCAAACTCTCCACGATAACGACGCTCGACGACATTCTCTGGGCCTCCACGCTGCAGATTCAGAAAGCCGGCGAAGCGTCCAGCGTCATCATGCTGATCCCCGAAGAGGGCGGTTTGAAAGTGTCGGCGGCCTGGCCGCCGGTCGATCGGATGGACGCCGGCGAACTTGCCGCCGCCCGTTGGGCGCTCGAAAAATCCGAGCCCGCCGGATGGCGGACGGACACGCTGCCGAATGTGCGCTTCCAATTCCGGCCGCTCGCGACGGCGCGCGGCGTCGTCGCCGTTTGCGGGATCGAGCCCAAGACGCCCGAGGAGCCGCTTTCCGCCGCCGCGGAAAGCACGATTTCTTCACTGCTTGAACAGACCGCGATCGCGATCGACCGTTCGATGCTCGTCGGCGAATCCGTCAAGGCGGCGGCTCTCGAGGAAAACGAAAAGCTACGGACGATTCTGCTCTCCGCCCTGTCGCATGATCTGCGCACGCCGCTGACCTCGATCACCGGCGCGGTGACGAGCCTGCGCGAACTTGGCGAGAAGCTTCCGCCCGAGGATCGCAAGGATCTTCTGCTGTCGATTGAAGAAGAGGCCGGGCGCCTGTCGCGCTTCATCGCCAATATGCTCGACATGTCGCGCATCGAGTCAGGCGCGCTGGCGCCGCGCAGCGATCTCGTCGATGTGGCCGAGGTGATCCGCAGCGTCCTCGAGAGAGCCAAGAGAAGTTTCCCAGGCAAAGAGACGTCGATCAGCATCGCGCCCGACCTTCCGCCTATTCGCGGCGACGCCAATCTGCTCGGACAGGTTCTCTTCAATCTGATCGACAATGCGCATAAATATGGCGGACCCGCCGGCGCGATCGTTCACGCCCGGCGCGAAGGCGGCGACGTCGTCATCACCGTGACCGACGAGGGGCCCGGCGTGAAGACGGCCGACATCGAGCGCATTTTCGAGAAATTCTATCGCAGCGGGCGTGTTGACGGCCGCAAGGCCGGCACCGGCCTCGGACTCTCAATCTGCCGCGGACTGGTCAGGGCCATGGGCGGAACCATCGTCGCGCAAAGCCCTGCCGCTCGCCGTCGAGGCACGAGACTCATCATGCGTTTTCCCGCCGCGGGCGAATCAAGACGGGGCGTGGCGGCATGAGCGGCGCGCGCGTCCTCGTCGTCGACGATGAACCTCAAATACAGCGCGTCCTGCGGCCTTCGCTGGCGGCGAGCGGCTATGAGGCGCGCGCTGCGGCGACAGGGCGCGAGGCGCTGGCGGCCATAGGCGAATATTCGCCCGATCTCATCATCCTCGATCTCGGCCTTCCCGACATGGACGGCAAGGAAGTGCTGCGAAAGCTGCGAATCCTTACGCGAACGCCGGTGATCGTTCTCTCGGCGCGCGACCGGGAATCCGAAAAGATCGCCGCGCTCGACCTCGGCGCGGATGATTACGTCGAGAAGCCCTTCGCCATGGGAGAGCTGCTGGCGCGCATGCGCACGGCCTTACGTCATGCGCAGGATAAGACTTTGGAGTCGGGCAGCGTCGCGGTCGACGGGCTTGTCGTGAATTTGCATAGACGCATGGTGACGAAAAACGGCGCGCCGGTGAAACTGACGCCGAAGGAATTCGACCTTTTGGCCTTTCTCACGCGGCATTCGGGCCGACCGTTGACGCACCGGGACATCCTCAAGACCGTTTGGGGGCCTGCGCATCAGAACGACAGCCAATATTTGCGCGTCTTCATCGGCCAGCTACGGGCGAAGATAGAAGAAAACGCCGCGACGCCCAAAATCATCGTGACCGAACCCGGCGTCGGCTATCGATTCATTGAGTCCGAGTGAGAGAGATTTATTGGCCGCGTCACGCTGAGCTTAAACGCAAGACTCCGCCTTTATCGAATTCACAGGCTTTAACCGGCGATTAACTCATAGTCTCAAGCCATTTACGCGGACTCTATGGCGGAACGACGTCATGGCGCGGCATCGGAATGTCGCGCGGCCGCGCGCGCGACGGCGCTGAATTGCGCGATTGCCGCGCGCGCGGATATGCTTCCCCGGACTTCAGCTTCGCATGGCTACGGCGCCATGCCTCACGCTCGGGCGCGGCCGTCAATGTGGAGAGAGCAATTCGACTATTACTGGGATGGGCGGCGCCGGCTGGCCATCGGCTGGTTCGACGGCGCCGAACGCGCGGCGGTCCGGCCGGAACTCACGGTCGTGTCGGCGCGCGACGAGCGCTTTACGAGCGCGCCCACGCTCGTCGACGTCATCGGCGTCGCGCGCTGGCGCGCCCGCATCATTATCGTTGATGTGCCCGCTGAGCATCGATTCGTCCGACTGACCGCCGCCGACGGCGCCGAACTCATCCTGGCGCTCTCCGCGGAGCGCGAGCTGCCCAAGGGCGGCGACTGGCGTCTGCTCCTGACCTTGCTGCCGGACGCCGGCGGCGCCGACCCCGTCGCCTTTCGGCTGGCGGCGTTTCCGGCGCGGGGCGACGTCGAACGGCTGTCGCGCGAGCAGACCGCGGCGGCCGGCGCGCGATTGGTATGGGCGATCGGCCAGCGCCGCGTCGTCGAACGCGCCGACAACGCCGTCGTCATCCGCCTCGCGCCGGCGCGCCGCGTCTTCCCGGCCTATCAAAGCCGGCTCGTCCTGGAGGCGGCGCCGTTCGAATCGACGGCGGCGGCCGATGCGCGCGAGGCGCCCTTCGCCATCATGGAGCATTGGCTGCGCGAATCCGGCGCGCCGCGCATTGTCCTTCGCCTGCGAATTCCCGATTCGATCGAAGAGAGCGCCACCCTGCTCGGCCGATGCAGCGTCGCGCTGGCGATGAACCAGCGTCGGCGGCTGAAAGGCTGGACGCTCGAGCAGCGGTCGGCGGGAGAACCCGCCGTGGATCCGCTCACCTTCGACGACCTGCGGCAGGCGACGGGCGATCCGCAGGAACATCCGGACGCGGCGGAAACGGCGGAGCCGGTCGTCGTCGGCAATCTCTTGGCCTTGCTTCTCGATTCCGAAGAGGCGGAGGTCGATGGAATCGCCTTGCGCCGCAGCCGCGAGAAGAGCGCCCCCGGCATGGGCGAAACCGCGGAGATCGAATTTTACGGCGCGGCCCTTGGCGATGACATTGGCGTCGTTTGCCCGGCCGCTGGGCCCGGCGATCTCGGCATCGCCCCGAGCGATCCCGGCGGCCCCGCCTTCGCGCGGCTTTTTCGCGTTGAAGGCGACGGGCTCGCGCCGCGCCGCGCGACGGATGACGACGGTCTTCTCGACGAGCTCATGCGCCGCGCCGCCGACGCCGCGCGCGCCGCGACCGGCGCAGCCGCCCGCGCCGTGGCGGAACGCGCCGCAGGTCTGAAAGGCCGGCGCGACAAATTTGTCGCATCGCTGAACGGCGCTCTGGCGCGCGCGGAAGTCGCTGCGCGTTTCGAGCCGCCGGGCCTGTGGGATGCGCTCGAGCCCTTGGCGCAAGCGAGCTTCGCCGCGCTCGTCATCGGCGACACGGGGCCGGCGCGCGCGCGTCTGCAGCAGCTCGGCGGCTATGGCGCCTTCTGCGCCGACCCGTCGCTTGGCGCAGTGATTGCGGAGGGCGGCGAATTTGCGCAGTCCGCGCGGCTTTCCGCCGAAGCCGCCGCTGCGCGCGGCGCGGCCTCTCTGCTTGCGCGCTATCTCGACGCCTGCGGCGCGCAAGGCATGGCGCCGGCGGGCGTCGACGCCACGCAGGAGGCGCGGCTCATGCGCGCGCTGTTGAAGGAGCCGGACGTCGCCGCGTTGCGCGAGGCGCGCGTCGCTCTGGCGATCGACGACGGCGTCCGGCGCGAAGCGGCGAAGGCGGCGCGACTCATCATCGACGCCGCCGCGGTCGAGCGGGCGCGCGCGCATTTTGCGGAAGCTGGCGCGAGGGACGCCGCCGACACGCTCGACGCCTATCTTGACCTACGGCGCGCCGGCGGCTGGACGCCGCCGCACGAAGCGCCGACTCTCGCCGCGCTCGTCGCGCGCGCCGGCGTCGAACTCGACGCCGCGCGGCTCGAAGCCGATAGCCTCGCGCAGGCGCCGCCGGCTCAGGAGCGGTCGAAGGGCCTTTTTGCGGCGATGCGCGGTTTATTTGGACGTTGATGGCCAAGGCCGCGCGGCTTGCGGCCGCTCGCCCGGACAAGCGCTGGAGAACGCCGTCTCCGCTCTCTCGTCAGAGCCGCTGAACCACGTCGCCCCCCGGCCCGCCACAAGAGGTCCCTTCTCAAGAATGTGACACCGAATTGGAATATTCTGCCGCCGCACGCGTGGCGCAAGCAACGCTGAAAACTTCGGTGCCCCATGCCCTTTGCCAAATTGAGCCGCGAGCAAACGCGGACGACTCTGAATGAGCTCCGGCAGTCGCTTTTTCAGCACGAACTCTGGTGCGAGAATCTCAACAGAACGATCATTTGCGATCAGGTTCCCGACGAGCGGGACCTCCAGGAAGACGCGAATCACAGATGGCCGCTCGGACAATGGCTGCATGGCGCCGGCGCCAGTCGTCTGGGTTCGCACCAAAGTTTTTCCCAGATTTTGCTCGCGCATGAGCTTATGCACCGGCGCGCGGCGATCATGCTGCGGACCGCGTCGGAGCATCGGTCCATTCCTCTCGACGACTATGAATTATTCCTGTCGGCCCTCAAGCAGGTTCGCGCCCAATTGGTGACCATCAAGCACGAACTCGAGGATGCGCTTCGCAATCGCGATCCGTTGACAGGCGCGGGGAACCATATCGCGATGCTGACGGCGTTGAGCGAGCGGCAGGCCCTCGCGCCGAGACCCACATGTCTCGCGATGATGGATCTGGATCACTTCAGGGAGGTCAACGACACCTACGGCCATACGCTCGGCGATGAATTTCTCGTGCAATACGCAGAATTCGTCATGTCCCACTTGCGGCCCCATGATGAGTTTTTTCGCTTTGGAGGCGAGAAGTTCCTCTACTGCGCCGCAGATGCGGACCTGGAAAAGGGTCGCGCCATCGCAGAGCAGCTACGAAAAGGCTTATCGGACAGGGAATTTTTCGTCGAAGGCTATTTGCCGCTCACGGTGACGGCGTCCTTCGGGCTTGCGCTCCTCGATCCTTCCGTTCCGGTCGAGCAATCGATTGAGCGCGCCGACCAGGCGTTGCACGCCGCCAAAGCCGCAGGTCGCGATCGGATCGCGAATTGGCAGGCGCCAAACTAGGGTCTGTTGAGATTTGGGATTCTCACCTGAGCTTGGCTGAAATTTAAGGGGACTTCGAGCCAGGCCATCGGCCGGGTAAGAAGGCGGCATGACCCTCAAATCCTGGCGCTCACCGATCCGCTCGGCAATCTCGTACGCTTCACGCCCATGCCCGGACAGCGTTTCGATACGATGGGCGTTGCGCCGCTCCTTGAGGCGTCGCTTTCGACGTGTTCATCGCCGACAAAGCGTTCGACAGCAACGCCATCATCGCCGATCTCGACGCGCGGAGCGCCAAAGTCGTCATCTCCCAACATCCGCGCCGGGCGAAACCTTTTGCCATCGACGATGGGATGCACAGATGGCGGCATTTGATCGAAAATTTTTTTGGCACGCTCAAGGAGTTCAAACGCATCGCGCTCCGCACCGACAAAACCGATCAGAGCTTCGCCGCCATGATCCACATCGCCGCCGCCGTCATGAATCTCAACAGGCCCTGGATGCTGTCGCGACGGGGCAGAGACAGTGTCCGCAAGCCCCAGATCACCCATCCATTCAGCTCCAGCGCGTTCAAGATGTGCAGATCAATGCAGCCAAAATAACGCGACGCGGAATTGCGCCCGCAATTATGTCACCCAGAAAATCAGAATTGCGTGTCGGCAGGGGCGAATAAGACGGGTTAAGAACCTCACAAAGCAAGCCGTGCGCTTTCCCAGGACACGGCGCGCCTCATGGTCTTAAAGCTGATCATCGCGGCGGCGAAAACCTGGAGACGACTTCAGGCTCAAAATCAGTTGCCGAAGGTTGTCAGCGATGTAACAATCCGCGACGTCATCGAAGTCGTAAGTGAAGAAAAGTCTGCCGCTTGATCCACGCCGTCACCGAAATACAATATAGCTCCTAGCATCTAGCGACCTTTAGCAGACTTGCAAATGAAAATCGCCCTTCTGAATGCATTTCCTAATCTTGCGCACTCGGCTGAACGAGAGTTCATAAATCGTTCGATCGCTGCGTTTGAACGGCTAGGTCATGAGGCTGTCGCCGTTGTCACATCCGGTGAAATAATAGACTTCGATCCTTCATTCGTCATTGTGACCCATGAGTTCGTTCCGAAACTGACGTCTCACTACACCGTTGGACTCCTCTGGAGTCCAACTCAGTTCTACAAGTCCGACCCGGATCGGGTGAAGGCGATTCGTTCGTGGGACCTGGTGGCGCCCGTGAACGCGGAGACACGCCGTTTTGCGCGGGATGTTCACTTCCCTCTACGGCGCGAGTCCGTCAGCGATCTGGACTTCTACCCTTCATCCCCAGTCACGGACTTGTCGTTTCCTGACCATTCGAAATTGAGTTTGGCGTACGTCGGCACCTGGGACGGGGAAAGGCAGAATCAACTGTTTCGCGCCCTCGCTGAGGTCGTCGATCTGCATGTCTATGGGCCGCCGAAAGCCTGGGAATTTCTGTCGAAGAATTATCGCGGATCCATTCCATTTGACGGCGAGGCCGTCATTTACACCTTTAATCAACACGGAGCGGCGCTGGCGATACACAAAAGTTCGCATGTCGAAGATAACACGCCCAGCATGCGTGTTTTCGAAGCATGCGCCGCGAAGTGCCTGGTGATCACCGATCCGCTGAAACCGCTCGAGAATCTGTTTGGGGACAGCCTAGAATATGTAGATACGTGGCGCAGCCCTAAAGCAGTCGCCACTTATATAGCGGAGCTCATGGAGGGATACCGAAAGCATCCCGAACGCTACGTAGGGATGATTGCTCGGGCTGATGAAGTATTCAGGTCCAAAGCCTCGCTCGAAAGGCTGCTCACGGCGCTCGTGGAGGATGTCTCCCGCCACATCGCAGAGCGGGTAAGGGCGGCGGGCTCTGTTAAGGGTCCAGCAGTGACCGTTATCCTTCGCTGTGGGTCGCGGCCGCTGCCACTGGTGCAACGCGCCATAGCTTCGCTCACGAGCCAAACCTACAAGCGAGTTGGCGTCATCTTCGCACGCTACGCTGAGATCGAGGGATTTGAGAACTGGCTGACTGACCTGTCAAAGAGCGGGAAGTTGCTTTTCACGGTCGATCTGGCCTGCCCGGGCGGCGGCGTTCGGAGCCGAGCCATGTGGGCGGGGTTCCGGGAGGTCCGCACGGAACTCTTTTGTATGCTCGACGACGACGATGAGTGGTTGCCAAATCACCTGTCCGATCTGGTCGCCTTGTTGCGTGACAATCCCGAGGTTCCGTTCGTCTACACTGGCGTAATTCGTCAAGAGGAAGACGGCGGATTTTTGAACGATCATGCGCGCTTTGCGGGTGAGATGGGCGCCGACATCCCGGAACGCCGCGTTCTACAATGCTTCGACGACTTCAACCTCGACCGACTGTTGCGTTTTGATAACTATATTCAGTCGAACACGTGGCTCGCCAGGACGGAAGTTCTCACCCCTGCCGTGTTGGAGGATCCGGAGTTGGAAGTAGCCGAAGACTTGTACTTCTATCTCTTGCTCGCAAGCCGTCACCGATTCCTCTTCTCCGGCACGGTTTCGGCAATTTGGAACTGGCGCTCGAAGTCCGCTGACAACTCGTCGATCGCCATATCCCAAGACCAATGGGCCATCAATGGCGAGCACATGCATAGAAGATTGTCGCAGCTAACGTTCCCGGGAAATTTCCAAGGAAGCGACGTTCTCTCCCGGGGCAGAGTGGACCATCAACAGTATCGCGCTCGCGAAGATCCAGGCTCGTCCGTTCAGGACGCCGTATTAGAGCTTGGTACCGAAGAGGGCTCCTTATACAATATCAATTTTTCACTTTCCAAACTTCCCGCATATTTGGCGGAAGCAAAAGGGCTTTCCCATCGCGAAACATGGGGCCGCTGGACAATAGGACATGAGATGCTCCTTAGGTTTCGCGATCCGCTGCCAAAGTGTTTCACTTTGAAAATTTATGGACGGGCGTTTGAGAGCAATCACCAAAGGCCGATTACTGTCGTCGTCGGCGGGAGTGAAGCGACTTTGGTGATGTGTGCGGAGATAAATGACGAAATTTACACCGTTAAAATCCACAATGACGATGCCGCTGACTTCATCCTGTTTCGGATTCCAAATCCGAAGTCGCCAGCGGAGTTGCGCAGGTCGAATGATCGGCGGCGTCTGGGCATTGGACTGGCTCAACTCGAGATAGTGGAAGACCGCGACAGCGCTGAAACTGACAGCCGCCATCGACGCACTCAAGCGCTTGATACGCCAGTGGCCTCAGCCAGGTTTGTTTTTTCTAAGTTGATCAGCCTCAATGCGTGGAAAAAGTGATCGACAATCCAATAAACCACATCGCTCTCGAAGCGTCTCATGAAGCTCAATCTCGGCAAAGGCGCCGTTTTTTAGCGGTCCTCCCGACCTGCCCCTGAACTTTCATCCAACTGCAATACCTGTTCATAAAAACCCTCCGCCCGGCCAGGACGGATAAATTAGAATTTCACAGCTCACTCCGGTCCGAGCTTTCGGAGGCAGGTCACCGCCGCCTCGCAACCCGTTTCGAGAAGGTCGCCCAAAACTATCAGGCAGTCGCAACAATCGCCGCAATCGTCCTGTGGATGCGATAACTGTCCACACGACCTAGCTCGGCACGGGTGGCGAGCTCGCGCGCGCCGCCGAGGCGCGCAGCAACCCCCCGCCGCGGCGCACCCGTTGGCGAGCGGCGGAACTCGCCCGTCACGACAGCGTAACCGACAGGCGATAGCGAAGCGGCTTTCAAAACCGGGAAATTTCCGCCCCGCCGGCGCCGCGTCGGCGGGGCTTTCTGCTGCGCCGGGAGAGCGTGACGAATAGGCGCGATCCCGGACCTAACGCGGACAGGGTCCTGTCGGGTTTGGAGGGCGGCTCCTGCGCATCAACTCAAAACATCGTCGTCAGGCGACGCTTGCCGCAACGTTCGCATGTTTCTAGATGAAGCCTCCACGCAATCCAGGAACTTTGTTCAACCCTATGATATCGCTAACTTTGGCGGCACGGGAGCCGGAGGTCGACGAACCCGGTCCTGCGAGGATATTTAGCGCTGAACGCCGTTCAATCGCGGCGCCGGTCCATCCGCGCCTCGGAAGGATGTCGTGCAGGCGGTTTTGTAGCGGTTCTTAAAAAGCAAAAGGACCAAGCTGTGGTTCTCGCCATTTATGACGTTGCCATTCTGCGTCGTCAGGCGAATAACTTAGGTTTCCAATCGATCGCGGCCGACGCTGACTCGGCTCAGATCGTCAATTCCATGCAAAGCAGGGGTTCGAGAGGACGACATGACAGACAGCGACAAAACCGAAGCGGAAATTTTGCGACAGTGGATGAGGCTGTCGGCGGCAGCATCTCTCTTGGAGAGAGTCAGTTGAAATCTGTAGAGGTTTCAAAAAGCGGCGATAGGCTGACGATCGTGCTGAAGAAAAAGAAGCAGAAAAAAGGGGCCGACCAAGCACAGCCATAGTCGTTCCGGACCGGCCCCGCCGCGGGAGCGCCTGTCGGGCGCTACGCGCCGCGACAAAAATGATATAAATTCGTCACATGAGCGAGATCGAGCTAAAACTCCTGCTGGACAAGACAAAGTCGAGTGAGATTTGGGCGCGCGTGAAGGCGTCGAAGCTGGCTCACGGCGCTCCGGTGACGAGAACGCTCCGAAGCATTTATCTCGATACGCCCGAGCACGCACTCAACAAAGCGGGAATTGCGCTGAGGCTCAGGCGCGACGGGCGGCGGTGGATTCAGGGCGTCAAAACCAGGGCGGCGTTGCATGGCGGCCTTTCGCAGGTCGGCGAGCTCGAGAACCCGGCGCCTGGCGGACGCCTGTGTCTCGATGCAATTTCTGACTCATCGATTCGGGAAGAGATCGCTGACTGCGTGAACGGCGCTTCGCTTCAGCCCGTTTGCGAGACGGTGATCACGCGCAGGACGAGCGAGCTGATGCTTTCGGACGGCACGCGCGCGGAGCTCGCGCTCGACGTTGGCGAAGTGCGGGCCGGCGAACGCTCTGCCGAACTCTCCGAGTTGGAAATCGAACTCCTCGCAGGCAATGCAGGCGGACTGTTCGATATTGCGCTGATCCTGCTGCCCGATGGCGGGTTGCAGTTCTCCCGACTGTCCAAGGCCGCCCGCGGCTATTTGTTAGCCGAAGAGGGTCGGATCGATCAGCCGCTCGCGCCCCGCAACGCGCGAAATATTATACTCGATCCGGCGCAGACCGCCGAGCAAGCGGCGCGTGACGTCTTGCGCGAATGCCTCGACCAGATCGCCACGAATGTGCTCGTCGTTCGCCAGCTGGACGACGACGAAGGACCGCATCAGCTGCGCGTCGGCCTGCGGCGGTTGCGCAGCGCATTCTCGGTCTATGCTTCCGTGTTGGGCAATGCGGCGATGGAACGGCTCGACGACGAGGCGCGTTGGCTTGGCCGGGAGGTCGGGAGCCTCAGGGATCTCGACGTGGTGGCGAACGACATGGCGCGCCGGGAAGCCGAAACTCATCCCGACGAGCCTGGACTTTCGGCCCTCGCCGATGTGGTCGCGCGGCAGGCGCGAGAACGGCGCGAGCAGCTGCGCAAGCTTCTTGCCGGCTCCCGCGTGCAGGCGTTCCTGATTGATCTTGCGCGGTTCGTCGAGACGCGCGGCTGGCTTGTCGCGCAGGATTTCGGCCAGACCGAGCGGCTAGCGGCGCCGATTGCGGCCTTAGCGCGCCAGTCTCTCAACAAGCGCTGGAAGAAGACCGCCAAGCATGCTCGGGGACTTGCGACGCTGACCGTCGAACAGCGCCACGAGTTGCGCAAAGAGCTCAAAAAGCTGCGCTACGCCGTCGAGTTCTTTTGCTCCTTGTATCCGGAGAAACGAATCGATCCCTTCTTGAAGCGGCTTAAGAAGCTGCAGAACGTGTTCGGCGACCTCAACGACGCGGCGACGATGAAAACCATGTTCACGGGAACGGATGTTCCCGGCGCCGACGCTCCATCGATACAGCGCGCCGTCGGCTGGATGATCGGGGCGAGTCAGGCGCGCGCCGAATTGGGCTGGATCGGCGCCAAGGCGCTCTGGAAAGATCTCGAACAGACCCGCCCGTTCTGGAAATGACGCTCTCGCGATCGCAGCGCCAATGGGCGTTTCCTTGGCGATCTTTGGATTGCCCTTGGCGCTAGGTTACATGGCCATTAAATGGTTGGAGGTTGAAGATTGCGGCGCTCGATGCGATTCGCGCTGTCTTGATGATGGATGTCCGATATTGGGAGACTGAAATCTATGCAGAGCGATCCGTTCAGCGAGATCAACGCCACCTTCCGAACGCTTTATGGCGCAAATCGCGACGAGGTGTTCGCATCGACGCCGCTCTCGGCGATCACATTGATCGGGACCGGCGAAATCTGGCGTATCGAGCATGGCGCGGTCGTTAAATCCTATCCGCCGACGCCGTGGCTCTCGCAGATCAAGTCGCTGATGCATGCTGTCATCGGCGTCCAGGGAACCTGGGCGCGCCTGGTGCGCGGAAAAGACCTCGAATCCGCACGGCTTGCGGCGGCGCGCCTGAATAGGGCGCTGGAGGAGGCTGTCTCGCATCTGTCGCATGAGCTGCCCGCCGAACTCGTGTCCCCCGCGCAGATCGTTCTCGGTCAGCTGCTTCAGCTCTCGCTCAACTGGGCCGCAGGTCAGATGGCGACGCCCGCGGAGCTCCCGGACGCTCTCGAAAAGGTTCAGGTCGAACTTGAAAAGATCATCACTGCGGTGGGAGAGGCGGTCTACGCATCCATCGTCAGAGGCTTGCACGGCTTCATCGACGAGACCGACCCGGCCGTTTGGGAGACCTGTCTTGTCTGCGTTTGCGGCGTGGCCTTTGGACGCCGCGACAATGTCGAAATCGCAGCCGCCATGTCGTTGATGGGCGAAGAGTCGGTCGGAACGCGGCTTCTCTATCTCGAGAATGCGCATGATCTGCCTCAGGCCATGGCGTGTTTGGCTGCGGCGCTCGCCGATAGGGATCTCGGAGAAGGCGTTTTCAACGATCCCTATCGCATGTGGCGCGACGTTCTGGGCGACGTCGCCGCCCGGCATGTCGGAAAAGGTTTCTTCCCCACGCTCGGCCGCGATCGATGACGGTCGCGTTCCGCGCCTCGGCCAGCGCCGCCTGCGCTCGGCGAAGCGTCAGAAGAGCCCCGCATTATAAGCGGCGATGTGACTGAATTCGCCAAGAGCCATGGCGATGTTGAGCGCTTCGGCGGCCAATGCGATGGCGACGACTCCGAAAATTCCTGTCGTGATGATCGGTCCCATGAAGATCTGTCGCATGACGTTCTCCTTTCTGCGTTAATCAGACGTTAAGGAGAGACGCGCGATGGGGCTGTGCGCCGACGCACAAGCCTCAAGCGGCCAAGAAGCCCGGCTCAAGCGAATGCGCGGCCGCGTCGAATGAGCGACGATCGCTCGTCCAAAGCGCTGCGCGTAGAGCGCGCTCTAAGCGACGGAAATCGATCATTTTATCCGCACTTGGGCGACTCCGCCCAAATGCGGCGTGATCTAGAGCACGTTCGTCGTTTTCCGATTCTGTGTGGGATTCCCGAATCGGGTGAACAGTGATTCCTTCATTGCGACAGCGATGGAGGCGAAGCATGGCGCGGGCTTACAGCCAGGATTTGCGTGATCGCGTGATTGACGCCGCGTTGGCGGGACTGCCGGCTCGCCACGCCGCAGCGCGGTTTGGGATCGGCGACGCGACGGCGATCGTGTGGGTGCGGCGGGCGCGCGAGACGGGCGAGCGAACGGCGCGCAAGCAGGGGCAGCCGCGACGCTCGAAGCTCGATCCGCACCGCGACTATCTGCTAGGACTGATCAAGGCGACGCCGGATTTGACCATCAGCGAACTCTTGGGGCGGCTGCTCGCCGAGCGCGGCGTTAAGGCCAGTCGCGCGACGCTATGGACGTTTCTCGACCGCTGCGGTCTGACATTCAAAAAAAGACCGCCCATGCGAGCGAGCAAAACCGGCCGGACATCATAAAGCGACGCCAAGACTGGTTCGATGGTCAGCTCGATCTCGATCCCGAGAGGCTCATCTTCATCGACGAGACTTGGGCGACGACGAACATGGCGCGCAAGAGCGGGCGCGCCCCGAAGGGCGAGAGGCTGCGCGCCAGCGTCCCGCATGGACATTGGAAAACGACGACCTTCGTCGCCGGTCTTCGCCACACGGGCTTAACGGCGCCTTTTGTCCTCGACGGACCGATCAACGGCCTCTGGTTCCAGGCCTATGTCGATCAGGTTCTCGTTCCGACGCTAGGCAAAGGCGACATCGTCGTCATGGACAATCTCGGCAGCCACAAGGGCGCTGGCGTGCGCAAGGCGATCGAGGCGGCAGGCGCAAGGCTGCTTTATCTCCCGCCCTACAGTCCGGATTTCAACCCGATCGAGATGGCCTTCTCGAAACTCAAAGCGCTGCTGCGAAAGGCCGCTGAGCGAACCGTCGACGCCCTCTGGGATAGGATCGCCGCCGTGCTCGAAGAGTTCACGCCGCAGGAATGCGCGAACTTCTTCGCCGCCGCAGGATATGAGCCGGTTTAATGTGAATCCGCTCTAGCGATAGAACAGCGCGATCGCCAATAAGAGCGCCAGCAGCAAACAGAGCGTTTGCCAGAACAGGACCGGATTGCGTTCGTAAAGGGGTTTCTTGCGCAGCGTCAACGGCTGCGCGCGCGCCGAGCCGTTTTCAAGCTCGAAGGCAAACTCCAACACGTCGCCAAAGCGATCGGCGCGCTCGACGGCGATCGCTTTGAGGATGGCGGCGTCGAGCCAGGACGGAAGGTCGGGCCGCTTGTGGGCAAGCGGCGGCGGCCTGGTGAAGCGCGGTCGGCTGAAGGGCTCGATTTCGCCGTAAGGATAGCAACGGCTGAACATGCGATAGACCGTCACGCCGAGCGCATAAAGATCCGACGCTTCATCGCCGGCGGCGCCGTCGAAAAGCTCGGGGGCCATATAGCTCGGCGTGCCTGGCGCGTGTATTTCCGGCAAGTTCTCGAGGTTCGGCGCACGACAGACGCCGAGATCGACGAGGCGCAGCCCGCCGTCCTTAAGCAATATGACATTATCCGGTTTGACGTCGCGGTGGATGACGCCGCAACGGTGCAGGGTCGCGATGGCGCGCGACAGGCGCGTGGCGATCGAGGCGCCCTCGGCAAGATCGATGCGCGGTTCGCGGCGCAGGCGCCGCTCCAGCGTCTCGCCATCGTAATATGGCATCACCGAATAGAGCCGGCTTTGTCGTGCCGGCGGCAGTTCGACGACTTCGCCGATGAACGGGCTTCTTACCCGCGCCGCAACCCAAGCTTCATTGACGAAGGCGAGCCGGTAGGCCGCGTCATTGGCGACGTGCGGATGCGGAAATTTCAAAACGACCGCTTTTCCGTTCTGCGTATCCGTCGCCCGCATCAGCCGACTGTAGCGCCCTTCGGAGAGGAGGCCGTCAATGCGAAAATCGTCGACAAGATCTCCGATCGCCGGCAGCTCGCCAATCCGCAAGGCCGCGAAGGCGCGCGACAGGGCGCGCTCGTCGGCGGGCGGCACATCGACGACGTCAATGACAAGCGCAGTGACATTGTCTTGGCTGCCCGCCTCGAGCGCCGTCTGAACAATCCTCTCCGACGTTTCCTGCGGCCCGCCCCTTTCGGCGAGCAGCGCACGCAGCCGCGCGTCCGGCAACGCGCCATGAACGCCATCCGAACACAGCAGAAATCGATCATGGACATTGAGACTGTGCGTTCCCTGATCAAACAAGAGCGCATCGTCGAAGCCGACGGCGCGAAGGAGCGCATGGGCGAAATCGCCGCGACCGAGCGTGTGATCTTTCGTCAGTCTTTCGAGGCTGGCGCCGGCGAGTCGGTAGACGCGCGTATCGCCGACATGAAGAATAAAGGCGCTTCGACGCGACAGGATCAACGCGCTGAACGTCGTCGCCATGCCTTCCAAAGCCGGATCGACTCTCGACTGCGCCGCGATCCAGCTGTTGGCCGCTTCGAGCGAGCGGGCGGCGGCGCGACTGACGCCCAAAGTCTCCGGCTGCGCATAGTAGCCGTCGATGAAGGCGCGCACGGCGGTCTCAGCCGCCGCGCGTCCGCCCTTGTGGCCGCCGACCCCATCGGCGACGGCGGCGACGACGCCCTGCAAGGCGCCGGCGCCGCCTGAACCCAGGCAAAATGCGACATAGTCCTGATTGTCGGGCCGTCGGCCTTTTTGCGTCGCAAAGCCCGCTTCGATTCGAAGATCATGAACGACGCGGACCGACACGGCTGTTCCTCGGCTCAGATTCGCGCGCCGGAAACGGCGCCCCAGGTCGTCCGCCAACGCGTCTTCACGAAGATCAAACCGACGAGACCGAGCAGCGCAAGGAAACCGAAGAAGACGAACCCGGCGGTGAAGCCGCCGGTCGCTCCTTTGGAGTAGGCGAGAGTCTTGGCGAGAAAAAATCCGCCGAACCCGCCTGCGGCGCCGACAAGGCCCGTCATCGCGCCGATCTCACGGCGAAAACGTT
The DNA here is from genome assembly GCF_000304315.1 of Methylocystis sp. SC2. Lineage (NCBI taxonomy): Bacteria > Pseudomonadati > Pseudomonadota > Alphaproteobacteria > Hyphomicrobiales > Methylocystaceae > Methylocystis > Methylocystis hydrogenophila. The sequence continues at coordinate 2,544,695 of NC_018485.1, read as the reverse complement.
GCGGCAGCAGCTGAAACACCGCGCCATTGCCCATGCCGAGCGATAACACGCCGACGGAGAACAGCGCCACCGCTGCAAAGGCGACGGGCGGCAGCTGCGTCAAACCCCAACCCGCAACGCCTTTCGCCGGGGCCGGTCCCGCCGGAAGAAAGGCGACGGCGAAATAGCAGGCGGAAACGACAACGAAGAGGAAGCACAACGTCTTCACCCCGCCGATGCGGTCCGCGATATAGCCGCCGACGGGCCTGAAACCCGAACCGAAGGCGACGATCAGCGCGACCATGAGGCCCGCGGCGACTCCCGTGGCGTGATACTGCGTCGTGAAATAGAGCGGAAGCGCCGAAGCAAGGCCGACGAAGCCGCCGAAGGTGATGAAGTAGAAAAACATGAACCAGCGGCTATCGGAATCCGCGAGCATTCTGCCGTAGTCGGCAAGAGCAATGGTTGTCTTGCCGCCGGGCGCGTCCTTGGCGGCCAGCGCATAAATGAGCAGCACCAAAACCATCAGCGCGAGCAGCACGCCGTAAACGGTTCGCCAGCCATACGCCTCCGCGATCGACGGCGCAAAAAGCGTGTCGAGCACGACCCCCATATTGCCGGCGCCGGCGATGCCCATCACCAGACCCTGATATTGCGGCGGATACCAGCGGCCGGCCTGCGGCAAAGCGACAGCGAAGGACGCGCCGGCGAGCCCGAGAGACAAGCCGAAAAGCGCGATGGCGATCGAACTGCTCAGGCCAAAGACACACACCAGAGAGACGGCGAACATCACGATGGCCTGCGCGAGGATGCCCGTCATCTTCGGACCGATCGCATCGGCGAGGAGGCCGAGCGGAACGCGAAAGAAGGCGCCGCCGAGAACCGGAATCGCGACAAGCGAGAGTTTGTCCTCGACGGAAATCGGCATGCCTTTGCTGATGTAAATCATCAGGGGCCCGAGCGAGACCCAAGCCATGAAACTGATGTCAAAGTAGAGGAAGGCCGCGAGCAGCGTCGGCCAATGACCGGCCTTTTTAAAATCCGACAGATTCATCAGATGCTCCTTCTTTCATGCTTGTTTGGTCCTCTCGCGCCGAATCCATCGCAGACTCGGGCGCGAGAGAAACCTTGATGAGACGTTGAATTTCCGGTCGGCAGGAGCCGCAATTGGTGCCTGCGCGGGTGGCCTTGCCGACGTCGAGCGCCGAGCGGCAGCCTTGCTGGATCGCGGCTTCGATTTTCTTTTGGCCGACGCTAAAGCATGAACAGACGAGCGGACCGTCATCCGTCAGCTGTCGGCCCGAGCGACCGGACAACAGCGAAAGCCGCGCTGACTGATCGAGACGATCGCGGGCGAAGAGTTCGAGCGCCAAATCCCAGGATGGCGAAACAGGCGCCAGCGCCCAGATGAGCGCTGCGCGCTCCCCGACGAAGGCTGCGCCCGAGAGAAGGCTCTTCGTTTCATCGATCAATTGAATGAAGTCTTCACTCGTCGACGCGGCGCGGATGACGTCTGTCCAGCCGTCGTCTGACAGGTCGCCGGCGACGCGGTAGCCGTAGCCATTGCCCACGGCGACCCGCGCCCACCATACGCCGTCGGGCGGCGTGATCGAGCCGCGCGAGAGGAGGAAGCCCTGGCGCGCAAAGCGCAAAGGCGTGACGATGGCGGGCGTCGCCTTGGATTCCGGCTGACCCGAGAAAGGGTCAACGAAGGGCGCGACGAGCGCGCCGATGCGCGCATCCTCGGCGGTTTCATCGGTCCAGTGGATCGGCGCGAAAACATGCCCGGCGGGCTGGCGGTCCGTCGCCACCGCGCGCAAGACGCAGCTTCCATAGGGCGTTGCGACACGCGCGAATCCGCCGTCTTCTACGCCAAGGTCCGTCGCATCCGACGGATTGATCTCCAGGAAGGGTTCAGGAAGATGTCGCGCAAGGCGCGGGCTCTCGCCCGTGCGCGTCATGGTATGCCATTGATCGCGGATGCGGCCGGTGTTGAGCCGAAGCGGAAAATCCTTCGTCAATGTGGTCGCCAACGTCGGCTTCGCCGGCGCGATGAATGTGGCGCGTCCGCCCTGCGAGAAGAACGCGCCATCGGCGAAGAGGCGGGCGCGGCCCTTGCCGTCGCCATCGCGGATTGGCCACTGCGTCGGCTCGAGCGCGTCATATTCCGCGTCGCTTAAGCGCGAAAGTCCGCCGATGTCGAATGCGCGCGCTCCGTCATTCTCGAAGGCCGAAAGCGCGGCGTGTTCGCGAAAAACGTCTGCAGATGAGCGGTAATCAAAGCCTGCAAAGCCCATGCGTCGCCCGACATCCGCGAAGATCGCCCAGTCGGCGCGAGTCTCTCCCGGCGTTGGCAGGAAGGCGCGCTGACGCGAGATCCGGCGCTCGGAATTCGTCACCGCGCCGCTCTTTTCGCCCCACGCCTGCGCCGGCAGGAGCAGATGCGCGCCGCTGTTGATTGTGTCGTTTGAATTCACATTGTCGGAGACGATGAAGAGTTCGAGCTTGCCAAGAGCGGCGCGCGCCGCAGTGGCGTTTGGAAGCGACGCCGCCGGATTGGTGCCGACGACCCACAGCGCCTTAACGTCGCCGCGCGCAATGGCGTCGAACATCTGCACCGCCTTCAGCCCCTCGCGCGTCGCCATGCGCGGCGCATTCCAGAAACGGCGAACGCGATCGACGTTTGCGGGCTCGAAGTGCATATGCGCGGCGAGGCTGTTGGCGAGGCCGCCGACTTCGCGCCCGCCCATGGCGTTGGGCTGACCCGTGAGCGAAAAGGGCGACGCGCCGGGCTTGCCAACGCGGCCTGTCGCGAGGTGACAATTGATGATGGCGTTGACCTTGTCGGTCCCCTGCGCCGATTGATTGACGCCCTGCGAGAATGCCGTGACCGTTCGGGGCGTTTGCGCGAACCATTCGAAGAAGGCCGCAATGTCGACCTCGCGCAGTCCGGTCGACAATGCGGCCGCTTCGATCGACGGCGCGAGGCTCCGCGCGGCCGTCAGCGAGCGCTCCATGCCGGCCGTATGACGGCCAACGTAATCCGTGTCGAAGGCGCCAAGTTTCGCGAGATTGACAAGCAGGCCGCAAAACAGCGCCTGATCCGCGCCTGGCCTGATCTGCAGAAACAGGTCGGCGTTTTCGGCCGTCGGCGTGCGGCGCGTGTCGATGACGACGAGCTTGGCGCCGCGCTCCTCCTTGTTGCGCATGATGCGCTGGAACAGAATGGGGTGGCACCAGGCGGCGTTGGAGCCGACGAGCACAATGAGGTCGGCTTGGTCGAGATCCTCATAACAGCCCGGCACGACGTCGGCGCCGAAGGCGCGCTTGTGGCCGGCGACCGTCGAGGCCATGCACAGGCGCGAATTGGTGTCGACGTTGGCGGAGCCGATGAAGCCCTTCATCAGCTTGTTGGCGACGTAGTAATCTTCGGTCAGCAATTGCCCCGAGAGATAGACCGCGACGGCGTCAGGACCGTGCGCGTCGACGATGCGACGAAAACCGCCGGCGGCCTCGTCCAGCGCCGCATCCCAACTCACGCGCGCGAAGGCGCCATCGGCCTGGCGGCGCATCGGATGGAGAAGGCGGCCGCCGAGCCCGAGCGTTTCGCCAAGCGCGGAGCCCTTCGAACAGAGCCGTCCAAAGTTCGCAGGATGGGCCGGATCGCCAACCACTTCGGCGCCATTCGCGGATGCGAGCACGCCGCAGCCGACGCCGCAATAGGGGCAGGTCGAGCGCGTCGTGGTCGCCTGAACAGGCGCGACGCTGCCGTGCAGATCTTCAAGCGGCGCGAGCGCCAGGACTTCATCGAGCATGAGCGGCCTCAATAGACGTCCTGTTGATAGCGCCCGCTCTTCTTGAGTTGGGCGACGAAGGCGACCGCTTCATCGGCGTTGCGGGCGCCGAATTCGGCGACGACGTCGACAAGCGCGCGTTCGACATCCTTGGCCATGCGCTGCGCATCGCCGCAGACGTAAAAATGCGCGCCTTCCGCGAGCCAGGCCCATAATTCACGGCCGGTCTGGCGCATGCGGTCCTGCACATAGAATTTCTCCGCGCCATCGCGCGACCAGGCGAGCGACAGACGTGTGAGCAGACCTGTCGCCTTCATCGTTTCGAATTCGTCGGCGTAGAAGAAGTCGCAGGCCGAGCGCTGGTGTCCAAAGAAGAGCCAGTTCCTGCCGGACGCGCGGGTCGCCGCGCGCTCATGCAGAAAGGCGCGAAATGGCGCTACGCCGGTGCCAGGACCGATCATGATGATCGGCGTCGCGGGATCATCTGGCAGGGCGAAGCCATGCGCCGGCTGCACATAGACCGGAAGGCTGTCGCCTGGCGCGACGCGCTCGGCCAGAAAGGTCGAGGCGAGGCCAAGACGCTTGCGCTTGCCGACGACATATCGAACAGCATCGACAGTCAGCGACAGGCGCCCCGGCGTCGCCTTGGGGGACGAGGAGATGGAGTAAAGGCGCGGCTGCAGCGGATCCAGCGCTTCGACAAAGGCTTCCGGATGTGGCCGCGCGCCTGGAAATTTCTGCAGCACCGCGAGCACGTCGAGCGTCGCGGCGTCGCCGTCAGGATCCTTGCCCTGCGCCAGCAAACGCGCCCTCTCGCGCTGCGCGCCGCCGGTAATGAAGGAGATCAGTTCGAAAAGCGAGTCAGGCGCGGGAGCGAGAGAGACGTCGCTCAGCAATGCTTCGCGCAGAGTCTTGTCTCTTACCGGCGTTACATGCGAGGCGCCGAGCATGGCGATGATCTGATCGACGAGGCCGAGATCATTTTTGGCAAACACGCCGAAGCTGTCGCCAACTTTGTAGCTGAGTTCGCCGGCGCCGAGATCGAACTCGATGTGCCAGGTGTCTTTTTCCGAGCCTTCCTTGTTCAGCCGACGGCGTGAAAGGAAAGTCGCCCGCGCCGGATTGTCGCGCGAGCAGCCGGGCGCCGAAGCGATCATGGGTTCGATCAGGGCGACAGTGGTCGGCGCCGACGAAGGCTGATCCAGCTCCGCCGCAAGCGCCTTCAGCATGCGCGCCGTGTCCTTGCCGCCGGGCGCACAGAGATTGAGGCGCGCCTCCTTGCGCGCCGCGAGCGCGTCCGCATAGGTCTCGCAAATATAGCCGCACTGACCGCAGTCCTGTTGCGCCATCGCCGCCATCAGGCGGCGACGCAGCGGCCGACCTTGCGCGAGCTGCATGCGCGATTCGATCGCCAGCGTCTGGTCATGCCACGGCGCCTCGCCATCGTCGTTTTCGGCGCCGGCCATGACGGCGGCGTTGGCCTCTGGCGACAGCGGCGTAATCGAGCTGTCATCGGGCGCGGCGAAGCCGGCAAAGAAGCCGCTGAGCCAGGCGCGCTGCTCGGGCGTGAAAGGCGCGTTCGGCGGAATGAGAAACGGCGGAGAGGAGATATGGGTCACGCCGCGCTCTCCTCATTGGCGAGACGGCGCAGCGTCTCGATGTCATGACGGCGCGCGAAGCCGACAAAGGTTTCGTGCGCGTTCGCCCGGTTCTTTCGATAGGCGCGCAAAATTTTCGCCACCATTTCCGGCGCCTCTTCCGCTTTCACATTTTGACAAAACTCGGAGCCAATGCCGGCATCTTCCGCGAAGCCGCCGCCGACCAGAATGTGATAGCCTTCGACCGTGTCGCCCTCCTCGTTCACCGGCACGCGCGCGCCGATCAGTCCGATGTCGCCGATGTAATGCTGCGCGCATGAATGATGACAGCCGGTGAGATGAATGTTGATCGGCGTGTCGATCGGCGCCGCGGCGTCGCAATAGGCGGCGATTTCTTCGGCATGCCGCTTGGTGTCGGCGGCGGCGAAGCGGCAGCCGGAATTTCCCGTGCAGGCGACGAGCCCCGCGCGAATCGGCGAGGCCTGCGTCGAAAGCCCGAGCGACTCGATCATCGCGACAGCTTCCGCGACGCGCGCGTCGGCGACGCCGGTGATCAGCACATTCTGCCAGACCGTGAGACGCAGGCCGCCGTCGCCGAATTGGCGCGCGATCTCGGCGAGACCGCGCGCCTGCTCGGGGGTGAAACGACCGACCGGCAGAACGACGCCGATCCAATTGAAGCCCGCCTGTTTCTGCCGATGCGCGCCGATATGCGCGGCGCGGTCCTGACGCGGACGGACGGCGATCGCCGCCGCGTCGACGCGAAGCAGCTTGCGGCCCAGCTTTTCTTCGACGGCGGCGAGGAATTTGTCGAAGCCCAAAGCGTCGAGCACATATTTGAGCCGCGCCTTGGCGCGGTTAGTGCGATCGCCATGCTCGATGAAGACCCGCAGAATTTTGTCGGCGACCTCCACCGCCTCATCCGGCGGAACGATCACGCCCGTGTCGCGCGCGAAATCCTTGTGACCCGTTATGCCGCCGAGCGCGAGACGGAAATAGACGCCCGGCGCGACGCCATGCTGGTCGTGCACGAGAACGGCCTGAAAGCCGATGTCATTGGTGTCCTCCAGCGCGCCGATCAATCCAGCGCCGTCGAAGGCGATGTTGAACTTGCGCGGCAGGCCATAGAGCGAGCGATCGTTGAGGATGTGATGATGCATGGCGCGCGCATAGGGGCGCGTATCGATGAGCTCCTGCGGATCGACGCCGGCGGTCGGCGTGCCGGTGATGTTGCGGATATTGTCGGCGCCGGAACCCTTGCTCCACAGTCCCAGATCCTGAATCGCCTCCAAAATATTGGCGGCGTTCTTCGGCGCGATTTCGCGGATCTGGATATTGGCGCGCGTCGTTACATGCAGATAGCCGCCGCCGTAATTTTCCGCGAGATCAGCGAGGCCGGCGAACTGCCAGTGATTAAGCGCGCCATTGGGGATGCGCAGCCGGCACATGTAAGCGTCCTGCGCCGGCGCGACATAGAAGAGCCCATAGTAGCGCCAGCGGAAATTGTCGGGGGGCTTTGGCGGCGCGTTCTCCTTCGCTTGAGCGACAAGCCGCGGCCAGGCGTCGAATGGATGCTCTTCGCGCTTCCATTTTTCCTGATCGTTGAGCTTGCCGCCTGCAGCCGTGACGCGGTCCTGCGCGGATAAATGCGCGGCGTCGGGCCCCATCGGCTGCCCCTGCGCGGGCGGCGCTTTTTGTCCGCCGCGCGCGGAGAAGCCGGCGGCGAAGCCTTCGAGATAGCGCTTCTGGTCAAGCGTGAAATCGACGGACATGTCAGGCCGCCTCTTGCATCGGCGCGCCGAACATCAATTCGTCGCACATAGATGAAACGTCCGCGCCGGAGCGAATGAGGTCGAGGATGTCGGCGGCGCCGCGCGTATCCCCGATCAGGATCGCCCCCACCAGCCTGTCGTCGCGCATGACAAGCTTGCGATAAATCCCCATGCGCGGATCCTTGCAGACGATGCGGCGCGCGTCGACCTCGCCGAGATAATCCCCGGCTGAAAAGACACGCACGCCGGAGACTTTCAAATTGGTGGAGACGACGCTGCCGCCATAGGACGCGTCTTCACCGGCGAGGCGCATGGCGAGAACGCGCCCCTGCTCATAGGCCGGCTCGACGAGCCCGTAACAGACGCCGCGATGGTCAGCGCATTCGCCGATGGCGAAGACCCCTGACTCGCTCGTCTCAAGACCGTCGTCGACGATCACGCCGCGTCCGACGTCAAGACCCGCCTGTCGCGCAAGATCGGCGTTGGCGTGAATGCCAACGGCGAAAACCACGGCGTCGGCTGGAACCGTTCGGCCGTCGGCGAACTCGACATTCTCCACTCGGCCCGAACCGCTGATGCGCGTCGCATTGGCGTTCAGCAGCACGCGCACGCCCTTCTCTTCGACGAGGCGGCGCAGGATGTCGGCGCCGGCCGCATCGAGTTGGCGCTCCATCAACCGATCCATGACATGGGCCAGCGTCACGTCGACGCCGCGTTTAGCGAGGCCATAGGCCGCTTCAAGCCCAAGAAGGCCGCCGCCGATGACGAGCGCGCGCGCGCTTTCGCCTTCCAGCCGCGACAGCGCATCGACGTCCTCCACGTCGCGAAACACGTGAACGCCCGGAAGATCGGCGCCCCCGATCGGCAGCCTTACTGCGCGCGAACCGGTGGCGAGCACGAGCTTCGAATAGTCGACGCTCCGGCCATTATCGAGAAGAAGACGCCGCGCGGCGGCGCCGATGTTGACGACCTTGCAGCCGCTCAGGAGCTCAACGCCGGCGGCGCGCCACCATTGCCGGGGCTTAAGCTCGATGTCGTCGACCGACAATTCCCCGGCCAGCACCGAAGACAGCAGCACGCGATTATAGGCAAGCCGCGGTTCATCGCCGATCACGAGAATGTCGTATCGATCCGGCGCCCGCTTCGTCAGCTCCTCGACGAAACGCGTCGCCGCCATGCCGGCGCCGACGACGACAAGCTTCTCGCGACTTCTGCAATCCTGCAATCCAGTCATGTGTCGACTCTGCTGAACGGCCAAACGGTCCGGTCACAGGTCGCTCCGCCTTGTGGGGTGAGAACGGGCAAGACGACCAAAGCGCGACGCAAATTGCGAAATCGCTTCTGTGACGGAACCCAGCTTTGGGCTCGTTCCGGCGGACCGGCGGTCGTCGTTGACCAATGAGGTGATTGCACAATTCGGGCCAGAGGCGCAGACGTGGTTTTTCCTGTAGAATGCGGGCGTTTGGCGCTGACCGAGGGCGGCAGGCGGCATTTTGCGGCGCCGAATGCTTAGGCGAGAGGCGCCTAACGGCTGTCCCTTTTGAACATCAGTTCAGCGCTCACAGGCGCTGTCCGATATCGAATTCGGCGAGATAGTCCGCGTAACTTCTGTCGCCGAAAGCGGGTCCCGCAAAGGCTCCGATTTCGCGCTGAATGTGCGCGCAATCGATGGCGGCGTCGAAAAGGTCCGGGCGCAGGACGCTCTTCGCGCGATCGGCCATCTCTGGCGCATGGCGCGTCTGCCCCCAGCGCAGCATTTGCGCATAGATCCATTCGGCTTGCCGCGGATCCGGCCGCATGGCGCCGTCTCTTCCGATGATGAGATAATTGGCGTCGCTTCGCTCCTCGCGCGCCTTGACGCGCAAATTGCCGGTGAGCACGCGGCGGATGATCTCGGCGTCGACGCCGACATATTCCGGGCGCGAGAGAATGTGCGAAACCTCGCCTAGGTTTTGCGGCTCGTCGACGAAGGCGGCGCCCCTATCGATCGCGCGGATCAGCGCGGCGACGAGATGATGGTCATCGTCGGCGAAGCTTTCGCGCAGCGCTAGGACTTTCTCGGGCGCGCAGGCGAAAATCTCGCAGCCGAAATGCAGAATGACGCCAACGCCGGCGTCGACCGCGACAGAACTCCAGGGCGCGCCGACGCAAAAGCCGTCGAGCTGGCCGCGCGCGAGATTTTCCACCATGTAGGGCGGCGGCAGAACGATCAGGCGCAGGTCTTCATCCGGATCGACGCCGCCTTCCGCCATCCAGTAGCGCAGCTGATAATTGTGCATGGAAAAAGGAAAGGTCATGCCGAAGGTCAAAGGCTCGCGTCCCTCGGACCTTCGCCGCGCGACGAGCTTGGCGAGCGCACGCGCGGTTTGCGCCGGATGCGCGACCTCGCCTTGCGCGGCGAGTTCGGCATAGAGCGCTGTGGACACCGCGATCGCATTGCCGTTCATCGCGAGATTCATCGGCGCGACAAGCGGAACTCGCACATGGCCCAGTCCGAGCGTGGACGCGACCGCCATGGGCGCCAGAAGATGCGCCGCATCGAAGCGGCCAATGGCGAGCTTGTCTCTAATATTCGCCCAAGACGCTTCGCGGATCAGTTCGATGTCGAGACCTTCCGCCTTGGCGAATCCCTTATGCGCGGCAATCAACAGCGCAGCGGCGTCGACGAGCGGAATGAAGCCGATTTTCACATGCGCTTCGCCGGTCATTTAAACATCTCCGCCGCAGTGATGACCGAGCGTGCAATTTCGATGATTTTTTTATTTTCGCGCATGGCGGCGCCGCGCATCAATTTGTAGGCGTCTTCTTCGGAAAGCTTCTTCGCCTTCATCAATATGCCTTTGGCGCGTTCGATCGTCTTGCGCTCCTCGAGATCGGATTTGGCCTGTTCGAGATCATCCTGAAGCTTCGAGAAGGCGTTGAATCGCGACACGCACAGATCGAGGATCGATTTGATGCGCTCCTTTTTCAACCCGTCGACGATATAGGCCGAGACGCCAGCGTCGACCGAGGCTTGAATGGACGCCGTATCGCTCTGATCGACAAACATGGCGATCGGCCGACGCACGGCGCGACTGACCTGAAACATTTGTTCAAGCGTATCGCGCGAAGGATTTTCCAGATCGATCAGGATCACGTCAGGGTCGCTGGCGTAGATGTGCTTCAGCAGATTGTGCATCTCGCTGATGCGCTCGACCTGCGTGAAGCCGGCGTCACGCAGCCCCTCCTCCAGGATCAGCGAGCGAATGGGGCTTTCGTCGACGATGACGATCTTCAATTCCCGACGTCCAGTGAGCGCATGTATAGGTCGCGCCAGCGGCGGCGCATCGCCGTAAGTCTCTGCGATCCGCCCGCCGGGCCGCGACCAACGCACGTTATATCTTGAACCGCAACGACATGCCCGCCTGCCAGTTCTTCATGATCTGCGGACCGTTGAGATTCTGATAAACAGGCAACCCGGCCTCGACCGCGACCGTCGCATTCTCATAGCCGATAAATTTGCCGCTGATCGTCGCGCCGCCGAAGAGTTCGACCCGCTGTCCGCCATAGAAGGCCGGGTTGGCGGGCACGGCCGGGCCGCGGATTTCCGGATCAAAGCCGCGAATCGGGCCCTGCGTCGAACCGCTCACGCGGAAGGTGGTGGTGAGTCCGGGCGTCCAGGTGTAGCCGCCCCAGGCGTTGAATTCATGCAGATCGCCCCAGCGGTAGCCCCCGGTGGGATTGGGGCCGAGCGGGAAGCGCAGGCGATATTCGAGCAGATATTCCCAGGAATAGCCCAGCGAATTTGCGGCCAGAGGGAAGCGCCCGCGATAGCCGAGGCCCCACGACCACGGTCCCAGATAGCCGGCGTAGACGATGCCCGGGAAAATATCGAACGTGCCCGTGCCGGGCTGCATGCCATAGAATCCTCGGATGTTGCGGCGGGTTCCGTCCGGCAGCAGAAAGTCCTTGAAGGTGGCCGTGTAGCTGCCGGCGGGGAAGGAGACGCCAAGCGAGAGCTGGATGCGGTGGACCTCGTCCTGATAGATGCGATAGACGCCCGACAAAGTGACGTCGGCAAGGCTCGTCGTTCCCGGCAAACTCCTGCCGAGCGGCAGAATGCCCGACGCGCCCTTGAAGGTTAGCGCGTTGAGATTTTTCTCGATCATGCCGGCCGTGAGAACCACCGCGAAATCTTTCGTGACGCCATAGCTCAGGCCGGCAATTTGCGTCGCGACCGCGATGTTTTGCGGAATGATGCGCACGGTCTGCCTTGGATTGAGAAAGAACGGCACCGTCGTGACGATATATTCGTTCGAGACCGTGCGCGTTCCCATTTTGATGCCCGACAGATTGGCGAAGACGGGCGTGATGGAAAAAATGAGTTTCCCGGCGGCCGGCATATCGGCGCCGAACACTCCCATGGGCGCCGGCGGCGGCGGAGGCGGCGCGACCGGCGCGAGGGGCGGCGGCGGCGCTTGAAGTCGTATCGCCGCCGCCTCGGACGGCGCATTCTTGCGGGGCGCGGCGTTCGCGTCGGCCGCAATGAGCGCGGCCGCCACGACGATCAAACTTGCGCCGCGCCGTGGCGCCTGTCGGCGCATCAATTGCGGCTGTGCTCTCTTCATCGCGAACCTCATCTGCATCTCGGCTGCGCGCCCCAGAAACGAAAAAAGCCGCTGCCTGAACGCCTGCGAAGCAGACGTTCAGGACAGCGGCGATGCTGGGGGCCCTTCTGTGGACCGGGTGACGTCGCAAGCGACGCCCTCAGGCCAAACGGATGCAATGAAGGCGCCACCTACAGCCGAGCCGTATGGCGCTAATCCGCCTAATCGCTCTGGACGGCAGGTTTGCGAGCGTTCGCGGTTACGAACGTTGGCAAGCGAGACGTTCGCGAGGAACCATTCGCGTGACGCGCTTTGCTTGAGAGGCGGCAGCGAACGCTGAAAAAATTTGCATTCTGCCGCCAACAGCGACAGCCGCTCGGCCTGTCTTGGCGGGCTGAATGACGGGGACGGTGAAGTATCGGCGACGAGTTCGACAAGGAAAATGCGGAGATCGTCAGCATCGATGAACTTGACGCCGAGCGATGCGTGCGGCTACCGCAGCCGCCCTCGCGCCCGATGAATATCGGAGGGGTCGGCGAGCCGCCGCCGGGCTTCCGAGTCCCGGGGCGAGGATCCACGGCGCCGCCTCCGTAGACCAAAACGGCTAACGAGACGTCTTCAAACCTGCTGGCGAGCGTTGGCGCAGGAGAGGACTCGAATTTACAACAAAATGAATTGATTATTAAGATGGAGCGTTCGTGCGCGAAGAAGAATGCTCCTCGTTCGGATTGGCGTGCGTCTCCGACGCCGCGGCAGGAAACCATAATTTGAACGTCGCGCCGCCGCCGAGCGTCTCTTCGACCCAAATACGGCCGCCGTGCGCGTCCACGATCTCCCTGGCGATGGCGAGTCCCAGGCCGGTGCCGGGGCTGGCTTCGCTCTTTCGCCAGAAGGGCTCGAAGATCATCTCGCGGTCGGCGGCGGCGATCCCTTCGCCGTGATCGACGACCGCGACGACTCTATCGCCGTCGATGTTAACGACGACCGATCCCTTGGGCGGCTCGGCGCGCAGGGCGTTGTCGACGAGATTGGTCAGGACGCATTCGATCGCGCGCTGATTGCCGCGCGCTTCTGCGTTCGCGACGCAGTCGAAATCGATGAAGCGGTCGCGCTCGATCGCGAGAGGCAATAGATCCGAGACGACCCGGCGGGCGGCGACGGAGAGATCTACGTGCTGGTCAAGCGGCGCCTGACCCTCGGTCAATCTCGCCGCAACCAACATTTCTTCGACGATCGAGCGCAGCTGGCTTGCGTCGCCGAGCAATTCGCTCTTGAGCGACGAGGCTTTCGCATTCTCCAGTCGCGCCCGCATGATCGCCAGCGGCGTGCGCAGTTCATGCGCGGCGTTGGCCGTGAACCGGCGCTGACGCGCCGCCCAGGCGTCGAGTCTCTTGAGCGCTTCGTTCACCGCGTCGACGAAAGGCGCCACTTCAACCGGAACGTCGTCCGAGAGCAATCGCTTGTTCAATGAGTTCATGTCGATTTGCGCCACTTCGGCGGCGGCGCTGCGCAAGGGGGTCAACCCCTGTCGGACCGCGAGCCATGCGGTCGCGCCGGAGAGCAAAGCGGCCGCGACGAGATAGGCCGCGACGCTCAGAAGATCTTCGCGCATCGAAAGGAAAATGTCGTCCCACCGGAATTTCGCCCGATAGCTCGCGATCTGAAACCTTCCATAGGGCGTCCGATACGGACCCATGAAACCCAGCGTCGGCGTATCGGGATCGCCCGGCAACACGAAATGCGAATGCGTCGGACTCACCGCGACCACATCCTTTAGCGTCGCGACGAGCTCCGGCGAGGAGCCGTCGACAGGCAGCTTCGTCCTGAAGTCAAAGGCCGCGTATTTAAATCTCGGGAGTCGCTTCAGCTCGGATTCAAGTTGGGGCGTAGGAACGATATGGACGTCGCCGGTTTCGTCAGGTTTGAGCGAATCAATCACGAGTTCGGCGGTGCGGAAGGCGGCGAGTTCGTCCCATGACTGGGTAAATCTTTCAACGCCGGAGAGGCCGAGACCGAGCGTGATCGCCCAGGCGAGAACGAAGGCGGAAATCTGCGCGAGCATGAGGTAGCCGACCGTCCGGCGCGCGAGCGACGAGCCCCGCGTCACGCGTCGCCCTCATTCTCCTTCATCTCCCTTAGGATATAGCCCAGCGCGCGCGCTGAATAGATTTCGACTCGCGCGTCGGACGCCGCCAGTCGCGTGCGCAGGCGGGACACGAGCGAGGTCAGCGCGTGATCCTGAACCTCCTCGCCAAATCCATAGAGCTCGGCGTTCAACGCCTCGCGCGAGACGACGCAATTCGCGCGCCGCACGAGAGTCGCGAGCAGGATCAGTTCGCGACGCGACAGCAGCAAGGGACGATCTTTGACAAACGCCTCGCTTCGCTCGAGATCGAAGGACATGGCGCCGATCGCGACCGGCGGCGCCAGGCTCGCGCCGTGCTTGCGCAGATTCGCGCGGATCCGCGCGATCATTTCGTCGAGATTGAACGGCTTCGTCAGATAGTCGTCGGCGCCGGCCTCCAGCCCTTCGATTCGATCGTCGATGGCGTCGAGCGCCGTGAGCATCAGAATCCGCGTCGCAGGCTGCAGCTTGCGAATCCGGGATACGAGCGCCACGCCGTCGCCGTCCGGCAACCGCCGGTCGAGCAGAGCGAGCGAATAGGCGCAGCTGTCGAGCGCGCGCAGCGCCTCTTCGATCGTCTCGACCTGATCGACGTCGTAACCCGAGCGCTGGATCTTCTCAGCAACCTGGCGCGCCAAGCTGGCTTGGTCTTCCACCAAGAGAATTCGCATGGGCGCCGCTCCCAAACGCCGCCGCAAAAGGGCGTCGAAGCATTTCATAGCCGAGCGCGCGCCGCTGGCAAGCTCAAGACGTCAGCGTCTAGGCCTGCGCATGGCGCGAAGGCGTTACTGTTGCGCTTTAGCAACAGTATCGACTTTTGCTGGCTTCTCTTCCTTTTGCGAGGTTCCCGCGACCTTTCATCGCTATGGATGGAAGCGACAGATCGGCCGCGTGTTCTGGACGACGCCGGCGACTGACGCAGGAGCGGATCACATGATCAGAGGGGCGAGAGGAAGCAGCTGGCGCAAAGCCATGCCGCGCCCGCTCGCCGCCCTCTTTGCGCTTTTGTTCCTGACGCAGAGCATTGTCGCTTTGGTCGGCCTGCGGCCGGCCAATGGCGCCATGGGCGCCGAGGCCGGATTCGCCCTCTCGTCGAACGACCGTCCCTGCGCCGACAACGATCTCAACGGAAACGCCGGACACGAAAGCTGTTCTCACGCGGCTTGCTGCATCTTCTGTCCCGCCGCCTTTGCGTTCGGCGGGCTGAGCGCGACCTGGGCGCTGGCGCCCTTCGCGGCGTTGGAGGCGATCTCTGATGTTCTGGCGCGCGTTCCCGAAGTCCCGATAAGCGCGCCGTCGGGCTGGGCGACATCCTGGTCGTCGCAGGCGCCGCCGCTTTTCTCCTGATCGACTCGGCCGCTCTCGGCCGCGCGCGCCTCAGCGCATCTGCGATCACGACGGCCTTCGCGCCGCATCAGGAGAATAGAAAGATGTTGCCCGCCTTCCTTTCGCGCGGCGTGTCCGCCGGCGCTCTGACGCTCGCCCTCTCTTCCTTGGCTCACGCGCAGCAATCGCTGCCGACGATCGACGTCGGCGGCCAGCGGCGCCCGACGCCGACGCCCCGCGGCGCTCCTGCGCCGGGTCCGGGATCGTCGAACGCCGACGCCGCCGCGGTCCGAACACGTTTCGCAACCGAGCCCAAGACGCCGACGCAAGGCTATGTCGTTCGCGAGGCGTCGACCGCGACCAAGGTGGACATCCCGATTCGAGAGCTGCCTGTCTCGATTCAGGTGATTCCGAAACAGGTTTTGAAAGATCAAAACATCACGCAGGTTCAAGACGCGCTCGAAAACGTGTCGGGCGTGACGTCGAACAGCAATGACGACGCCGGCTATAACTTCAACATCCGCGGTTTCCAGAGCCTGAATATTTATCGCAACAATTTGCGCACGGAGGCATTTGCCTTCGATACGGCGAATATTGAGCGAATCGAGGTATTGAAAGGACCTGCGTCAGTGCTTTACGGCCGCGCGGAGCCCGGCGGCCTGATCAATCTCATCACCAAAGAGCCTTTGGCCCAGCCGCGCTACGTCATCGAGCAGCAGGTCGGCAATTACAACTGGTACCGCACCCAATGGGATGTGTCCGCCCCGGTCCAGCAAGCGGAAGGGCTTGCGTATCGCGTCACCGGCGCCTACCAGAACTGGGGCTCGTTCCGCAACTTTCGGAACGGTTCACAGAAATTCTTCATCGCGCCGGTCGTGAGCTACCGGCCGACAGAGTGGACGGACTTCACCGCCGACGCACAATTTCAAACACAAAGCACCGCTGCGGAAGTCGGTTTACCCCCGATCGGTCCCAATCTGCCGGACATTCCGCTCAATGTTTCGCTCAATGAGCCCAATGAGCCGAAGACCCGAAGCAATCAACTCTACGTCGGCTATCGTTTCCGTCAAAATCTGAACGAAGACTGGAAGGTGACGAATCGCTTTCTCTATTCGCAGTTGAGATCGCCCGCCAACTCGGTCCTGACGGTCGCTTGCCAACCATTTTTCTGCATCGATCCGACGACGTTCCAATTTCAACGACAGGCCGCGGCTCAGTCGCTCAATAACTATTCGTTCTCGACCAACATCGACATCGAGGGCAAATTCCAGGCGCTTGGCGGAAATCACATTTTCCTGACGGGTCTCGACTATTACAGTGGGAATTCCAGCTACTACGCGGCGACGTCATACGACGGTTTCTCGCCGGCGAACGTTCCGTTCAACCTCGTTCCGCTCAATCCTTTCGCGCCCGTCTATGGGCTCGTGCCGTCATCCTTCTATCAGGCGGGAGTCGCGGGTTCGGGATACAAATTTCATTTGTCGTCGGTCACGCAACAGAAGGCCTTCTATGTTCAGGACTATGTGACCTGGTTCGATCGCCTGCATGTTTTGGCGGGCGTCAGATATGACGTCGCCGATCAGACGAATGGCAGCGTCTTCACCTGTTGCTCCGGCGATCCGGCTTTCGATTACAGCGCGACGAAGGAAGAGGCGATACGGAATCGTCTCGACGCACGGACGGCGATCGACAGAGCGTGGACTCCTAGAGCCGGCGTCGTCTTCGACATTCTCCCTCAGTTGAACGTCTATGGCAGCTACTCCAGGTCTTTTGGGCTGAACAACGGGCTGGGCACGAACCGCGAGCCCTTGCCGCCGCAACGTGGCCAGCAGTGGGAAGTCGGCCTGAAGGCCGAGCCGCTGCCGGGATTGACCGCGACGCTCGCCTTTTATCAGATCACGCGCTCAGGCGTGCCCGTGCCGACCCTTTCCTCGGGCTTTGGCCTCTCTGTTATTTCAGGCCTGCAACGCAGCCGCGGCGTCGAACTTGACGTTACGGGGGCCATTACCGACCGGCTGGCCATTATCGCGAACTATTCGCATATCGACGCCAAAGTGATTTCCGACGATGTCGTGAACCGACTCAATCCATTTGGGCTGTTGGATCCGGCGATCTATGGTCCGCCGAGCGGCCTGCTCGGCAACCATCGCGATAACGTGCCGCGTCATTTGGGCAAAGTGTTTCTCACCTACGACTTTGGCGAGAACGGGCTGGGTTTTCGCGTCGGCGGCGGCGTCACGGGACAATCGCACGCCTGGGGCGACATCCAGAATACGTTCATCCTTCCCGGCTGGGCGCGTTTCGACGCCTTTGGCAGCTATGCGACGCTGCTCGACGGACACAAGCTGACCGCGCAGGTCAATCTGAAGAACATCAACAACGCCCGCTACTTCACCGGGCCCGACAACTTCTTCAACAACTTCACGCTGCCCGTCAGCGCCTTCCCGGCGAAGCCGTTCACCGTGGTGGGTTCGCTGCGATTGGAGTGGTGATGCAGCCAACCAACTTCCCGCCATTCGCAACGGGAAAGCGCTCGTTTAACCGAGGAGTGCGGCATGACTCGCGGTTTTTTCGTCTGGCTGCATCGCTGGGCCGGTCTTGCGATGGCGGGGTTTCTTATCCTCGTCGGTTTGACCGGAAGCCTGCTCGCCTTCTGGCTCGAGATCAATCACTGGCTGACGCCCGAACTCTATCCCGGCCCCCGCGCCGGGATAGCGCTTGACGCGGCGGCACTCGTAAAGCGCGCCGAAACCTTGGTTCCGGGCGCGCAAGCGCGCACCGTGTATCTCGGCTACCCCGGCTCCGCTCAGATCGGCATGGCGGCGCGCGACGGCGCGCCGCCGCTGGACTTCGAATTCATCCATCTCGATCCGATCGACGGCCATGAACTCGGTCGCGTCTCATGGCGCGGTCTGCCCGCGGGCAAGAACGACATCATGCCCTTCGTCTATAGCCTGCACATGTTTCTCGCGATGAGCGGGATCGGCGAGTGGATTCTCGGCGCAGTGGCGCTGACCTGGACGCTCGACTGTTTCGTCGGCTTCTATCTCACG